>QHWR01000044.1 GCA_003223835.1 Acidobacteriota bacterium | reverse complement strand
TTGCGAAGGGCCCGGGCCGGGCTGTGCTCGCCAAATGACACTGTTCAAGTTGTGCTACAACGCGGGGATGCAGGCAGTCATCGTCACGGGCGCCTCGAGCGGCATCGGCCGGGCCGCGGCCCTGCGGTTCGGCCGAGAGGGGGCGTCGGTGCTGGCGGTCGGACGCGACCCTGATGCGCTGCGCGAGGTCGGCCAGGCGGTGGATGCGGCGGGCGGTCGATGCAAGGCGCTCCTGTCGGACGTCACCTCGTCGGATTCGCCCGAGCGGATCGTTCAGGTGGCCGTCGAGGCCTTCGGCGGAATCACGGCGTTAGTCAATGCCGCCGGCATCATCGGCTCCGGCACGATCGAGACGACGACCGACGAGCAATGGGACGCGATGCTCGACGTCAACCTGCGCGCGCCATTCCGGCTGATGCGCGCGGCCGCGCCGCACCTCACGGCGGCGCGCGGCTCCGTCGTCAACGTCTCGAGCGTGAACGGATTGCGATCGTTTTCGGGCGTGCTCGCGTACTGCGTGAGCAAGGCGGGTGTCGATCATCTCACGCGCTGCGCCGCGCTGGAGATGGCGCCGAAGGGCGTGCGCGTGAACGCCGTCAATCCCGGCGTGACCGTGACGAACCTGCACCGCCGATCGGGGATGGCGGAAGAGGCGTACGGCGCGTTCCTCGAACGCTCGAAAGGAACGCATCCCCTCGGCCGCCCCGGACAGGCAGACGAGATCGCCGAGCTGATCGTGTTCCTCGCGTCGGATCGCGCGGGATGGATCACCGGCGAGACGATTGCGATCGACGGCGGACGTCATCTGACGTGCGCGCGCTAGTCAATTGGCGACTGGCGACCGCCGATACACGGATTGTCGATTGGAGATTGGCGATCGAGACGGTCAGAAATCGGCAATCGCCGCTGCGTCAATCGCCAGTCGGCAATTCGTGAGTCATCAGCCTCCACTCGGCAATCCGTTCAATCCTCAGTCTTCAGTCGCCAATCGACATTAGCGTTTGGCCCCTTCGACGAACACGAGCCCTTCGCGCTCCGCGAGCACGCGCACGGCGAGGAAGCGCTCCGCTTCGAGCGCGCGCTTCGCGCCGCCGGTCTTCACGTACTGCTCGTTCATCGTGCGGCGGCTGATCAGCACGGCGATGCCCGCGCGCGCGGCGGTTTCGATCACCATCACGCGTCCGCCGGTTCGCAGCACGCGTCGCGTTTCGCGCAGGCAGCGCATGCGATCCTCCGGCGCGAGCGACGGCAGCGCGTCGCGGATGACGACGATGTCGAAGCTGGCGTCGTCGTACGGAAGCATCGAGAGCGGCGCGCGGGTGAAATCGGCGAGCACGCCCTCGCGCTCGACGGCGTGTCGCGCGTGTTCGACGCGTGATTCGTCGCTGTCCACGCCGCACGTCGTCCCCGTCAGTCCCGCCTTTGCGCCGAGCGCCGCGATGAGCGCGGGATCGCCCGCGCCGATCACGAGCACTCGATCGCCGAGCTTCACGCCGGTCATGCTGACCGCGAGTGGATCCGCGGGCGCCGTTTTGCGGAACCAGGGCATACGCTCGGTCCGATGATATAGTCAGCGGTTGTGAAAAATCCGCTGAAAATCGAGAACGCTGAAGGGAAACTGGGCGTGATGCTCGTGGGGCTCGGCGCCGTCAGCACGACGACGATCGCCGGGGTCATCGCGGTGCGGCGCGGCCTGGCGAAGCCGATCGGATCGCTGACGCAGATGGGCACCATCCGGCTCGGCAAACGCACGGAGGGACGATCGCCCGCCATCCACGATTTCGTTCCGCTCGCCTCGCTCGACGACGTCGCGTTCGGCGGCTGGGACATCTTCGACGAGAACTGCTATGAGGCCGCGAAAACCGCCGGCGTCCTCGACGCGGCGCTGCTCGACAAGATCAAGCCGGAGCTGGAAGAGATCCGGCCCTGGCCCGCCGTGTTCGATCGCAAGTACGTGAAGCGGCTCGACGGTCCGAACGTCAAGAAAGGGAAGAACAAGCGCGAGCTCGCGGAGCAGGTCCGCGAAGATATCCGCCGCTTCAAGAAGGAGCGCGGTCTGAATCGCCTCGTGTTGATCTGGTGCGGCAGCACCGAGATCTACATGACGGAAACGCCGGCGCACGCCAGCATCGACGCGTTCGAGAAAGCGCTGGAGACGAACGACGACGCGATCCCGTCGAGCATGGTTTACGCGTACGCGGCGCTGAAGGAAGGGATTCCGTACGCGAACGCGGCGCCGAATCTGAGCGCCGACATCCCGGCGCTGCTGCAGCTCGCGCAGCAGCATGGATCGCCGGTGGCCGGCAAGGACCTCAAGACGGGGCAGACCCTGATCAAGACCATCATCGCCCCCGGGTTGAAGTCACGCCTGATTGGCGTCGAAGGCTGGTATTCGACCAACATTCTCGGCAACCGCGACGGAGAAGTGCTCGACGACCCCGAATCCTTCAAAACGAAAGAGGAGAGCAAGAAGTCCGTCCTCGATTACATCCTTCAACCGAACCTCTACCCCGATCTGTACGAAAAGCTTTGCCACGTCGTCCGTATCAATTACTATCCTCCGCGCGGCGACAATAAAGAAGGTTGGGACAACATCGACATCTTCGGGTGGCTCGGCTACCCGATGCAGTTGAAGATCAACTTTCTGTGCCGCGACAGCATCCTGGCGGCGCCGATCGTCCTCGACGTCGCGCTGTTCCTGGATCTGGCGAAGCGCACCGGCATGTCGGGCATCCAGGAGTGGCTGTCGTTCTATTTCAAGAGTCCGATGCACGCACCCGGTCTCTACCCCGAGCACGATTTGTTCATCCAGTTGATGAAGCTCAAGAACACGCTGCGCTACATGCGCGGTGAAGAGCTCATCACGCACCTTGGCTTGGAGTATTACGACTGATGCAGATCATTCCTGCGCCGCCGCGGTTGCAGCCTGCGTTCTACGGCGGGCTGTTCATCGGAGTCCTGTCCGCGCTGCCGGTGATCAACATCGGCAACTGCTGCTGTCTCTGGGTGCTCGGCGGCGGCATGCTCGCCGTGTACCTGATGCAGCAGAACCATCCGTATCAGGTGACCGCGGCGGACGGCGCGCTCGTCGGGCTGCTCGCCGGCGTCTTCGGCGGGATCATCGGGACCATCATCTCGATCCCGATGGACGCGATGATGGGGCCGTACATGCAGCGGATGATGCAGCGCATCATCGAAAGCAATCCGGATTTCCCGGCTGAAACGCGGACGATGATCGAGAACATGTCCTCGGGCGGGACGACCGCGATTCGGATTGTGTTGCGTCTCTGCTTCGGCGTCATCGTCGGCGGCATCTTCGCGATGCTCGGCGGCCTGCTCGGCGTCGCGATCTTCAAGAAAAATCTCCCGCCGCCTCCGCCGCCGCCGGGGACGGTCGAAGTGCTCCCGCGCCAATAAGTGCTGGGGGCTGGGTGCTGAGACAGGGTGCTGGGGGGCAGCCGGTGCACGGTGCACCGCGCACGCGTCGTCCGCAGCACTCTTCCGTTGCACCCAGCCCCCGGCACCTGACGCTATCGCTTCCACGTCTTCCGGCCGACACTTCCATCAGTAAAACTGTGCAGCGCTGGGCGATCGCGCGCGGCCACGCGAGGTGCGGGCAAGCTGGGCAAGCTATTCCATGAACTGGAGTTAACGTGCGAACGCGGGCGGCGCTCGGTCTCGGCGCGGCGGGCCTGTTTCTCGCGGCGGCGCCGTCGATGGGGCAGGCCCAGACGCCGGGGACGCCCCCCGACTTGCCCGTCGCTCGCCTCGCGGGTTCCGGCGCGGCCGTCGTCCCGGCGAGTCAACAGCCTCCCCCGTCGGGGCAGTTGCCGCCGCTGCCGGTCACCCACCTCGAGGATCGCTCGCGCGATCTCGACACGACGCGGGGCCTGACGCTGTCGATCGCCGAGCCGATGGCAGTGCGCGAGCTGCTCTTCCTGCTCGTTCGCGGCACGCCGTTCAGCGTCGTGATGACCCCGGACGTCGAGGGCACGTTCGTCGGCGAGTTGAAGGACGTCACGCTCCGGCAGGCATTCGACGCCGTCTTGCTGCCGCGCGGGATGGACTACGCGGTTGATGGTTCCATCATTCGCGTCTTTCGCCGGCGGACCGACACGCGCTTCTTCGATTTGAATTTTCTGAACGTGCAGCGCGCGACGCGACGCACGATCCAGACGGACGCGAGCCTGGGCCGCCGCGGCGACGGGTCGTCGCTGACGTCGTCCGCGGGCGCCGGCGACGTGTTCGATGACGTCTCGGCCGGGATCCGGACGTTGCTGTCGAGCGAGGGGCGCGTGCACGTCGATCGGCGCGCGGGTCTCGCGCAGGTGACCGATTACGCGGATCGGCTCGACACCGTCGGCGCGTACGTCGAGGCCGTGCATCTGCGCGTCCTGCGCCAGGTGCGGCTCCAGGCGCGAGTCGTCGAGGTGACCGTCCATGACGGCCACGCGATCGACTGGCGGAGCGTGCGCGAAAAGCTGGGCGTGCTTCCCGGGACCGTCGCGACGGCGGGCATGCCGGTGCGCGATCCGGCGGCGCTCGAGGCCGCGCTCGCGACCCAGGGCGACGTGCGCACGATTGCCGCGCCGGAAGTGCTCGCGCTCAACAACGAGGCGGCGATCATGCGTCTCGGGTCGCAGGACGTGTCGTTCGCGATCCGGGGCGAGAAGGGCGGCCGCGAGTCCGAGGCCGTTCCCGTCGCGGAAGGGCTCACCCTGACCGTCGTGCCGCAGATTTCATCCGACGGTGTCGTGCAGTTGAGCGTGTCGCCGTCGTGGATCGAACGCACGGGCCAGACGCGATCGTCGACGGGCGACGTCGCCCCGCTGCTCAATGTCGCCGAGGCCGACACGGTGCTGCGCGTGTTCGACGGCGACACGGTCGCGATCTCGGGGCTGCTGCGCACGCGCCAGATGGCGCGGCCGGCGTCGGGATTCGGCGGGTTGTTCGGCGCGCAGCAGCATCAGACCGTCTATACCGAGCTGGTGATCCTGATGACCGCGACGGTCGTCGTGCCCGGCACGCCTCCCGCGGAGAGGACGCGATGAGAGAGGACTATCCGATGTACGAAGAGTACTACGGCTTCGCGGAGAAGCCTTTCAGCCTGACGCCGGATCCGAAGTACCTCTTCAAGAGCAGCTCGCACGCGAACGCCTTCGAGCTGCTGCAGTACGCGATCCGCCGCCGCGAAGGCTTCGTCGTCATCACCGGCGACATCGGCACCGGCAAGACGACGCTGTGCCGGGCGCTGCTGGAGCAGCTCGATCGAAAGACGTTCACCGCGCTCGTGCTCAACCCGTTCCTGTCGGAAGAAGATCTGCTGCGAATCATCCTGCAGGACTTCGGCGTCGTGTCGCGCGACGAGATCAGGCGCGGGCGCCTCGCGCGGATCACCAAGCAGGACCTGATCGACACGCTCAACGAGTTCCTGCTCTCGTTGCAGCCGTTGCGCGCGGGCGCGCTGCTCATCATCGACGAAGCGCAGAATCTCCCGCTGCAGGTGCTCGAACAGATCCGCATCCTCTCGAATCTCGAGACCGATAAGGAGAAGCTGCTCCAAATCGTGCTCGTCGGACAGCCGAACCTGAAACACCTGCTGAAGAAACCGGAGCTGCGCCAGCTCGACCAGCGGGTGTCGATCCGCTACGAGCTGAAGCCGCTCTCGCGCGAGGAGACCGGCGCGTATGTCATGCACCGGCTGACGATCGCCGGCGGCGGCGCGGCGGTCACCTTCGCGCCGCGGGCGCTCGACCGTGTCTACCGATACACGCGCGGCATCCCGCGGCTGATCAACCTCGTCTGCGATCGCGCGCTGCTCGGCGGATTCTCCGAGCGGCTCACCCGCATCCTGCCGAAACACGTCCGCCACGGCGCCGAATCTCTGGACCTCAAGGTGACGCGCCTGAGCGTCGCCGCGTGGTTCCGGCAACGAGCGGCCGCATTGGTCGCGGGGGCCGGACTTGCGTCATTATTAGGAGCAGGCGCGGTCGTCGCCTGGCGCCTGATTCAACATTGAGCCGTCTCCACGACACGCTGCGCCGCGGGCGCAATCCCGCAGACGCGTCGCGTCCCGCGAACCGGTCGTCGCCCCAGACCGACGCGGTTCTCGCGACGCTTGGCTATTCGACCAGGCGGCCCGGGCGCATCGATCGGTTCGTCATCCGCATCGTGATCGTGATCGGCCTGCTCGCCGGGGGCTACTACGCGTGGACGTGGTGGGCGGGTCCGCCGCCGCCGACCCACCCGCACCGTCCCGCCCCCGTCACGACCACCGCGGCGAACGGATCCGCGGCGCCGCCGTCACGATCGAACGTCCCGCCATCTCCGTCGCCGCCGAAGACGACGTCGCCCTCCCTGCCAGGTTCCACGGCAATCGTTCCAGGCACTCCGCCCGCGACGTCCAGCTCCGCTCCGCCGTCAAACCCGAAGTCCGTGCCGCCGCCAACGTCCCCGCCGAAAACTGCGGCGTCGGCGCCCACGCCGTCAGCGCCGAGAGTGCCGCCGTCCACGTCCGTGCCCGCGCCGCGTCCCGTTCCGCCGCCGCCGATCGTGACCGCGCCACCGAAGCAGACGCCGCCGCCGCCGTTCCAGCGACAGCCCGACGCCGGGCCCGCAGCCACACCGACGAAGAGCGTTTCCTCGAATCCGACGCCGCCGTCGGCGTCGGTGCGCTCAGCGCCGCCGCAGGCGGTTTCGCCGCCGGTGAAGGCCGGACCGACGCCACAGCGTCTGCCGGCGAAGCCCCCGCAAGCGACGCCGCCAGCGTCGTCGGCGGGTACGAGCGCGCTCGTCGCGGACGACTTTATCCGGCGATTTCGATCGCGCGCTCCTGCACTACCGCGCCGTCCTGCAGCGTAACGAACTGAACGCGGAGGCGCACAACAACCTGGGTCTTCTCTACAAGGAGAAGGGGTTGCTGGACGATGCGGTGCGCGAGTTTCAGCGGGCGCTGTTCATCACGCCGCGCTACGTGCGGGCGATGAACAACCTCGGCGTCACGTTCCTCCAGCAGGGCCACCCCGACGCCGCGGCCGCGGAGTTCAACGCCGCCCTCGACGCCGACCCCCGCAACGTGGACGCGATGGTCAACCTGGCGCTCGCACAGAAGGCGACCGGCCAGACGTCGGACGCCCGCGGCCTGCTTGTCCGTGCGCTCACGGTTGACCCGCGCAGCGCCGCCGCGCATTACAATCTCGCGGTACAGTACGAGCAGGCCGGCGAGGCCGCCCGCGCGCTGGAGCACTATCGCGCCTTCCTGCAGTACGCCGGCGCCGATTACGTGGACCGCACCTCGGACGTGCGGGCGCGGATAGCGACGCTGGAAAAGCGGATGAAGTAGCTGGTAGCTGGCAGCTGTCTATGACCGAAATCGACGCCCTCCTCAAAGAAGAACGCCGCTTTCCCCCGAGCGACGCGTGGCGTGCGAACGCGAACATCTCCGGCGACGAGATTTATGCGCGCGCCGCGGCCGACCCCGAAGCGTTCTGGTCGGGGTTCGCGCGCGAGCTGCAGTGGACGAAGCCGTGGGACACAGTGCTCGAGTGGAAGGCGCCGTACGCGAAGTGGTTCGTCGGCGGCCAGCTGAACGCGTCGGTCAACTGCGTCGACCGCCACACGCGGACCGCGCGGCGGAACAAAGCGGCGCTCATCTGGGAAGGAGAGCCCGGCGATCGGCGGACGCTGACGTACTGGGATCTCTACCGGCAGGTGAGCACGTTCGCCAGCGTGCTCAAGTCGCTTGGCGTGAAGCGCGGCGACCGTGTCGCGCTGTATCTTCCGTTGATCCCCGAGCTGGCGATCGCGATGCTGGCGTGCGCGCGCATCGGCGCGATCCACAGCGTCGTGTTCGGCGGTTTCAGCGCCGAGTCGCTGCGCGATCGGATCAACGACGCGCAGGCCGTGCTGCTCGTCACCGCGGACGGCGGCTACCGCCGCGGGCAGATCGTCCCGCTGAAGCAGATGGCCGACGAGGCGCTGCGCGAGACGCCGTCGATCAAGAACGTCGTCGTCGTCCAGCGCCAGGCGGGCGCGCCGATTCCCGTCGAGATCCGCGAAGGTGTGGACCACTGGTATCACCGCCTCATGCAGCACGCGTCGTCGTCGTGCGAGCCGGAAGCGATGGATGCGGAGGACATGCTCTACATCCTGTACACGTCCGGTACGACGGGTAAGCCGAAGGGCATCGTCCACACGACGGCGGGATATCTGGTCGGCACGTACGCGACGGCGAAATGGGTCTTCGATCTGAAAGAAGACGACGTCTACTGGTGCACGGCCGACATCGGCTGGGTGACGGGCCACAGCTACGTCGTCTACGGGCCGCTCGCCAACGGCGCAACGGTGCTGATGTACGAAGGCGCGCCCGACTGGCCGCAGAAGGATCGTTTCTGGGACATCATCGAGCGCCACGGCGTCACGATCCTCTACACCGCGCCGACCGCGATTCGCGCGTTCATGCGATGGGGCACCGAGTGGCCGGCGAAACATGACCTCGGGTCGCTGCGGCTCCTCGGATCGGTCGGCGAGCCGATCAATCCCGAAGCGTGGGTGTGGTACCGCACGAACATCGGCCGCGAGCGCTGTCCCGTTGTCGATACGTGGTGGCAGACCGAGACCGGCATGATCATGATCACGCCGCTGCCCGGCATCACGAACCTGAAACCGGGATCGGCGACGAAGCCGTTTCCCGGCATCTTCGCGGAAGTGCGTGACGCGCCGGGCAAACGCGTCGAACAGGGCGGCGGTCTCCTGACGCTGACACGGCCGTGGCCCGCGATGCTGCGCGGCATCTACGGCGATCCGGATCGATACGTGACGCAGTATTGGAGCCGCTGGACCGACGGGACGTACTTCACCGGGGACGGCGCGCGGCTCGACGAGGACGGCTACTACTGGCTGCTCGGCCGCGTCGATGACGTCCTGAACGTGGCGGGACACCGGCTCGGCACGATGGAGGTCGAAAGCGCGCTCGTCGATCACCCCAAGGTCGCCGAAGCCGCCGTCGTCGGCAAGCCGCACGAGATCAAGGGACAGGCCGTCGCCGCGTTCGTCACCGTGAAGGAAGGCACGAAACCGTCCGACGCGCTCGCCGACGAACTGAAGGAACACGTCGTCCGGAAGATCGGCGCGATCGCGCGTCCCGATCAGATCCTGTTCGCGGCGGATCTGCCGAAGACCCGTTCGGGAAAAATCATGCGCCGGCTCCTGCGCGACATCGCGGAAGGAAAAGCGCTCGGCGACACGACGACGCTGGCCGATCCGACGGTCGTCGCGCGGCTGAAAACGGAATACGAAGAGAAAGAGGGCTAACGTTCCCTGGACGGCGGCAGCGGCACGCGCTCGATACGATTGCCGCCGTTCATCTTCGCGCGCGTGACGGCGGCGGCGGCTTCCGCAAGGATGCGGCTCGCGTCGATATGGACGTCAACGCGATCGGCGCCGACCACCGCCGCGCTGACGCTGACCGGCGTCGCCGTGTCCGTCTTGTGATCTACGAGCACGAGCCGCTGCTGCACCATCTCGCAGAATCCCGACGCGATCGACGCGGCCTGATCGAGCGTCGTCTCGGGCAGGAGGACGGCGATCCCGTCGTCGCCGTAGCGCGCGATCCAGTCGTGCGTGCGGAAGTATCGCCGCGCCGAGATCCCGAGCCGCTCGAGCAGCCGATCGCCCGCGCCCCACCCATGCCCGCGGTTGAAGGCCGCGAGGTCATCGACGTCGAACAGGATCACCGTGAGCGCATGTTCGTGACGGATCGCGCGCTGCGCTTCCTGCAACACCGCCAGCTCGAACACCGGCGGGGCGATGAGGGTCGTCAGACTGTCGCGGACGACGGTGTTGACCTCGCGCGCGCCGAGCTGGTCGGCGTACGCGCCCAGGATTTGCAGCGTCGCGCGGCGGACGGTGTGCGCGACAACCGGCCACGGATCCGACGCGGCGCCGAGCCGATCGTCGACCGCCAACGCGTCGAGGACGATGCGCTCGGCGTGCTGGAGGGCGTCGACGAGATCGGCCGTCGTGAGCGGGGGGCAGTAGCGCCGGAAATCGCGCAGCGCCGCACCTTGCGCGTCCATGCCGTCGTGCTCGACGGCGGTCGCGAGGAGGCGCACGAGCGCGTCGGCGCACTCGCGCCACGACTGGCCGTCGAGGCTGCCGCTGCCCGCGAGGACGGACGCCGTCTGCGCGGCGAGCGCGGACTCGTGCTCGCGAATCAACGCCGCGGCGCGGCTGCGGACGTCGTCGGTGAGGTTGACCGGATCCTCGCGCATGGCGACCAATGGTAACGCGGTCGTGTCATTATGGCTCAGCTTGCGGGGCTTCGGACGTCATGGGTAAATGAGAAGTTGGATCGCACGGATCTGTTATGGCCGGCGTGACCGCCATTGAACTTGCGGGCGATGCGTGCCTGCTGGCCGACGTGAGCGCGCACCACGGCGGCGTTCGTGTGCACAACACGGATCTGTTCGATCGCACCGTGCTCGCCGGCGAGGCGTTTCCCGCCGCTCTGAAACAATTACGCACGGCGCGGAAATTTCCTGCGCGCGCGCGCGTCGTGTTGTGGGAAATGCCGGCCGGCTCGCGGCTTTCCGATCCCGTCCTGCGCGCGCACCTCCAGCCGATCAAGGCCGCCGGTTTCCGCATCGAGCGCGTGGTCGATCCGTGTCAGGCGTTGACGGAGCTCGCCAAACGCCGGCCGTCGGCCGGCGACGCGACGATCGCGTGGCTCGCGATCGATCGAAGCGCCGTGGCGATCGTCGTGGCACGCGGCGGCCAGTCGCTGTATTCGCGGTTGTTTACGTGGGACTCGTCGCTCGGCGCGGTGGGCAGCCAGGCGCGGCTGCTGCAGCGGTACTCGCTCGTCGCGCATCTCGCGCCCGAAATCCGGCGCGCGATCGCGAGCGCGACGACGAGTCACGACGCCCGCGTGGACGCAATCGTGACGTGCGGCAACCTGCCCGACCTGCGATCGCTGACGATGCCGCTCATCGAGGAGCTGGACGTCGAGGTGGAGACGCTGGATTCGCTCGACGGATTCGAGGCGCCGGCGGCGATCCGCGATCGCGTCGGCGAACTGGCGCCTGCGCTCCGGCTTGCGACGGCGGCCGCCCTGGCGCCGCGCCGGGCGGGAACCACACGCAGCGCCGCGCTTGCTGCCGCTGCGATCGTCGTCGCGGTCGCCGGCGGCTGGTATCTGTACGCGCAGCAGCACGCCGCGCAGAGTCCACCCGTCGCGAAGCCGGCGTCGTGGTCGGCGCGACCTCCCGCGTCCGTTCAATCGACGCCGCGTCCCGCTCCTCCGCCGCAGACCGTCGCGACGGCGCAGCCGACGACCCCGCCGCCACAAACACAACCGAAGGCGCAGCCGACACCGCCGCAACCTGGCGCGAATCCTTCGCCGGCCGTGCCGCCGTCCGTCGCGACCGCCGGAAAACCCCCCTCGACGCCTCCGCGTGTTCCTTCAACCCCTCCGCCGGCGTCTTCGACCCCGTCGAATCCCGCAGTCAAGTCGGCCGCACCTCCCGCCGATAAACCCCACGCTGTTGCACCGGCGCCGCCGGAGCCATTGACGGACCCTGTGCCGATGGTCAACACGATTCTCGTATCCGCCGAGCGCCGTTTCGCCATCATCAACGGACGCGTGGTGGCGGTGGGCGATACGGTGGGTCCGCGGGTCGTCACCGCGATCGAGCCGCGCGAAATCGTGCTGCAGGAGCCATCCGGCGTGCAGATTCGTGTCGGTCTGGGCGGACGTCTCGTGGGGGTCGTGCGACCAAAGTCCCGTTAAGAGGACATTGCGGGCCGCGGGGAAACGCCCTAGAATCAGGGCCCCTGCACGAGACGCTGAATCCGGACAGCGAGGATTGGGTTGCGGAAAAAGATCGGCGAATGCTTGATCCAGGCCGGCCTGATCTCGGAGGCGGACCTCCAGATCGCGCTGGCAGAGCACAAACGCACCGGCGAACGCGTCGGGACCGTCCTCGTTCGGTTGAACCTCGCGACCGAAAAACAGATCACGAAGGCGCTCGCGTACCAACTCGGCTTCCCGTACGTCAGCCTGGGCGACGAGCCGCCCGATCCCGCCGCGATCATCCTGATCCCGAAAGACGTCGCGCTCAAGCGCGTGTGCGTGCCCGTCAAGCTGGAAAAGAACCTGCTCACGGTCGCCATGTCCGACCCGCTGCTCTTCAGCCTCGTCCAGGATCTCGAGTTCCAGACCGGCTATCGGATCAAGCAGGTCGTGGCGACGCGCAGCGACATTCTTCAGGCGATCGAGACCGGCTACCCCGACAAAGCGATCGCGAAGTACGCGGTCGGCGGCCTTGCCGCGGGGCTCGCCACCGCGACGACGGCCGGGACGCGTTCGTCGAGGGGCGCGACCGACGGCGCCGCGCCGCCGGGCGCGCTCGTGCGCCGCTCGGACGACGACGTGTTCGAGCACGCCACAGCGCCAGGCGTCGCGAACCGCGAGGGCGGAGACGCGGCGCCGATCATCGATCTCGTCGACCTCGTCGTGAACAGCGCGATCACGAGCCGCGCGAGCGACGTCCACATCGAGCCCACCGAAAAGGGCGTCCTCGTCCGCCATCGTCTCGACGGCCTGTTGAAGGAAGTAATGGACCTGCCCAAGTGGGTCCACGAAGGGCTCGTCGCGCGGCTGAAGATCATGGCGGGGATGGACATCGCGGAGAAACGGCTGCCGCAGGACGGCCGCCTGCGCGTTCGAACGGAAGACGGCAAGGACGTGGACTTCCGCGTCTCCACGCTGCGCACGCTCTTCGGCGAGAAGGTCGTCCTCCGCGTGCTGGATCACCGCAAGGGCGCGCCGCCGCTCGAGGAGCTCGGCCTGTCGGCGGCCAACATGGAGGAGCTCCGCTTCTTCCTGCGGCACCAGCACGGCATGATCCTCGTCGTCGGTCCGACGGGCAGCGGCAAGACGACGTCGCTCAGCTCGGCGATCAGCGCGATCAAGTCGGGGCGCACGAACATCATCACGATCGAAGATCCGATCGAGTATCAGATCCCCGGCGTCAACCAGACGCAGGTCAACGAGAAGGCGAAGCTGACGTTCGCGAACGCGCTGCGCGCGATCCTGCGCCAGGATCCGGACGTCATCCTCGTCGGCGAGATCCGCGACCACGAGACGGCGAAGATCGCGATGCAGGCGGCGCAGACGGGCCATCTCGTGCTCTCGACGCTGCACACCGACAACGCGCCGTCGACGGTCACGCGCCTCATGGACATGGGGCTGGAGCCGTACGTGATCGCGTCGTCGCTCATCGGCGTCGTCGCGCAGCGGCTCGTGCGCCGGTTGTGCACCGGGTGCCGGCGTCAATACACGCCCGAGCCCGACGTGCTGCGCGCCCTGAACATCTCCGACGCGGATGCGGCGCACTTCGTGTTCCACCGTGCCGTGGGATGCGAGGAGTGCAACCACACCGGCTACAACGGCCGCATCGCGATCTACGAGGTGATGCGGGTCACGGAGAAGATTCGACGTCTGGTCGCGCAGAACGCGGGCGAAGAAATGATCCGCGACGCGGCCGTCTCCGCCGGCCTGATCGCGCTCGGCGAGGACGGCCTCTCGAAGATCAAGGCCGGGATCACGACCGCCGAGGAGCTGCTGCGGGTCGTCACCGAGGTGCGCGAGATGCGGATGCTGTGCCCCGGCTGCGGCGGCGCCGTCGCCGTCGACTTCGTGGCCTGCCCGCAATGCGGTCATCGTCTGAGCATGGCCTGTCCGGCCTGCGGCCGCGCGATGCAGTCGGGCTGGCAGTACTGTCCGTACTGCGCCAGGAACACCGCGGGGAAGAGCGGGAAGAAGGGGCGGGACCAACGGCGGCCGCTCGAGCTGCCGCCGTCGAACGTCGCCGAGTTCAAGAACCAGAATCGTTGAAGACCCATTACGAGCTCCTGGGCATCGATCCGACGGCGTCGCCGGAAGAAATCAAGCGTGCGTTCCGGCAGGAGATCGCCCGGTATCATCCGGACAAGGTCCAGCATCTCGGCGTCGAGTTCCAACGGATGGCGGCCGATCGCGCCGCCGAATTGACCGAGGCGTATCGCGTACTCATGGACGCATCGCTCCGCGCGCAATATGACCAGACGGTGAAGGCCTCTGCTGCCGAGCCGGCCGCCCATCCCGCGGTGGAACCGTCATCGCCGCCGCCACGTCCCGATCCCCAACCGGATGCCGGGCGTCCTCCGTCTGAAGATCGAACGGCGCGGAAGACGACGAGCGTCGGCGCGGACCTGATCCGCCGCGTCACGCTCGCCAAGCTGCGCGAAGCCGCGGAGGCGCTCGGGGCCGAATGCCTGACCGTCGCCGGGTTCGACGCGGCGTACGCCACGAAGGCGAAGAAGGGGCTGTTCAGGAAGGCGGACGACGCGGTCACGTTACTGGCGCGGGTCGTGCCGGAAGTGGACGGCGCGGCGGTTGAAGCGGTCTGGCGCTCCGCGCTGAAGGCCTCCTCGTCGGCCCAGGGCATTGTCTGCGTCCTGCTGATGGGATCCCGGCTCGCCCCCGAGAAGGATCTCGCGGCCGCCGTCAGCGAGCAGCGCCGCCGATCGCGCAACGCCGGTCCCGTGCTCGTGCCCGTGGATGTGAGAGA
>QHWR01000043.1:8897-13881 GCA_003223835.1 Acidobacteriota bacterium | reverse complement strand
CATCAGCACGCTGCAGAAGCTGCCGGCGTCCACCGACGATCGGCCCGACCAGATCGAGGAGCGGCAGCGCGAGAAGGAGACCGCGCGCGGACGGCTGCAGCGGCTCGTCTCCGACGCGCCGCGCATCCTGCGGCACATCGAGGACGCCGTCCGCGAGTTCAACGGGGTGCCCGGAAGACCCGAATCGTTCGACGCGCTGCACGAGCTGCTCGAGGAGCAGGCGTACCGGTTGTCGTACTGGCGCACGGCCTCGCACGAGATCAATTACCGGCGGTTCTTCGACGTGAACGGTCTCGCCGGGCTGCGCGTCGAGGATCCGGAGGTCTTCGCGTCCATCCACCGGCTGCTCGCGGATCTTATCCGGAACGAGCGGGTGACCGGCGTCCGCATCGATCACCCCGACGGCCTGTTCGATCCGAAGAAATACTTCAACATGCTGCAGGATCTCGCGGCGGAGGCGTGGAACCTCCCGCGCTCCACGAGCTGGTGTCCGCTGTACGTCGTCGCCGAGAAGATCCTGTCGGGACGCGAGCGGCTGCCGCGCAACTGGGCGGTGCACGGCACGACGGGCTACAACTTCCTGAATCAGATCAACGGGCTGTTCGTCGATCCCTCGAACGGGCGGCGCATGCGGCGCATCTACGCGAAGCTCACCGGCCGGAACGACAGCTTCGACGACGTCCTCTACGAGTGCAAGCGATTGATCATGGACACGTCGATGGCCAGCGAGCTGAACGTGCTCGCGCACATGCTCGATCGCATCGCCGAGAGCAACCGCAAGTCGCGCGACTTCACGCTGAACAGCCTGCGCGACGTGATTACCGAAGTCGTCGCGTGTTTTCCCGCCTACCGCACGTACGTGAATGAGGATGGCTGGACCGCCGAGGACCGCGCCGTCGTCGAGCAGGCGATTGTCCGCGCGGGACGGCGCAATCCCGCGATGGATCCGACCATCTTCGATTTCTTCCGGGAGGTCGTGCTCCCGCGCGACGTGGACGACGGGATCGCGCCGCGGCTCGAACGGCGGGGCGTCGGATATCCGCCGACGGACGCCGCGGAAGCCGCCGAGCGCATGCGGTTCGCGATGAAGTTCCAGCAGTACACCGGGCCGCTGCAGGCGAAGGGGCTCGAGGACACCGCGTTCTACCGCTACAACGTGCTGCTGTCGCTCAACGAGGTCGGCGGCGATCCGTCACGGTTCGGCCGCACCGCGCGCGAGTTCCACGAGGCGAACCTGACCCGCCGTCTCGACTGGCCCTACGAGATGCTCGCCACGTCCACGCACGACACGAAGCTCGGCGAGGACGGGCGGGCGCGCCTCAACGTGCTGTCGGAGATGCCGGAGGAGTGGGGACGTGAAGCCTCGCGGTGGATGACGCTGAACCGCTCGCTGCGGACGCTCGTGGACGGCGAGCCGGCGCCGGAGCGCAACGACGAGTATCGCTTTTATCAGGCGCTGATCGGCATCTGGCCCGCCGGCGTCGAGTCCGCCACGGCCGCGCCCGACGAGCTGATCGAGCGCCTCCAGGCGTACATGATCAAGGCCGTCAAGGAAGCGAAGCTGTATTCGAGCTGGATCAATCCGCATCAGCCGTACGAGGACGCGGTCTCGTCCTTCGTGCGCAGGACGCTCTCCGGCGAAGGGGGCGCGAAGTTCCTGCCGGCATTCCTGCCCTTCCAGCAGCGCATCGCGCGCGCGGGGCTCGTGAACTCGCTCGCGCAGGTCGTGCTCAAGATCGCGTCGCCCGGCGTGCCGGACTTCTACCAGGGCACGGAGCTGTGGGACCTGACCCTCGTCGATCCGGACAACCGGCGTCCGGTCGATTTCGCGCGACGGGAACAGGCGCTCGCGGAGGTGGAGTGCGTGTTGTCGCGCGACGCCGAGGCCCGGGCCGGCAAGCTGGCCGCGCTCCTCGACCGTTGGACGGACGGCACCGTCAAGCTCCTCGTCACGAACGCGGCGCTTCGCCTGCGGCACGATCGCCCGTCACTCTTTCTCGAGGGCGATTACCTGCCGCTCGACGTCGAGTGCACGGTCCCGGGGCAGGTCGTCGCGTTCGCGCGCGTCGCCGCGGACGGCGGGGCGCTGATCGCGATTGCCCCGCATCTCGCGTTGCACGTCGCCGACCGCGATCACCCGCTGCCGCTGGGCGATCGCTGGAAGACGTCGCGCGTCCTGCTTCCGCCCGCGCTGGCCGCCGTCACGTTCCGCGACGCCTTCACCGGCGCCGAGGTGCGCCCCACCGTCGCCGCCGACCGCGCCTGGATCTTCGTCGGCCAGGCGCTGGAACGACTCCCCGTCGCGCTATTGGTCGCGAACGCGGCGTAGCCCCGGTTGACGGTCCCCGGACGTGCTGCGATTGACATCAGGGGCTCAAAGCCTACAATGTAGCTGATTCGAGATGGCTGACGTGCTGGGCTCGTTCGAACAAGCAGTGCTCCTCGCCATCCTGCGGCTGGGCGATGAGGCCTACGGCCGCGCGATCCTCAAGGAAGTCCAGCGCCGGCTGGAACGCGACGTCCCCCATGGCGCCGTCCACGCGACGCTCGAACGGCTGGAACAGAAGGGATTGCTCCGCTCGCGCCTGGGAAGCGGCACGCCGGCACGCGCAGGGCGCGCGCGCCGCTACTACCGCGTGCAGGCGGCGGGGATCCGCGCGCTCAATGACGCTCGCGCCGCCGTGGAATCATTGTGGGACGGTCTGTCGTGGCCACTGCGAGGCCGTACATGAGCCCACCCTCCTGGGCGGATGCGCTGCTGCGGTTGGCTCTGCCACGAGCCGACCAGGACTCCATTTCGGGTGATTTGCTCGAGGAGTACCGCCAGGAGATCCTGCGGACGAAAGGTCACGCGGCCGCCGACCTGTGGTACGTCGTTCAGGTGTTCGGCTATGTGTGGCGCGCCACCAGGCTCGGGGCGCTCGTTTTCAGCGGCGCCTTTCTGACGAGAACCGTCTGGGACTGGCTGGTCCCGACAGCTGACTTCACGACGCGCTCCGCCGTGACGACGAGCGTCGCCATCGGGACGCTGGCGTTCGTCGGATTCCGGGCGGCTTTCCGATCCGAATCCATCCTGTCCGGGATCGTCCTGGCGGGACTGACAAGTCAAATCGCGGCGGTCCTCAGCGCACTGGGCGTCACCTCCATGCTGCTCCTGTGGCACGATGCCGCAACGATCGATGCCATCAATGGCAGCGGCGGCCTCGGCGAAGCATTTGTCCTTCCGTTCATGACACTCTTCCCCGCCGTCGTGCTCGGCGCCATCAGCGGCGTTTGTGGCCGTGTCCTGCGCAGGCTGGTCCATGCAGCCTGAAACTGCGCCGGACTACCTCAGGTCGCGCTAGACGTATTTCCGCAAATCGACGCGTCCCTTCTTCAGCAGCAGCGGCTTATAGAGATCTCCGACTTTCACAATCCGCGCGCGGACGTTGTCGATCCGGAAGTCCTCGATCCGGATCCCCTTCTCGATTTCCTTCCACGTCACCGGCGTCGAGACGCCCGCGATCGGCGTGGGGCGCACCGAGTACACCGACGCGAGCGTCCGGCCCCAGGCGTTCTGGTTGTAATCGACCAGCACACGTCCCTTCGGGCGCTTCGCGACCCGGTACTCCGACGTCAGCAGCTTCGGGTTGCGCGCGGCGAGCTCCTGGGCGAGCGCCTTCGCGAACGTCCACACTTGCTTCTGCACCGGTCCGCGAACGATGGGCACGTAGACGTGGATGCCTTTCGATCCGGTCGTCTTCGGATACGACGGCATCTTCAGCGCGTCGAGCGCCTCGTGGACGACGCGCGCGGCGTCGAGGACCTGGTCCCACGTCGCGCCGCCGGGATCGAGGTCGAAGTGCAGGTAGTCCGGCCGATCCACGTCGTCGCACTTCGCGTACCACTGGTTCAGATCGATGCACCCGAGATTGATCACCCACAGCAGCGACGGCACGTCGTCGATCATCGGGAAGTCGATGATGGTGCCGGAGTCGTGCCGGATCGTGCAGATCCGGATCCACGATGGGCGCGGCGACGGCGCGCGCTTCATGAAGAAGAAGCCGCCGGCGGCGCCGTGCGGGTATCGCTTCATCACCATCGCGCGATCGGCGACGTGCGGGAGCAGCACGGGCGCGACGTCGGCGTAGTACTGGATCAGATCGCCCTTCGTAATTCCCAGGTCGGGCCAGAACGGCTTGTCGAGATTGGTGAGGTGAACCTCGGCCCCCTCGACGCGGAGCGTCGCCGCGCCGGCGGCCGGAATGCGGAGCCGCGCGGCCATTGTCAGATCTTGAAGCCCTGCATGATGCCGCGGATCTTCGGCAGCCGCGGCGGCCGGGGTCCGTGGCGCACGGCCCCCTCGACCGGCACGTAGGTCAGCTCTTCTCCGGACCGCACGCAGCGCAGCATCAGGCCGCCGCGGCTCATGTCACAGCAGCCGTTCGCCGAAGACGTTCTTCAGCACCTCGACGTACTTCGTCGAGGCGATGCTGCCGAGGAGGACGACCTCGCACTCGGGACCGATCTCCTCATCGAGCGCGCGCGCGCTCGACACGAGCGGCTTCGAGTAGCGCGGGTCGTTGGCGGCGATGTCCACGGCCGCGAACGCCTCGATGGCCGCGACGGTAATCGGCGTCTCGACCGCGCGCAGGCCCGCCGTCGGCGTGATGACGAGCGCGCCGCTCCCCGTGAGCGGCAATCCGGGCTCGGGCGGCCGCGCGAACGTCAGCGCGTAGGCGAGCTTCCCCTTGAAGTAGAGGCCGCTGACGAACGCGAACACTTCGCCGATCGCGACCCCCTGCCCGCCGCGCAGCCGGTGCGCGAGCTCGAAGCGCGCGTTGGGCGACACCACCATCTTCGCGCGCGGCCCGCCGCAGTTGGCGGGCGACAGGAGGAAGATGCGGGGCGGAACACGCGGACGCTTGCGGCGGGGCATCGAAGATCAGAATACAGGAGACAGGAGACAGGAGGGCGCTACAAGGACCAGCGCAGGAGAACCGAG
>QHWR01000043.1:0-8848 GCA_003223835.1 Acidobacteriota bacterium | reverse complement strand
CGCCGGTCGTGTTGCCGTACCGCTCGAGGTTGATGACGACCTTCGACGGCGGGAGCCCGAGCCGCTCCGACGCCGCCTCGATGATCCGCCGGTTCGCCTGGTGCGACACGAACAGGTCGATCCGCGTGGGATCCAGGTGGTTGCGCTCGAGCACGCGGCGGCAGATCTCTTCGGTCTTGCGCACGGCGAACTTGAAGACCGCCGCGCCGTCCTGCTTCACGTAGTGCAGCCGCCGATCCACCGTGTCGTGCGACGCGGGCATGCGGCTCCCGCCGGCCGGCATGCAGAGCGCATCGCCGCCGCTGCCGTCGATCTCGTGCGTGAAATCGAGGATGTGCGGTTCGTCCTCGCGCGCCGGCGACAGCACGACCGCGCCCGCGCCGTCGCCGAACAGCACGCACGTCGTGCGGTCGCGATAGTCGATGATGCTCGACATCACGTCCGCGCCGACGACCAGCGCGTGATCGTGCGCGCCGGTCGCGACCATTTGATAGCCGGCCGTCAAGGCATACGTGAAGCCGGAGCACGCGGCGCCCAGATCGAAGCCCCACGCGCGGCGCGCGCCAATCTTGTTCTGCAGCAGGCACGCCGTGCTCGGAAAGATCGTATCCGGCGTCGTCGTTCCCACGACGATGAAGCCGATGTCGTCGGGCGAGACCCCCGCCTCGCGCATCGCGCCGCACGAGGCTTCCTTCGCGAGGTCGGACGTGGCGACGCCGGGCTCGACGATGTGACGCTCGCGGATCCCGGTGCGCTGCAGGATCCATTCATTCGACGTTTCGACCATCCGCTCGAGGTCCGCGTTGCTGAGCACCTTCGGCGGAACGTAGGTGGACAACCCGGCGATCTTCACGGGCCGGAGGCGTTTCGAATCAAGCATCTTGCGAAATCATATCAACACGGTCCTTCCGCCTGAAGGCGGAAGCTACGAGTACTCTACGCGGATCTGTGAAGCTACGAGTACTCTACGTGGATCTGTGAAGCTACGAGTACTCTACGTGGATCTGTGGCTTCCGCCTTTAGGCGGAAGAGTACCCTCACCACAGACGGTTCTTCCCCGCGCTCAATCCGAAGAACTCGTAGGCGCGCTGCGTGGCGACGCGGCCGCGCGACGTGCGCTCGAGGAAGCCGATCTGGATCAGGAACGGCTCGTAGATGTCTTCGATCGCGTCGCGCTCCTCGCTGAGCGCCGCGGCGAGGCTGCCGACGCCCACGGGACCGCCGCCGAACTTCTCGATGATCGTCAGCAGGAGGCGCTCGCGGGTCACGCGGCCGTCGGCGCGCACCTGCGCGTAGTCGCGGATGCGCCGCAGCAGACGGTTCGCCACCCGCGGCGTGCCGCGCGAGCGCCGCGCGATCTCCGCCGCCGCATCAGGCTCCATCGGCACGTTGAGAATGCGCGCGGAGCGAACGACGATGATGCGCAGCTCCGCCTCGTTGTAGTAATCGAGGCGGTGCACGATCCCGAAGCGCGCGCGCAGGGGCGACGTCAACAGCCCCGTCCTCGTCGTCGCGCCGATCAGCGTGAAGCGCTGGAGCGGCACTTTCACGGACCTCGCGCTCGGCCCCTGGCCAATCACGATGTCCAGCTCGTAGTCCTCCATCGCCGGGTAGAGGATCTCCTCGATCGCCGGAGTCATCCGGTGAACTTCGTCGATGAACAGCGTTTCGCGCGCCTGCAGGTTGGTCAGCATCGCGGCGAGGTCGCCGGGCTTTTCGATGACGGGACCCGCCGTCGATCGGATGGACACGCCGAGCTCGTTGGCGATCACGTACGCCAGCGTCGTCTTGCCGAGGCCGGGAGGACCGTACAGCAGGACGTGATCGAGGGCTTCGCCGCGCTGCCGCGCGGCCGCGATCGCGACCTGCAGGTTCTCGCGGATGCGCTCCTGGCCGACGTAGTCCTCGAGCGTCCGCGGCCGCAGCCCCGCGTCGTACTGAACGTCGTCGTCCACCGGCACGCCGGTGACGATCCGGTCGTCAGCCATCGGTCAACGGCCCTCGGTCAAGGGCCCTCGGTCATCCGTCATCACTCATCCACCATCCGACATTCATCGAATCATCTCACGCAACACGCGTCGAACGGCCTCCTCGAACGCAAGATCCGGCGCGGCCTTCAGGACCTTGTCGATCGCCTTCTCCGCGGTCTGGCGGTGATACCCCAGGTTGAGGAGCGCCGAGATCAAATCGCTCCGGCGATCGTCATCCGTTGGAGCGGCCGTCGGCGCGTCCCCGCGCTGCAGCGACGCCGGCAACCGATCCTTCAGCTCCAGCCCGATGCGCTCCGCGGTCTTCTTGCCGACGCCCGGGATTTTCGTCAACCGCGCGACGTCGCTCGTGCGAACCGCGCGGATCAAGTCCGCGGGCTCGATCCCCGACAGCACCGCCAGGGCGAGCTTCGGCCCGATGCCGTTGACGGCGATCAGCCGCTCGAACAGATCCTGTTCCACCGGCGTCGCGAAACCATAGAGGGCGATGACGTCTTCGCGGACGTGCGTGTGCACGCGCAGGCTGACGGACGCGCCCGATTCGCCCAGACCGTAAAAGGTCGAGAGCGGCACGATCACGTCGTAGCCGACGCCGGCGACGTCGACGACCACCCGGTTCGGGGATTTCTCGACGATCGTCCCCTTGAGGCGCGCAATCATTTCTCAGCGCTCGCGGGGCCCCACCCCCGCTCGCTGCGGCTCGTCTCGCTTCGCTCGCTCGCCGCGGCCGCAGGCGCTGCTGATCGAAGGAACGGGCGCCGTCCACGACATCTCAGCACGGCCGTGTTGTCATGGTCGATACGCGCGCCAGCTGCGCAGCTTCGATGCGGGCTTCTCGCTCCGAATTCTCTCTGCCACCGCGCCGGTGGAACTGTGCACGTGACAAATGGCGACGGCGAGCGCATCGGCGACGTCGTGGGGCGAGGGCGCCGCGTCGAGGCCGAGCAGCAGCTTGATCATCTGCTGCACCTGCGGCTTCTCGGCGCGGCCGTAGCCGACGACGGCGCGCTTGATCTCCGCGGGCGCGTACTCGATGACCGGCAGCCGCGCTTCGGACGCGGCGAGCAGCGCGACGCCGCGCGCGTGTCCCAGCTTCAGCGCGCTCCGCGCGCTCTTCGCGTGAAAGATGTTTTCGACGGCGACGCAGTCGGGACGCACGCGCGCGAGCAGCGACGCGAGCCCTTCGTGGATCGCCTCGAGCTGCTGGGGGAAGGTGGCGGAGGATGGCGCGGCCAGCGAGCCGCAGATCACGAGCCGGTGACGGCCGCCCGAAGACTCGATGCAGCCGTAACCGGTGCGTCCGGACCCGGGATCGATCCCGAAAACTCTCACGCCAATGAGGCCTCGATCTCCTTTTCCTCGATGTCGGCGTTCGACCAGACCTTCTTCGTGTCCTCGTGGTCCTCGAGGGCTTCCATCAGCTTGACCATCTGCTGCGCGGCTTTCCCCTCGAGCTTGATGTAGTTCTGCGGGACCATCGCGATCTCGGCGGCCGCCGGCTCGACCCCGAGCGCTTTCACGGCGTCGAGCACGGGCTGATACGCGTCGGGCGGCGTCACGATCTCCCAGTTGTCGTCGTCGTCGCGCATGTCGTCGGCGCCCGCGTCGATCGCGGCGGCCATCAGTTTCTCCTCCTCGACCTTCGTCTTCTCGAGAACGATGTAGCCCTTCTTCTCGAACATCCAGGCGACGCTGTTGGTCTCGGCGAGGTTTCCGCCCCCCTTGGTGAGGATGTGGCGCATCTCGCCGACGGTGCGGTTTCTGTTGTCGGTGAGCGTCTCGATCATGATCGCGACGCCGCCGGGTCCGTACGCTTCGTAGGTGACTTCTTCGTACGAGACGCCCGGCAGCTCGCCGGTGCCGCGCTGGATCGCGCGCTTGATATTGTCGGCCGGCATGTTGACGGCCTTGGCGTCGGCGATGACCGTGCGCAGCCGCGGATTGCTGTCCGGGTCGCCGCCGCCGGCTCGGGCCGCGACCGTCAGTTCCTTGATGATGCGCGTGAAGACCTTCCCGCGCTTCGCGTCCGCCGCGCCCTTCTTATGCTTGATGGTGTGCCATTTGGAATGGCCGGACATGGGGATCTCCGTGAAAACAGGCGAAAATGCGGGTTGATCTTACCACCATGTCAGTCCCCGGTCGCTAGTCCCTGGTCCCGAGTCCCTCGTCCAGCTTTTCGGCAAGGATCACCCACACATTCGCGCGTTCGTCCCACGGGCCGCCGCGGTAATCGCCCAGCACCGCCTGGACGTGGAAGCCGGCGCGCTCGAGGCGGCGGGCCATCTGGGGGACGCTGAGGGTCCGGAACGTCAGCGAGAAGCGGCGCACGCGCCGCGCGCGGCCGCGGCGCTCGACGAACTCCTGATCGAAGATCGTGAGGCGACGCCGCGGATCCTGACGCACGGATTCGATCAACGTGATGCGCGAGTCCCGCCCGCGGCGGCCCGACAGGCTCGCGCGCCGCGAGTACTCCGACCAGCGCGGCAAATCGGGCACCAGGTCGATCCCCAGCAGGCCGCCCGGACGAAGCGCGGCGTGGACGGCGCTGAGCGTCGCGCGCAGATCGCGCTCGCTCGTCAGCGACTGCAGGATGCCATAGGAGGCGACGACGAGATCGAACGCGCCGTCGCCGAACGGCAGCGTCGTGATGTCGCCGCGCACGAGCAGGACGGGCCTCGGAGTTCTGCGCAGGCGCCGCCTCGCGCGCGCGAGCATCGGATCCGACCGATCGACGCCCGCGAGCGTCGCCGCATGCCGCGCGAGCGGCGCGAGGATCCGGCCCGTCCCGCAGCCCAGCTCCAGCACGGGGCCGCCGCGCCCGCGCGCGAGGTCGCACCAGAACGCGACGTCGCGCCGTCCGACCGTGCGCGCGTTCTCCCAGTCGTAAAACGGCGCGTAGTCGTCCCAACCGAGCCAGCCGGGGGTGGAATGCATGGTGCTAAAGGTGCTAGCGGTGCTAATGGTGCTAAAGGTGCTGGTGCTAATGGTGCTGAGGGTGCTAAAGGTGCCGCGATGCAGCTTCAGCACCGAGCACCTTCAGCACATTAGCACTGTTAGCACCAGCACCATTAGCACCCTCCAGCACAATTAGCACCATCAGCACCTCAGCTTCTCAGCTTCGCGGTATCGATGAACGCCCCCGCGAACGTGGATTGGCTGAACCGCTGCAGGACGCAGCCGTCTCGCTCGATCGTGGTGCGCCACGTCCACACGTACTCGTCGTCCACGCAGTCGGCCCGGAGCGCAACCTCGACATGTTCGTTCGTTGCGACCGCGACCGCGATGGGCCACGGCAGGAACGCGCGGCCGTACACGAGCGGCGGCTGATCCGGCGCCGACGACAATACGATGCCGTCCGCGAGCGTGGACTCGAACCAGAGCATGACGCCGTGCGCCACGCCGGCGGACGCAATCGTCCACCGCAGCGTCCGCTCGAAGGAGATCGTCCGGACGCGGCGGTAATCGATCGCGATCCACTCCGAGGGCTCCGTGAGCAGCGTGCCGTCGCCGCTCGCCATCCGGTCGAGGGTCTGGGCCGCGGCGCGGCGCGCTGGCGTCAGATCGAGACCGGCCGGCCCCGCGTCCCACAACCCGACCGTGCTCTCGTAGGTGATGGGCGCGCTCACGACCGCGGCGTGGATGGACTCGGCACAGGGCACGAGGACTCCGCCGGGCTTGAGGAACCGTTCGCGCGCGTCGATGAGCGACGCGACGCTGTCGAAGTGCAGCGGCAGAAGGCCGCGTATATCCGAGACGACCACGTCCACGCGTTCGGGCAGTTCCACCGTCCGCGACGACCCCGCGATGAATTCGATGCGATCGGCGTCGTTCGCGGCGGCGATCTCGCGCGCCAGTTCGATCACCGGACACTGCTCGATCGCATACACACGCCGCGCGCCGGCCCGCCGCGCGAACAGCGAGAAGAGACCCATCCCGCAGCCGAGATCCAGGACGGCCGTCGACGGTCCGATCACGCGCGCGAGCGCCCGCTCGTACGCCGCGGCGCGGCGCGGATCCGCGGTCACACGGCCGTAGCCTCGAAGGGCGTACATTGCGAGTCCCTGGTCCCTAGTCCCGCGTCCCGAGTCCCAAGTCCCGAGTCCCGCGCATCCGCGTCAACCGTTCGCGGAGCGCGCGGGCGGTCTGCGGGAGGCGGCGTCGATCGCGGCGCACGCGGAGGCGCAGCGTCGGCACCGACTCGACGAGCCGGACGAGGCGCTGGAATTGCACGGCGAGGTGGGCGCGGTCGTCAACGTCGAGGACGTACGCGCAGGCGACGAGCGCCATCAGCCGCTCGCGAGGCGGACACGCGCGGATGTCGGCCGCGTCGCCGCCGCTCGACGGAGGCGCGAGCAGGAACAGGGCGCGAAGCGGGCTCGGACGCGCGCGGAAACGCAGCAGTCCCTCGCGCAGCCGCCGCTTGCGCGTGTAGTGCGCGAGCGCCGGACCGCGGGCCGGGTTGCCGAGCGCCAGCGCGGCGTCGGGCCAGAGGCGGACGCCCGGATAACTCGGCCACGCCGCCGGCACGCCGTCGCGCTCGCCGAGCACGAGGCAGTCGTCGGTCACGAGCGAACACCCGTCCTGCGCGAGCGCGGTTGCGAGGGTCGATTTGCCGTGACCCGTTCCGCCGATGAAGGCGACCGCGCCAAACCCCGGCACGTGTACCGCGCTCGCGTGCAGCACGAGCCGATCCGCGCTCAGCGCGAGCGGCAGGACTTGATCGAGCAGGAGGTGCCTCAGCGTGGCCGATGGAAGCCTGCGCACGGGACGGCATTCGATGCGGCGCGCGCGCGGCGTCACCGCGAAATCCGCGAGCTCCGGAAACCGCAGCAGGTAGCCGTCGCTCGTCCGTCCGAACGACAGCCACGTGCGGCGCTCGGCGCGCCAGCGATGAAACCACCTGTAGTCGCCGCGCGGCGCGCCGTTGACGTCAACGCGCCACGCGCCCCGACCGGCGCGCGCGGGACGCAGCTCGGGCAGCGCAATCGCGCTCGTCAGCGTGACGTGGCACAGCCGGTACGCGAGCGCGTCAGTCCGCATCGGACGAATACCGCGTGACGACCTCGGCCACGAAGGCCGCGGCGTCGCCGCGCGAGGCGAACAACTCGGGATGACGACCCTGCACCTCCGCTTCGATGTCGCTCAGCGTCCGGACGCCGTCGCACAACGACAGCACGGTCAGCCGCGCGACGCCGCGCGGCGTCAGCCGCGGCCGGTACCCGGGCGCGGTCCGCCGCAGGTCCGCGGGATCGAGCAGCATGCCGGCGAAGGTCGAGTGACGAAAGCGAACCGGCGGTCCGGAGTCCCGCCGCACGGTGACGTCCCACGCGTACATCAGCTCGGCCGGACGGAGCTGCATGCGCACGTCCACGACGTCGCCCGCCGACACCGTCACCGCCCGATCGACGGGCAGAAACACCTGGCGGCGCCGAATGCGATCCCGCGCGAGGGGCGAATTGGTGACCGTCACCGACGGCGAGAGCCGCGCCGAAAACCATCCGCCGATGCCGTGCAGGCAGCCCGTCTCCGCGATCGTCATCGACGCCTGCTCCGTCAGCGTGTCGGGCGCGTCCTTGGTCAGATCGATCGTCAGCAGCGGCGACGCGGGCCCAAGAAGGTGATCCGCCGAGAGCCGCGCCGGATAGCCGGTGTTCGCCGCGATCCCGCGGGCCGGCTCGTAATCGAACCCCGCGGGCCGGCGCGACCAGAACTCGATCCGCCGGAACAGCCGCGGGTGCCGCACCGGCGCGACGACCAACTCGACCGCGCACGGAATCAGCCGCGCGTCCGGCTTCAGCAAACGCGCGCGCGCGTCGGCAACCAGCTCGACGATCGACGCTTCCAGGCCGAAGCGTCCGATCTGATCCGACACGAGCACGTCGGCGCGTTCCGGCAGCGTCGCGGCCGTCGAATGCTCCTTGACGACGACGAGTCGATCGCCGAAGCGATTGGCCCGCGCCAGCTCGCGCGCGAGGCCGGCGATGCCGTCCATCTCGATTGCGTACACCCGCGCAGCGCCCGCGCGGCAGGCGAGCATGCCGAGAATCCCGGTGCCCGACGCCAGATCGACGACGACGTCCCCGGGACGGACCACTTCCGCGAGCGCGCGCTCGTACGCGCACAACCGGTTGCGGTCGGACAGATAGAGGCGATGTTCGTCGATTACGCGCGACACGGGTCGATGCGCGTCGCGAGCGGCGCGAACCCGGCGGATGACGGATCACCGAGGAGGACGCGGCCGTCCCGCTCGACCCACGCGTGCGCGGCGAGCCCGCCACCCTCGCGGCGAACGCCGATGGCCATGTGGGCGGCCGTCCCCTGCGCGGCGAGAATCCAGACGAGCGCGGCGGCCTGCTCGAGACACGACGGACGGCATGGAAGACGAGCGGCGACGCCACGAACGACGGCGGCGGCGCGCTCGGGCGACAGCGCCGGCAGAACCCGGAGCCGAAGCGGCCGCGCGCGCAGCGTTCGCCGGAGCACCGCCGGCGACATCGCAAGCGCCGGGTGCGCCGCCGCGAGCAGTACGGCTGCCGCCGCGACCGTCGGGCACTCACGCACCCTCAGCACGTAAGCACCTGTAGCACCTGTAGCGCCCGTCGCACCCGTAGCACCTTGCTCAGAGGCACACCCTGAACATGTTTCCGTTGTCCTTGGTCGTAATGCCGCCCGTCTGCGTCAGCTTGCTCACGCGGCCGTAGTCCACGACGCGAGGCGGTTCGTAGCGCTTGCGGCGAGGCGCGGACGGCGCCTGGCGGCCGTGCTCGACGTCGTCGCGCGCGACCCGCTTCTGATCGTCAGTCACGTTGCCTCCTCACAAACATTTGGCTTTGGCCTAAAGCCCGTGTTCCAACCACAAC
>QHWR01000042.1:18026-25870 GCA_003223835.1 Acidobacteriota bacterium | reverse complement strand
GGCCTTCTGCAGTCGTACGGCCCTCCGTCTGTCAAGCGACGCTTGTGGAACAGCGAGTTCTCGCGAGGCCGATGGGACGGCGACGGCGGCTCGTCGCGCGACGTCGTCTATCAGTTCGTCGAGAACTACGCTGCCGGCGGAAGCATCCTGGACCTCGGGTGCGGGCAGGGACGCGCGGGCAACGAGCTCGATGAGACCAAGTACGCTCGATACACGGGCGTCGACGTCTCCGACGTCGCGCTGGCGGCGGCGAGACAGATCTCGGCCGCCAACGGGCGAGCGGATCGACACGAGTATGCGCAGTCGGATCTGTTCAGCTACGTGCCCGATCGTTGCCACGACGTCATCCTGTTCATGGAATCGATCTACTACGTGCCGTGGGCCCGGATTTCCTCGATGCTCGCCCGCTACGCACGGTATCTCGACGATCGCGGCGTCTTCATCGTGAGGGTGTGGAGCGGCACGAACAAGTACCGCCCGATTGTGGACATCATCGAGCGCGATTTCCAGATTATCCAGAAGCACGTCTTCGAGAATCCCGACGCGATCGTGGTCATCTTTCGGGATCGCCCGTGGCTCTCGCCCGCCACCATCAATTGACCCCGCGGCTGTCCGGTCCGGCGCGCGTGTCGTTCGTGAGGGGGCCTTCATGAAGCATCGGTTCATGCTTCTTCTTCCGATACTCGTCTGCCTGCCGCTCTCGTCCCATTTCGCTCCGATTGCCGTCAAGGCACGCGTTCACGCGCAGGGAAGCTCCACCTCCACCGATGTCATCGATCCGGCGCGGCGCATCGACTGGAGCCGCGCGGGCGTGCTCGGCGGCATCCCGCGTCGCGCCGACGGCTCGTGCGCATCGCTCGACGCGCGGGCGACCGCGGCCGATATCAACAACGCGATCGCCGCCTGCGCCAACGGCGTCGTGAACCTTGCGCCGGGCACCTACAATCTGTCGGCGGGTGTCACGTTCAGAGGCAGCAGCAACGTGACGCTGAGGGGCGCGGGTCCGGAACAAACGATCTTGAAGTTCACCGGCACCGATCCGTGCGGGGGCCTGTGGGCCAACGTGTGCGTCATCGGCTCGAGCGTCTGGTCGGGCAACATTCCCGCAGCCAACATCCGCAACTGGACCGCGGGCTATGCCAGAGGATCGACGCAGATCACGCTGGATTCCACAGCGGGCCTCTCCGTGGGGAGCGTCATCATTCTCGACCAGATGAACGACACGGCCGACGGCGGGGGCGTCGTCGTCAGCGACGCCATGGGCAAGTTCTCTCTCGAGGGAGGCACGCCGGGCCGGCCCGGCCGCGCGCAACAGCAGTTCGTGCAGGTCGCGGCGGTCAACGGCGCGCAGGTCACGATCTCGCCGGGACTGTCCATGCCCAACTGGCGCGCGAGCCAGCAGCCGCAGGTGTGGTGGTGGGGCGACACGGCGTCCATGATCGGCGTGGAGAACCTCACCGTCGATCACTCGGGCACCACCGAGACCTCAGGGATCGGGTTTCAGAACGCGTACAACTGCTGGGTGAAGAACGTCAAGTCGTTCAACGCGAACCGGAACCACGTCTGGCTGAATCAGGCCGCGCGCATCGAAGTGCGGGACAGCTATTTCTACGGGACGAAGAACGCGGCGTCCCAGAGTTACGGCGTCGAGTCGTTCACGTCTTCGGACGATCTGATCGTGAACAACATCTTTCATCATGTGACCACTCCGATCATGCTCGGCCCGAATACCGGCTCGGTGTTCGCGTACAACTACATGACCGACATGGCCTATTACATTCCCACGTGGATGATGCCGGGCATCGTCGGCGGCCACGACGCCGGCACGGGGATGATCCTGTTCGAGGGGAACTCGGGGAACGGCTTCTCGATGGACCTGTATCACGGCACGGGCAGTTACGCGACGGTGTTTCGCAACCAGTTGACGGGATCGGAGCCCGGCAAGACGCAGTGGGGGAATACGACGCCGATCAACATCTGGGCGTTCAATCGCTACGTCAATGTCGTCGGCAACGTCCTCGGAACGACGGGGTACCATCGGGTTTATGAAGACTCGGTCGCGCCGTCGGCGACGCGGGGGTGGCCCGAACGTTCGGTTTACGTCCTGGGATATTCGGGCGCCGGTGAGTATCAGCCGCTGGGCGCCGACACACTGGTCATGAGCACGCTGCTGCGGTGGGGCAACTACGATTACGCGACCAATCAGACACACTGGAGTCCCGACGAAGTTCCAGCCGACCAGCCCGTACCGGCCGTCACCGATCTCCCGGCGTCGCTGTTCCTCTCCGCGAAGCCTGACTGGTGGGGCGCCACGGCGTGGCCGCCGATCGGTCCGGACGTGAGCGGCGGACAGGATTCCTCGGGCCACGCTTACAAGATTCCCGCGCAGATCTGCTTCGAGACGAGTCCTCGAACGGCGGATGGTCGCCTCGTGTTCGATGCGAACACGTGTTATCCGCGTCCGCCGTCGTAGGACCTTATTTGATGACCCGGAGATTCGTCGGCGCCGCGGGACGGTGCGCGAGCGCGGCGTTCATGTACGCCTGAATCTCCGTCTGCGTCAGCGCGCGGTCGTAGATGCACGCTTCGTCGATGGTGCCCGCGAAGAACCGGTTGCGTGCGCCTCGTCCCTGGCCCCCGATGCGCAGCGTGCCGAGGCCGCCGCGGAATGGATTGCCGTCCATGACGTTGCTCACGACGGCGTCGAGGTTGCCGTTGATGTAGAACGACAGCGAGCCGCCGTCCCGCACGACGGCGATGTGGGTGAACGTGTTCAGCGGGATTTGCCCCGTCCCGGTCGCCTCATTGTACGAGCCGGTCCCCCACGTCGCGCCGCCAGTCGTCTGCCAGGCCAGATACACCGTCCGGTTCGGCGAGACGCCGAACATGTACTCATCGTCCGCGGTCTGCGTCCACTTGTTGAACACCGACGCCGTTTCCGCCGGCGTGCTCGTCAGGAACACCCACGCCTGAAACGTCGCGGCCGTCTGCGGCGTCAGGGCGGCGATGTCGGGCGCCTCGACGAAGCTGCTCGTGCCGTTGAACGCGAGCGCGCTTCCGAACTTGCCTGACGCCGTCCAGGACGCGCCGCTGAGCGTCGCCGTGTTGCTGTTCGCCGAAATATCGGCGGCGATGGTGCCGCTGCCCTCGCTGAAGCTGTAGCCCGCAATCAGACCGAACGTCGATGGGGGCAGCGCCTGCGTGACGGCGGTCGCGGCCGCCGATGGCGCCGAGACGTTGGTCGCGGCATCCACTGCGGACACCTTGTAGCTGTAGCTGGTGCCCGGCGTCAGGTTCGTGTCGCTGTAGCTCGTGCCGGCGGGCGCAGCGACCTGCGCGGTCGGGGCGCATCCCGCGCCCTGGCAGCGGAGCACCCTGTAGCCGGTCACGCCGACGTTGTCGCTCGCGGCGGTCCACGTCAGGTTGATCTGCGAGAACGACACGGCCGTGGCGGCGACGTTCGACGGCGCCGACGGGGGCGTCGTGTCGGGCACGTTGTTGACCGTGACGCTGACCGCCGTCGATGTCTTCGTATTGCCCGCGGCGTCACGCGCGACGGCGGTCAGGTTATGGCTGCCGTTGACAACGCCGGTCGTGTTCCAGCCGATCGAGTACGGCGCGGTCGTGACCTCGGAGCCGATGTCCGTGGCATCCACTTTGAAGCGAACACCCGCGACGCCGACGTTATCCGATGCGCTCGCGGTGATCGTCACGCTTCCGGACACGACCGCCCCGGCGGCGGGAGCGGTGATCGAAACCGTCGGTGCGGTCGTGTCCGCAGGCCCCGTCGGATAACACTGGACGGGATCGAAGATCAGGCTGCCGTCGGCGTTCTTCGCGCTCGTGTCGTAACAGACATGTGCCGGGTTCTTGTAGACGTGCCCCGCCTGGTCGTAGCCGCCGGTCACGTCGGGCCCGATCGCCGGCCACGGCATCGTTCCCCACCAACTCGGTTTCGCGGCGAGAAACAGCGAGGCAGGCAGCGTCTGCGTGCCTGGAACGGGATTGCCGGCCGGAATCTCCGAGGCGTTCCATCTGGTCTGGTTCGTCGCGTAGTCGAAGTTTCCCCAGCGCAGCAAGCTCGTCACGGCCATCAGATCGTACGCGATGCCGCTGTTCAGCGATTCGTCCACGCCCGAGTAGCCCAGAAGATAAATGGATTGGTTCGGACTCCCGGTCCGTCCCTGCGGGCCCCGCGAATCTTCATAGACGGTGTGATAGCCGGGCGTTCCGAGCACGTTGCCGACGACGTTGACGAAACGGTTGTATGCCCAGATGCCGACGACTTCCGTGTTCGACGTGCGCGTGCCGTCGCGCCCGGACAGGTAGTTGCGAAACGCCGTCGGGAACGCGCCGGGACCGTGGTACAGATCCATGCCGTAGGAGTTGGTTTCGTTGCCCTCGAAGAGATTCATGCCGGTGCCGGTGTCGTGCGACGCATTGATCGCGTGCATCATCCAGTTCATGACCACGCTGTAGTACATGTCGAGGGCGTAGTTGTAGGCCGTGACGTTGCCCGAGGCGGTCCCGGTCATCATCGGGGTCGTCACGTGCTGAAAGATGTTGTTGATGATGAGGTTGTCCGACGTCATGAACGACTCGACGCCGTAGCTCTGCGTCGCCGCGTTCTTCGTTCCGAAGAAGTAGCTGTCCCGCACTTCGCTATGGGCGCTCTGATACAACCAGATGTGGTTGCGGTTCGGGCTCACCGACTTCACGTTCTTCACCCAGCAGCCGTACGCGTTCCACATCATGAGGCCCGTCTGCTCGGCGGTGTTCGAGGAGTTGTCCAGCGTGAGATTCTCGATGCCGATGGCGAAGGCGGTCTGGCTGACCGTGCCCCAGAACCAGGCCTGCGGCGACTGCGAGCTGCGCCAGTTGGGCATGTAGAGGCCCGGTGAGATGGTGACCTGCGTCCCGTTGATTGCCGTCACCTTCACGTATTGCACCTGCGTCCGGTTCGGACGTCCGGGTGCGGCCCCTTCGATCGAGAACGCGCTGATGGACTGACCGTTCACGACGACGCCGCCTGTGTCGACCGTGTCGTCAATCTGATCGAGCGCCAGAATCATCCCGACCGATACGCCGCTGACCGAATCCAGCGTGATCTGCGTGGTCCCCTTCGTGTAGCCGGCGGTCCAGTTGCGGACGTTCGCGGAAGGCACTCCCCACACGCCGACCGAGGATGACCCCTTCAAACAGACGCTCGCGGGGAACCCGCCGCATCCGTCGGCGCCGGTGAACTGGAGAATGGTCTGACGCGTCCCCGCGCCGCGCAGCGTCACGTTGCTGCTGCCGCTGAAATTCAAGCCGGTTGACAGGGTGTACGTTCCGGCGTTGAGGAGGACGACCCCGTTGGAGCACGCGAGGAGTGCGCTGTTGATCTGGGCGGCCGTCGCGCCAGGACTCAGCGTCGTGCAGATCGTCGTGCGGTTCGGGATGCCGCCGGGCGCGCCGGCCTGAGTCCAGTCGATTCTCCGGCTCGGATCGATGATCGTCTGCGCCCGAACGGACGCAGGGAGGCCCAGCAGAATTACGATCGCGGGAATCAGGCGGCGCATCCTCGTATACCCCTCCCAGGGCCCTCCAGTTCCCTGTGTTCGGCGTACGTGACGAGATTGTGAGGTCGCGGATCTTCCGGTTTGTCCCGCAATTGCAGTGCCAGACGAGTTTAATCAAAGGCTCGGCAGTAGCCGGGGTGATCGGTGCCGTTCAACGGCCGAAGACCGACAGAACTGCGGCGAGCTTGCCAGAATCGTCAGGAGGGCAGGGCAGTCCGGCGAGGCAGGAATCGATGCTTGAGCGGGAACAGAAATGCAAAATGCCAAATGCGAAATGCTAAATGCCGAAACAGCGCGCTTTCAGCAATCAGCATTCAGCATTCGGCACTTTTGCATCCGGTCTAATACGGCTGATACGCGCCGTACATCTCCGCGCGATACGTGATCGTCTGTCCCGGCCGCACGATCACGTCGAACGCGATCGGCTGCAGTCCGGGTTCGACAATCTCGATGTGGTGCGGACCCGCCTCGAGATTCAGGTGCTGGAAGATTCCGTCGAAGTCGTTGACGACCCCGACGTAGTACCCGTCCGCGAAGACCTGCGCGTCGCGCGGCACGCCCGTGATCCGCACGCCGCCGTACGGCCGGCCCGGAATCGGGTTGTAGTAGCCGTAGGGCGCGGCGGGGTACGCATACGGGTCGTAATACCCGTACCCGTAGGCGCGATAGCTCGGTCGATAGACGTACGGCCGATACGGAATCACGCCGATGATCGACGGCCGCACGATGCGCGGGACGATGACGACGCGGCCGCGATCGTAGCTGCGGCGATCGTAGCCGCGCCAGTTGTAGCCGTTGTTGTCGCGGCGGTCGTAGCCCCCGTAGCCACGGCGGTCGTTGTCGCGGCGGTCGTTGTCGCGGCGGGAAGACGCCTGAGGCGGCGGCGTCGTCCGCGGAACGGCGCGGTTCGCCGGCGGCGCCGGCTGCGTCCGTTCGCCGCGGCGCTCGTCGGATCGGCCGCGCCCCCGCTGGCGATCGTGATCCTGATCCTGGGCGAGCGCGGGCGCCGCGATGACGGCCAGCGCCCCGGCGAGGACGGCATACGTCAGAATGCGTGGCATGAGTGGTTCTCCACTGCCGGACAGAGGCAATAACTCTGCCATGGAAATAGCCCGTATTTACTGCCGATTCCAGGTAGACGCCCGTCCCGGGTCTCCCTTCCGGAGGACACAGCCAAGGTTCTCCTCATCTAGTCGAGGACGTGCCGGATGACGAGTTCCCGCAGCGCGGCGTCAACCTGGCGCGTGCCCGGACGGCCGCCGTCCTTCGACGCGGTCACGTCCGTGTTGAACGACACGAGATACGCCGTGCGGGTCGCGCGGTGCAGATACAGATGCGAGATGAACCCGTTCTGATCGCCGCTGTGCCCGATCAGCTCGACGCCGCCGTACCGTTCGACGAAAAAGGACAGCGCCGCGTGCGAATCGGTGCCGTTCGTGCCCTCTCCGGCGCGCGCCGCAATCTGCGGCGTCCACATCTCCTCGAGCGAGGATCGCTTCAGCACCAGATCGTACGGTTCGCGTCGCCGTTCGTCCCCGATCAGGAACGCGAGGTACTTCTCCATGTCCGTGAACGGCGAGTTCAACCCGCCGTTCGAGACGGTGATCCCGGTGTCGAAATCGAACCGCGCCTCGCGCAGCCCGCCGTCGTCGCGGAAGTAGCTGTGCGAGCGGTGCGGCAGCAGATGATACGGCGCACGATCAAAAAAAGACCCGTGCATGCCGAGCGGCATCAGGATGTTCTTCGTGACGTACACCTCGTAGTCGTCGCCGGACAAGAGCTGGATGATGCGTCCGAGAAAGATCACGCCTGGATTCGAGTAGCTGTACTTCGTCCCCGGTTCGAACGCCACGTCCGTGTACGGCATCATCGCGACGATCTGCTCCCACGTCGTCGGCTCGAAGGGATGCCAGGGCCTGTCGCCGCCCCAGGGCCAGGTGGACGCGCGGAAGCCGGCGCTGTGCGACATCAGGTGACGGATCTTCACCTGCGAGATGTCGCCGAACGGGTCGTGGGCCAGACGCAGCTCCGGCACGTACTTGACGACGGGATCGTCGAGCGACAGCCGTCCACGATCGCGGAGCTGCATGATCGCGATGCCGGTGAAGGTCTTCGTGATCGAGGCCCAGTGGTAAATCGTCTCGGCGTCGACCGGCCGTTTCGCGTCGAGATCCTGATAGCCCTCGACGTCGCGCGCGATGACCCGGCCGTCGCGCACGACCATCAGCGTGCTGCCGGCGATGCCCGCCTTGTGCAGCAAGTCGCGGTAGCCGGCGATGACCT
>QHWR01000042.1:13110-17897 GCA_003223835.1 Acidobacteriota bacterium | reverse complement strand
CCTATCGATCCCCGCGTGGACATTGGGCACGTCCACCTGAAAGTCGCGGATCTCGAACGGGCGCTCGCGTTCTACGCCGGCGTTCTCGGGTTTCAGGTGATGGAACGAGTGGGACAGACGGCCGCGTTCCTGAGCGCCGGCGGGTACCACCATCATCTCGGGCTGAACACGTGGGAAAGCAAAGGGGGCCCGCCGCCGCCCGTCAACGCCACCGGCCTGTATCACGTGGCGATTCGCTATCCGGATCGCCGGGCGCTCGCCGACGCGCTGCGCCGGCTCGTTGAGGCGCACGTGCCGCTCGAGGGGGCGGCCGATCACGGCGTCAGCGAAGCGTTGTATCTGAAGGATCCCGACGGCAACGGCCTCGAGCTGTATCGCGATCGCCCGCGCGCCGAATGGCCCCGCACCGCGGACGGGGCGCTGCACATGACGACCGAGCGGCTCGATCTGGACGCGCTGCTCGCGGAAGCGTCGCAGCCGGCGGGCGAGGCGGTGAAAGCGGCGAACGGCGGCCCGCTGACGTCGGAATCGCGCCAGCGGCTCCGCGAACTGCGCACGGGCCTGCTGCAGCTCCACAAGACGCTGCTCGACGATGCGCGCAAGGGGTACGAGCTCGATCGCGGGTCGATCGGATCGCGCGCCGCGCTGCTGCAGCTCGTCATCCACGATTCCTGGTTCGCGTGGCTCCACCAGCTGTCCGAGCTCGTCGTCCGGATCGACGAGGCGACGGCGGTTGACGGCGCCACCGAGTCGGACGCCCGTGCGCTCGTCGATCAGGTGGACCGCCTGCTGCTGCCGTCGGAAACCGGCGACGTCTTCGCGCGCCGCTACTTCGACGCCCTGCAGCGCCAGCCCGCCGTCGTCCTCGCGCACGCGGACGTGAAGCGCGTGTTGAAATCGGCCAACGGCCGCTGAGCGGACTCAGCTACAATCACCTCATAGCGTCTACGCCACACCCCGCCTCGCCTTCCTCCGCACGCTTCGATCGCTCCATCGTCGAAGGACCCATCGCGCGAGCCGTGTGGCGTCTCGCGTGGCCGACGGTGCTGCAGAACATGATCGGCGGCCTGCAGGGCATCGTCGATCACGTGATGGTGGGGCACTACGTCGGGTTCACCGGCAACGCCGCGATCGGCGTCGGGTGGCAGATCTTTCTCGTGGTCGTCGTCTTCATCAGCTCGCTGTTCACGGGCATGGGCGTGCTCGTCGCGCGCTGCGCCGGCGCGAACGAGCCCGAGAAGGTCAACCGCGTCGTCTACCAGGCATTCCTGACGTCGGTGGTGCTCGCGCTCGGCGTGCTCGCGCCGCTCGGCTACCTGCTCGCGCCGCGGCTGCTCGAACTCGTTCACGCGGCGCCCGAAGTCCGCGCGGCGGCGCTGCCGTATCTCAGGACGATGTTCATGTGCAGCATCGGGCAACTGCTGTACTTCATGCTCGCGGGCGCGCTGCGCGCGGCAGGGGACGCGCGGACGCCGCTCCGCATCGGCCTCTGGATCGTCGGACTCAACGTCGCGCTCAACATGGTGCTGATTCGCGGGCTCGGTCCGATTCCGGGTTTCGGCGCGCAGGGAGCGGCGCTCGGCACGTCGATCGCGTCGGCGCTCGCGTCGGGCGTGGGCATCTGGCTGATGGCGACCGGCCGCGTCGTCGTGCACTTCTCGCGGTCGATGCCGAAGCGGCCGGACTGGGGCATCATCCGATCGCTGTTCCGTTTCGGCCTGCCCGCGGGCGTGCAAGGCGTCGCGATGAACGTCGCGGGCGTGATGCTGCTGCGGTTCATCGGATCGCTCCGGTACAGCGCGGAAGCGCAGGCGGCGTACGCGGTCGGCTACACGGAGCTGTTCTCGTTCATCACGTGGACGTCGGTCGGGCTGATGGGCGCGTCGGCGGCGATCGCGGGGCAGAACCTCGGCGCCGGACGGCCGGATCGCAGCGTGCGGGCGGTGAACGTCGCGGCGCGGTTCGGCCTGATGATTGCCGCGACGATTGGCGCCCTCTTCCTTCTCTTCGGCAATCAGCTCCTGGGCTTCTTCGGGCTGCACGATCCGACCGTGCTCGCGCTCGGACGTTCGCTGCTGCGCTACCTGAGCGTCTCAGGTCTCTTCATCACCGTCGCGCTGACCTACACGGGCGGCCTGCAGGGGACCGGCGATACGCGGAGTCCGCTGTTCATCACGCTGGTATCGCAGATCGGCGTGCCGCTGGGGATGTGCGCCTTCTGGCAGTCGACGGGCGGGCTGGACGCGTCGCGCATCTGGCTGGCGATCGTCTGCGGCCACGTGACGCGCTGCCTGCTGACGGTCGGCCGGTTCTATCAGGGGCATTGGCAGTCGATCGCCGTCCACGTCGGGGAAGCGCCGGCGCCGACGAAGGTCCCCATCCCAGTGGCCGCCGAATCGCTGCCGGTGTCGGCGGCGAATCCCGAGAATCCAAGCTGACGCCGAAAGCCCGACTCGCGTCAGTGGCGCTCTGCAAGGATCGGGTTCCGGCAGAAGTCCCGGAATCCGTCGGGAGAGAACTTGTCGAGAGCATTGTCACCGTATCCGGTTCCCGCGGGTACTTGGCGGCAGGCCACCTTGATCAGATCGTCGCGGCGCCACGGCGTGACTTCGATCTCGCCGTTGGCCAGCACGATCATCAGTTGTCCGCCGTCGGGCGTGAAGGCGACGGCTCCGATGGTGTCCGTGACGGGAAAGCGGCCCACCTGCGAGTGTACGAGCCGGCGTCCGCTCGACGGGTCCGTCGTATCGAGTCTCCACAACTCGACGCCTTCCTCGGTCCCGACCGCCAGGAAGCGGCCGTCCGGACTGAACGCGCCCGTCTGCACGGCGGTGTCGTGACGCAGCGTGTAGCGATCGGTGCCGGTCCTGCCCGCCACGACGTGCACCGAATTACCCTCGAACAGCGCCAGTTCCGATCCGGTGGGCGCAAAGAGCGCAAACTCGAATTTCCCTCGTTCCGCGTCGCCGACCGGCCGCCAGTCCGCCGTTCGATAGATTTGTGCACCCCAGCGGCCGACGGCGGCGAGCAGCAGGCCATCTTTGCTGACGATGAGCGAATGCAGATCGGGGGAGGCCTTCCATCTCTGGACCTCGGTCATCCCGGGCATCCGGAAGACGCGGATGGTACCGTCCGGCGTGCCGACCGCCAGGCGTCCCGCATCGACGAACACGACCGACACGACGTCGGTCTGTGACATGGTCTGCGCCTTCGCGGCGCCGTCCACGATCGATCTGACCGTCACCGTTCTGTTCGTCGCGGATGCGACCGCGTCACCCTGCGGAGTGAACGCGAGGCCGCGGATCACGCCATCGTCCAGGAATTCCCGCCACGGCGCCCCCGGGCTCCCCGCCTGGACCAACACGATCGCGCCGGACACCTCTCCAACGGCGACCAAACCGCGCGACGAGGCCGTCGCGACGGCCGTGATTTGCGTCGGCCGCTCGACGATGCGATCGGCCGCCGGGTGCAGCGGATCCACGAGGGAGAGCGTACGAGGCAACCAATAGACCGGGCCCGAGATCCCTTCCAGCGAGACAATCACCGATCCGCCGTTGGCGAGCTGCGCGTACTGAACGCCCGACGGGATGACCGCCCTCGGCGAACCGCGCGTGGAAGGACCACCGGTGACGACGAGCGAACCGTCATCGATGGTGAACACGCGTCCGTCCACATCCGCGACGCCGACCAGCGTGCTGCGAAAAGTCGACTGATCTTTGACGGCGACCGTGATGAGATTCGGTTTGCTGATGTTCGCCACCCTCAGGACGCTGACCCTCAGACCCTCGACGATCACGAGGTCTCCGCCGCCATCGAACATGATGTTGCTGGCCCCGGGCCGAGGCGTCGAGAGCGAGTATGAGCGGATGCGGTAGAGGTCGCGGGTACGGAACATAACGACGGCAGTGGGGGTGCGGATGGCAGCGGCATCTCCGGCCCTCGACAAGGCCAGCGCTCCGATCGGCTCGTTGAAGGGAAGGGTCCGGGGCGCCGCGCCGATGTCCCAGAACAGCAGCGCCTGCGACGCTCCGGTCCCCGCCGTTGCGAGGAACGTCGAGCCGTCGGCGCTGAACACGCCGTCCTTGATCGCGACGTTCAACGTCGAGGCATGCACCACCGCGCCGGTGAGATCGAACGACGCGAAACGGCCCCCGTCCGAGACGATCGCCAGAACCGGCCTGCCGTCCTGCCCCCGTGAGAACGCGACGATGCTCGCCGGGTCCACGGGGAACTCCCCCCGCGGTGTGCGATCGCCATCGAGATCGTAGACGGAAAGACACCCATCAGGTGATTGCCCGCACGGTCGAAGCGCCGCGACCCATCGGCCGTCCGGGCTCACCGCTCCGACCTTTCGCGCGGCTGGCAGGGTGAACCGCGCGAACGGCTGTGACGGGGCGGCGCGGTGGAGCACGTCCACCTGTCCGAAAACGGGCTGGAACGCGATGGTGGCCGCCGACGCACTCGCCTTGAACGTCGTGTCCTCCGCGACCGGCCACTTGCCGAGCTCGCGGCCGTCGTCGAGCGAACGAAGCCGAAGCGAGCGGGTCGGCAGGGACAGCGGCGTGGCCATCGTCACAGCCGACACGATCTGGACTGTTCCGATCGGGGTGGAGGAGACGGCGAAACGGGCAGCCCCCGAGGTGTCGTGAACCACGCCGCGGTAGCCGGCGGTTGCCCACTCGGAGTAGTCGGTGTCCGTGAGCGCGATCACCCGCCTATCCGTCAGCCGCAGCGGCACGGCAGCGTTCTTCGCATTCGGAGGAACGATCCGCGCGCGCTCATGCCCC
>QHWR01000042.1:0-12943 GCA_003223835.1 Acidobacteriota bacterium | reverse complement strand
ATCGGCAGCCACGGATCGTTGGCGTCATAACGGCCGATTCCCGCCCTGTCCTCGAACGCCGTCGTCGGTGATTTTGCAAGCGCGAGGCCTTTCGCCGCGGCGGTCAGCGACCACAGTCCTCGCGGCGTGGCGAGCAGGCTCTCCCCCGTATCGGGCGAACTCACCAGCAGCGCGGTCGCGTCCGGTGCGCGCGCGACGGTGTCCGAGCCGACTCGGTAGATCCAGACGGAGTCTCGCGCCGCCAGCAGCGCGTACCTCCCGCCATCGCCGACCTGCAACAACTCCGGCGAGTCATCGGCCGCCGCGGTTTCGCCGGGGGCGGAGGACCGTGTGAGCGAGTCAGGCGAGCCGGTCTCTTGTTCGCGGGGCAGCAGCGCGTTCAGATCGGAAACGTCGGCCGGGCTTCCCGTCGCCAGGTCCAGGATGTGCAGCTGGTTCGACCCCGTGCCCGAGAGCCAGCCGACATACTTCCCGTCCGTGCTGAAGATGGGCTTGGCGATCGCGTCGGGCGCGCCGGCGCACGGGACAGGCTCGCGTCCTCTGGGCACGCATTGCAGATGTCCGGTTGCCGTTGTCGTCCACGGCACCGCGCGATGCGTCATTGAGAGGCACACACGCGACGGTCCCGGGAGTGTCGGTGTTGTGGACGCACATGCCTTCTGCCGCGTTCCACATCGCGATGTAGCGGCGTGACCCGCTCAGCGCCGCGCCGACGCTGCCCGTCTGAATTTGCCACGGGTGCGATGTTCCGACGCGAGGCGCCGCGAGCTGCATGGCTTCGACGAGCGCGGTGTACGCAGGCGCGCTCGGACTCCGTCCGGCGGCTTCGATGCTGAGCAGCAGACTTCCGGTGATGAAACCCGGCTGACGCATTCGCTCGAACCGGGACGCGTTGGCCAGGTCGCGTGAGCTGAACAGACTCCACTGATCGCGCAGCTCGGTGTCCTTCTGCGTCTCGACCTGTTGCTTCAGACGCGCGATTTCGACGGCGCGACGGTTCGCCTCTGCCAGGGCCGCGTCTTTGGCCTTTCCGGCTGCGGCGAGTTGCCTGTTGGTGTCCGCCTGACGGTCGCGCTGCTCCTGCAGGTCGGCCGTCCTGTGTCGGAGCATCTGGGTCACGTCCACCAAGCTCCGCTGCTGGGAATCCAATGTGCGATTCTTCGAGTACAAGAGAAAACTGAGAGGCGTCAGCACCAACAGCGCCAGCACCGCGCCGACGGCGGTCATATATGTCAGCGTGCGCCGCCGCGCATCGCGCGCGGCGTGGCGCTGCCGGAGCAGCTCGTCGGGCGTGAGGTTCGCTTCGATCCACGCCTCGTCGAAGACGCGCCGGTAAATCTCGTTCCTGACCTCGAGCTCGTTGCCCACGAGTCGCGCGATCCCGCTGAGGCGCAGGACGTCGACCCACGGTTCTGTTCCCGTCCCGCGGACCTTCTCGCCGCGGCGGATCCGCGCGTACTGCGACACCGCCTCCACGGGATTCGCCGACTCCTCGATCCGCTTGGCGACGAATCGCAGGTTGTCGTTCTGGTCGCGCGCGCTCTTCGACAAATAGAGGGTGTGGCACGCGGCATCGACGCCGTGCGCGTCGGACGTATACGCCCGTTTGCCGTCGCGGCCGATCCTGGTCGCTTCCTCGCAGAGCCGCTGCGTCAGGTACGGGTGTCCGCCCGTCCAATGGAGGACCCGGTGCAACATCGCGCGCCCGACGCGGTCGTCACGCGACAGCCCCGTCTGCAGGACGGCGATGCCCGCGTCCTCTTCCGAGAGGTCGGTGAGCGTTATCCGGCGGCCGATATTGAACGGGGTGGTCTCGTCCGATCGAATGAGATCCGAAGGGGTCGCGACGCCAAGCAGGCAGAAGGTCAGTCGGTTGAACTCCGGTTCGAACGGACGGCGATTGTAGAACTCGCGGATGCCGGCGAAAAACTCGTCGGTCGAAAACGGCAGGCTGCGCACGTAGTCGATCTCGTCGACGAAAACGACGAGGTTCGTCTCGATCCGGGGCAGCAGGACCTCGGTAAATGCGCGCTTCCAGCGATCGAGCGGGGCCAGGCGGTCGTGTGCGTCCGCGAATTCCTCCAGCTCGCGCTGCAGGTTGAGCGCCTTCCCAATCGAGACGAGCTGCGAGTCGTACCACTGGTCCGCGGAAACGGTCTGTCCGAGCCCGCTCAGATCGATCGTCGCGACCGAGAAGTTCGCGTAGGTGCGCAGGCGATGCGCCGCGCGGGCCATGAGCGACGATTTGCCCATCTGGCGGGTGTCGAGGACGTAGCAGAAGTCCATCCGCAGCAGCACGTCGTACAACTGCGAATCGGCCGCGCGCTCGACGTAGCTCGCCGCGCCGGGGCTGAGCGTGCCGCCGGTGATGAAGAACGCGTTGTCCGCGGCCCGCAAGGGCGTGATCCGATCGGAATAGGTCAGCATGGGCGATCACCCCGCGACGGTCGCGGCGCTCTGGACCGCGTCCAGATGTCGCTGCAGGTACTCGGCGTACAAACGGCAGCGCGGCCTCGCTTCCAGCGGACTCCCGCCGACCAGAATGCCCGCGCGCCGCAGGCGGTAGAAGTCCGCGGTCGCGACGGTCCGGCGCGTGCGCAGGTGCTCCCGCATCGCCTCGCAGAGCGGCGGATTGCGGGCGAGGACGACGAGCATGCGGCGCAGATGATCGCCGAACGGTCCATCGTCTTTGACGGCGAGCTCCTCGAACTGCTCGATGGAGTAGTTCTTCGTGCGGATCTCGAACAGGCCGCGCCTGACGAGATACGGTTGCCCTCCCACCAGGTTGTGGAACGACGTGACCTTTGACAGCGCGGTCAGAGGACTCCCGTATAGCTGGTTCATCCGCCCGGTCTGTTCGGGCGTGAAGTCCGCCAGATCGAGCGCCAGGCCGACGTTGAACGGCGACTGACTCAGGTTCGAGATGAACAGGTGCGGCTCCGTCGCGTAGGCAATCAGGATCGTCATGCGCCGCCACGCCGAGTCCGGGTTCATCTGGCGTTCGTTGTACCAGGACCGCAGCAGGCCGAAGAACTCGTCCTTGAAAGGAAAGTCGAACAGCCGGTCCGTCTCGTCCATCGCGAGAACGAAGTGGCCGCCCACCCGGGGGAGCAGCTCGCGCTCGAGGAACCGCTCGAAGTTCATGTTCGCCGTGCGCCGCGTGTTCCAGAAGGACTCGACGCTCACCTCGAGCTCGAGCTCCTCCGCCAGCCACTCGCAGAGGCTGCGGTAGAACACGTCGAGCGACACGAGCTGCGTGAGGTTCAGTTTCTGGTAGTCGATGTAGACGGTGCGGGCGCCCGCCGTCCGCGCTTCTTTCGAGCCGCGGATGAGCAGCGACGTCTTGCCCATCTGACGCGCGCCCTTCAGCAGGATGATGTTTTCCTTCCGCCGGATCGCCGCGGCCAGATCCGTATCCGCCTGCCGCGCGATGTAGAACTCGTCGTCGAGCGGCAGGGCGCCGCCGACCGGCGGGACGTAGCGCGGAATCTCGTGCGACTCCGCCGCGAGGGCGGCGTTCAATTCGGCGATGACGCGCGGCGTGTCCTGACCGCCCGTCCACACCGCGTGCTGCAGCGGACTGAGAATGTCGAGCGGCGACACGAGGGCGTCGTCGAACTGGACGCGCACCGGCAGGATTTTCGGACGGCCGCCGTTGCGCTGCCGAGCCTGATGCGCGACCTGCACTTCGTAGGACAGCATCTCGCTGTGCACCGACTGCGCGGAAAGCAGCGGGATCACGGCCACCGCCCGTTCGAGGCGGTCGGAAATCGCGCGCGCCCAATCCATCCCGACGCGCAGGTGCCGATCGATCCACACAGGAACCCCGCGCCTGCCAAGCTCGGTCTCGAGCGCGTGGAGCAGCTGTTCGTCGGGCTGGGCGCCGCGTTTGTACAGCAGCACCACTCGGTCTTCGACCGGACCATCGTCCTCGACCGGGGTTTCAGCAGCGGCCGCCGGCAGCTCCATCGCCTCGACGATCGCGTCGCAGATCTCCACCCAGAGCTGGTTGCGTTTGGCGGCCGTGAACGTATCGAGCGGCCGCGCGGGGTCGGACGCGGCCTGAAAGTTCTTGATCGGCGTCACGGCGTACGCGCTGGCGCTGATCGGGATCCAGATGATCCGGAGCCCCTCTCGCGTCTGCGCCTCGAAGATGGGGGGCATTTCGCGGGACGCGATGAAGTCCGACGCGAGGTAATTCGCGCTGACGAGGAGCACCGCGACCTTCGCGGAGCTCAGGGCGCCTTCGATCCCCGGCAGCCACTTGTCGCCGGCGCGAAGCTTCGTGTCCTCCCAGATTTCGATCGGCTGGTCCCGAACGAGAGGCGTAAGAAACTTCTTCAGCTCGCCCAGCCACTTCGCGTCCTTGTGGCTGTAGCTGACAAAGACCTGACTTCTAGCCATGGCCTCGCCTCCTCCGGCGACGTCGATGACTGTAGGCTGATGGGTGCGCCGGAGTTACTACACCTCGGCCCTCCCCGGTGCGCCATTAGATCAACGACGGCCCGGCCTCGACCGAACAGCGCGACAGTAATGAGTCCTGGTTTTCCAGCACGCGTCTTGCAGTGATCAGGTAGTGCGTAAACCCGCTCTGCGCGTTGCGCGGTGGTTCATCGCCATCTTCGGCGGCGTGCTCGTCACGCTCTGGATCGTCGCCGTCGGCGGCTCCCGCACCAGCGTCCTCAACGCGGCACTTCTCGACGCGATGAGTCAACACCTCGACGCCCGCGTCGAGCTGGAAAGCTTTCACGTCTCGACCTTTCCGACGCTGAGCATCACGGGCGACGGCCTGCGCGTCCACCACAAGCGTCAGACCGGCGGCCCGCCATTGATCGAAGTGAAGCATTTTTATGCGGAAGGCGGAGTGCTCGGCCTTCTCCATCGGCCGCGGCGGTTCAGGAGCGTCATGCTGGAAGGGCTGCGCATCAACATCCCGCCGGGCGGGCTGAACCGGCACGAGGACGACAAGGACAAGGACAACGACAACGACAAGGACGGGGCGCGCGGCAAAGAACCCGATCGGCAGGGCCCCGTCCTCATCGACCATCTCGTCTCGGACGATGCGGTCCTGACGATTCTGCCGAAGCAGTCCGGAAGGGAACCGAAACGTTTCACGATTCATCATCTCCGCGTCGACTCGCTGGGTTTCGATCGACGCATGCCGTTTCGGGCGACGCTGACCAATCCGATCCCGCGCGGCGACATCGAGACGACCGGCACGTTCGGCCCGTGGATCGCGGACGGCCCCGGATCTTCGCCGCTCGACGGCAAGTACGACTTCACCCACGCGGACCTGAACACGATCGACGGTCTGGGCGGGACGTTGTCGTCGAAAGGCAACTTCTACGGCCGGCTCGAGCGAATCCGCGTCAACGGCACCACGAAGACACCGGACTTCAGCGTAGACGTCGCGGGACAGGGCGTGCCGCTCGACACGCGTTTTCGCGCCATCGTGGACGGCACGAACGGCGACACGTACCTCGAACAGGTGGACGCGCAGTTTCTCCAGACGTCGCTGACCGCGCGCGGCGCGATCGTCGGCGGGCCGCATGGCCACGGCCGCACCGTCGACCTCGACGTCGTGATGCCGAAGGGGCGCGTCGAAGACGTGCTGAAGCTCGCGGTCAAGTCCTCCAAGGCCGTGATGGAGGGACGCCTGACGATGAAGACGAAGCTGGTGCTGCCGCCGGAACACCGCAAGGTCGCCGATCGCCTGCGTCTCGACGGGACGTTCGCCGTGGACGACGCACGATTCACGGACGCCGAAGTGCAGCGCAAGATCACCGATCTCAGCCGCCACGGGCAAGGGAAGCAGAAAGACGAGCCGGTAGGCCGGGTGCTGTCGGACATGCGCGGGCGATTCACGATGGGCAACGGAGTGGTGCGGTTCGCGAACCTTCAGTTCGGGGTCCCGGGCGCGGAGATCACGCTCGCGGGCACGTATGCGCTGCGGAGCGAGGCGCTCGACTTCGCCGGCACGCTCCGGATGCAGGCGCCGATCTCCGAAGCGACCGGCACGACCGGCGTCAAGCGCCTGCTGCTGAAGGCCGTCGACCCGTTGTTTCGGAAGAACGGCGCGGGGGCCGTCGTTCCGATTAAGATCAACGGCATGCGGAAGGACCCGAAGTTCGGTCTCGATGTCGGCCGCGTGTTCGGGTCGAAGGATTAGAGGACCAGCCGATGAACAAAACGGAGACGTTCCCCGTCCAGCGGACGGAGGAAGAGTGGCGGCGCATGCTGACGCCCGAGCAGTACCACATCATGCGCGAGCACGGGACGGAACGTCCGGGCAGTTGCGCGCTGAACACCGAGAAGCGCGCCGGCACGTTCTATTGCGCGGGCTGCGGACAGGAACTCTTCACGAACGACACGAAGTTCAACTCGGGCACCGGCTGGCCAAGTTTCCATGCGCCGACGGCGGGCGCGATCGGCGAGACCGTGGATCGGAGCTACGGCACGCGGACCGAAGTGCACTGCGCCCGGTGCGGCAGCCATCTCGGTCACGTGTTCCCCGACGGCCCGCCGCCGACGGGGCAACGCTACTGCATCAACGGCATCGCGCTGAGATTCGAGCCGAAATGAGTTCGGGGTTCGGGGTCGAACCCCGAACCGATCAGGATTCGAATAAATGCCGCAGTAGCTGTTCGAAGGACAGCACGTGCGTCCCGCGGCTGAATTCGATGGACAGGCCTCCCATGTCCATCTCGGTGCGCTGCTGAACGTTCTGGAGCGATCGGAGGCGGCGCTCTTGTTCGGCCAGGTCTTCGAGCTGGCGTTCGCGCGCGCGATCGAGCCCGCCGCCGTGGATGAACGTGACGATCTGGTGCAGCTCCCCGGCGTCGAGGAACGTGCCGTGCCCGCGGCAGACGTCCACGATCACGCCTGACGCCTTCGCGAAGTTCACGCGGTTCATGAGCTTGCCGCACCGCACGCACGGGCGATAGCGGACCGGCCCCGTCGCCGCGTGCGGGAGGGCGGTGATGCGATGGAGGACCGCCGCCTGCGCTTCGCGGTCGGCGCACAGCTTCTCGAAGCCCTCCGCGTCGAGCCAGATCCCGTCGCAGCCCTCGCACTCGAACAGCGTGGCGGAGCCGACGTCGACCCGGGCGAGTGTCTTCCGGCAGGCGGGACAGGCGCCGGCCGGCTCGCCGACCGCGCGCCGCTCGCGCCGGGCGCCGCAGTGCGGGCAGTACGCCGCGCCCTCGAACAACAGCCCGAAACACGAGGGACAACTCACCGTCGCCAGCCGCGCGCGGCAGTACGGACACCGCCCGTCGGCCGCCGCCGCGGGCGCCCCGCAGTTGGGACAATGCAGGCTTCCGGCGCTCTGGGCCATGGCTCAGTTTAGAATACGATACTAGTTCCGATGACGGATGACGGATGGCGGATGACGGAAAATCCGATGCCCCTATCAGCCGCCGTTCCGCCATCCACCATCTTCCATCCGCCATCTGTCCGATCGGAGTTTTCACCATGGGTTTGATGGACTTCATCAAGGGCGAGCTGATCGACGTCATCGAATGGACCGACGACTCGCGCGATACGCTCTCGTTTCGATTCCCCGACGATGACAAAGCGATCAAGAACGGCGCGCAGCTCATCGTCCTCGGCGAATTCGGCGACACGTTCGGGCCGGGGAAGCACACGCTGACGACGGACAACATTCCGATCCTGACCAAGCTGAAATCCTGGAAGTACGGCTTCAACTCGCCGTTCAAGGCGGACGTGTACTTCCTCAACACGCGGCTGTTCACCGGCAACAAGTGGGGCACGGCGAATCCGGTGATGATGCACGACCAGGAGCTGGGCGTCGTCCGCGCGCGCGCGTTCGGCACGTACGACTTCCACATCACGAACCCGAAGCTGTTCCTGAAAGAGGTCGCCGGATCGGATCAGAACTTCCGGCTCGACGAGTTCGCCGATACGATGCGATCCCGCGTCGTCAGCGTCTTTTCCGAGGCGATCGCGACGGCGAAGATTCCCGTGTTCGACGTCGCGCAGCGCTACTCGGAACTGGGGCAGGCGCTGCTGCCGCTCATCAACCCCGTCATCACCGCGAAGTACGGGATCGAGATGCCCACGTTCGTCGTCGAGAACGTGTCGGTGCCGGCGGAGGTCGAAACGGCGATCGACAAGCGATCCAGCATGGCCGCGATCGGGAACCTGAACGACTACGTGAAATTCCAGATGGCGCAAGGCATGGAGCGCGGGGGCTCGGCGGGCGGCATGGCGACCGAGATGGCCGTCGGCCTGTCGATCGCGCAGCAGATCATGCAGCAGCAGGGAGGCGTCGCGGGCGTCGCCGTCAAGGCGCCGGCGCCCGCCGCGGCGCCCGGGGATGCGACCGGGGAGCTGCTGTCGCCCGCCGACGTCGCCAAGGCGCTGGGCGTTCCCGAATCCGACGTCATGACGATTCTTCAGTCGGGTGAACTGGCGGGGAAGAAGATCGGCACATCCTGGCGCGTGAAACGGTCGGCGCTGGATGAATATCTGTCGAAATAGGGTTCTCGGTTTAAATGCCCGACCCCGTTTCCGCGATCGAGAAACATCCCTGTCCCGCCTGCGGCGCGCAGGCTGAATGGAATCCGGGCAAGCAGAAGCTGGTCTGTCCGTTCTGCGGCACGGAAGCGCCGTACGACGTGACGCAGGCCGGCGCGATCGTCGAGCTGGATCTCGTGAAAGCGCTGCGAGAACTGCCCGACGAGGCGCGCGGCTGGCAAGTCGAGCGGCGGACCGTGCAGTGCCGGAGCTGCAAGGCGGTGTCGGTGTTCGATCCGGCGCGCGTCGGCCAGCGCTGCGAATTCTGCGGATCGCCGGAGCTGGTGGATTACCAGGAAATCAAGGCGCCGATCCGGCCGCAGAGTCTGCTCCCGTTCAAGGTGCCGGAAAGCACCGTGCGCGAACAGATCCGCCGGTGGTACAAAAGCAAGTGGCTCGCGCCCGGCTCGCTCAAAACGCGCGCGCTCGTGGATACGGTGCGGGGCGTCTACATCCCGTACTGGACGTTTGACGCGCAAGTCGTCTGTCCGTGGAACGCGGAAGCGGGCCACTACTACTACACGACCGAGTCGTACATGGAAGGCGGCCGCACGCAGACGCGCCAGGTACGGCAGGTCCGCTGGGAACCCGCGTCCGGCGTCGTGCGTCATTTCTTCGACGACGAGCCGGTGCCGGGGACGCACGGCGTCTCCCAGGCGCTGCTGAGACAGGTGGAGCCGTTCATGACGAACGAGCTGACGCCGTACGACACGGCGTACTTGTCCGGCTTCATCGTCGAGCACTACCAGGTGGTGCTGCTCGACGCGGCGAAGGCGTCGCAGGAGCAGATGACGCGCAAGCTCTACGATCTCTGCGCGGCGCAGATTCCGGGCGACACGTTTCGCAACCTGCAGATCCAACCGACGTACTCGGGCCAGACGTTCAAGCACATCCTGGTGCCGGTCTGGCTGCTGACGTACACGTACGCCGCGAAGGTCTATCAGCTGATCGTGAACGGCCACAGCGGGCGGATGGCCGGGCAGTACCCGAAGAGCCCGTGGAAAATCGCGCTGATCGTGCTGGGCGTGATCATCCTGATCATCATCTTCCTGCTGGCGCAGGGGAATGGGTAATGCGGAAGGCAGAAGGCAGAAGGCAGAAGGCAGGAAGGCAGAAAACATGATGTTCGAAAACAAGCTGAAGATGCCCACGCGCGAACAGGCGTTGAAGGGGCGCGACGATCGCATGCCGGTGCCGGCGAAGCATTACGTGCTCGACGCGCCGCTGCAGGGGACGGTTCCCTCCGGGCTCGAGCGCGCGATGTTCGGGCTCGGCTGCTTCTGGGGGGCGGAGCGCAAGTTCTGGCAGCTCCCCGGCGTCTATACGACGGCGGTCGGCTACGCGGCCGGGATCACGCCGAATCCGACGTACCGCGAGGTGTGCAGCGGCATGACGGGACACGCGGAAGTCGTCCTCGTCGTGTTCGATCCCAACAAGATCTCCTACGACGATCTGCTGAAGGTGTTCTGGGAGAGTCACGATCCCACACAGGGCATGCGGCAGGGGAACGACGCCGGCACGCAGTATCGATCCGGGATCTACGTCTTCTCCCCGGCGCAGCGCGACGCGGCGGAACGCTCGCGCGACGCGTATCAGCGGATGCTGACCGCCGCCGGCTACGGCCGGATCACGACCGAGATCGTCGACGCGCCGGAGTTCTACTACGCGGAGGACTACCACCAGCAGTATCTGGCGAAGAATCCGGCCGGCTACTGCGGCCTCGGCGGCACGGGGGTGAGCTGTCCGGTGGGCGTCGCTGTAAAGACCTAGCGTCAATGCCAAATGCCAAATGACAAATGCCAAAAGGGATCCGAATCAGGGTCTCTTTGGCATTTAGCATTTGGTATTTCGTCTTACTGCGTCAACGTCCCGATCACGGTCGGCGGGAAGACGTTGTGGTTCAGCAGGCCCGTGTAGATCACCTGTCCGCTGCCGCCACTCGTGATCCCGAGAACGGCGCGCACCGTGAACGTGTTGTCGCCGTTGTTGAACAGCGTGCCCCCCAGCACGACGCCTTTGATCTGGCGCAGGCCGACCTGGAACTGAAACACGCCGCCGGTGATCGCGGCGGATTGGAACGGATCCGGCAGGGGTTCGTGCGTGACCGCGACCGCGAACAGTCCCAGCGCGTTGAGGTTCGATCCGACCTGACCTTTCAGCACGCCGGCGAAGATCGCCGCGCCGCAGACGGTCTGCGGGCACAGCTCGATCCCCGAGGTGACGGCGTTGATCGTCGGCGTCGACACCGCCAGGGCTGGCTGCGCGCCGCCGATCAGAACGGCCGCCGTCACAAGCGCGAGTGCTCGTCTCATTGCCATCCTCACTGCCCGCCTCGGGCGGGCCGTCTCCACAGATGATGCCGAGGGTAATGGTTTATAGCTGCCGCCGCCGGAAAATGCAACCGCAGGGCCTTGCCGCGAATCGGTACGGACATTTGGCCACGGATCCCACGGAGGATCTAGTCACGGATCGCACGGGACATTTAGCCACGGATCACACGGAACGTTTAGCCACGGATTACACGGAACGTTTAGCCACGGATTACACGGAAGTACACGGATCAGTAAATAAGGAATTGCGTACAGCGTCGCGAGCGTCCGTGTTATGCGCTGAAGATCTTGCGTCGGCCCGTGGCCATTCGTGTGGGCCGCGGCTGAAGTTCCCTCGTCGGTCCGTGGCCCGTCCGTGTGATCGGCGGCTGAAGATCCCTCGTCGGTCCGTGGCCCGTCCGTGTGATCGGTGGCTGACGATCCCTCGTCGGTCCGTGGCCGTCCGTGTGATCCGCGGCCGGAGGCCGGTCGAAGTGCCCCTGTGTCCCGTGGCTCAGCGGATGCGCTTGTCGCCGGCGAGATCGCAGGGCATCGCGAGCAGCTCCGCCTTCACCCGGGGCTGTGTGCGGGGAGTGGCGGGCAGCGACCGTGACGCGCGCCACCGGCCGCTCCCGCACATCAACGTGAGGCCGCTCACCAGGCCCGTCCCCGGGTCGCGCTGGTACGTGATCGTCTTCGCGCGGACGGTGTCGAAGTCGTAGGTCTCCGACTCCAGGTGGCCGTGCACGGTGAACACGCACCGATGGCTCGGCGCGTTCGATTCGTGTGTGTCCACCTGACGGACGCGTCCGTTTTCCATCACGTACGAGAACTGGAAGATGTCCGGCTCATCGTCGGCGGGGACGCCGTGCGGCGGGCCGGCCGGAAAGCGCACGCGCTGCCACACGCACATGTCCGCGGCGTCATAGCGGTTTTCCACGATGCGGCCCGGTTCCTCGATCCGGGTCAGACGGTCATGGTCGTCGTAGTCGTACGAGCGCTTCGTCCCGTCCGACTCGAGCGCCTGCCGCAGCCGGCCTCGTGCGTCGTACGTGTAGGCAACCGCGTGACCCGCGTTGTCTCGCGCGCGCGCGATGCGTCGGCCCCCGCCGTAATCGAACGCGATCCACTGCGCGCCGGCGTCGATGCGCATCAGCGTCCCTTCCGCGTCGCGCGCAAAGCGGATAATCTGTCCGTCGGGTTCCCGAATGCTCGTGATGGCGCAGTTCCCGCTGGCCGGACTGCATGCGCGGAAGGTGAGGACCGTGCCGTCGCGCTGCCGCACCATCCAGTCCGCGCCGGTCCACGCGAGCTCCGATCCGTAGAAGGACGATGGCGTCGCCCGGTGCTTGTAGCGGGCGTTCGAGATGCCCGTGCCGCTCGACGTGCGCTCGTAATGGATCCGTCCGCCATCTTCGAGGATCACGTCGGCCCACTGGAACGTCCTGCTGTCGCCGACGAGGAACCAGTCGCCGGTGTGCGAGCCGCCGATCCCGAACGCGCGCGACCGCGAGTCGCGGGTCCGATACGTCCGGCGCAGCACGAACGACGGGCTCCCGGGGAGCGCGAGATCTTCGTCTTCCCGCACGTAGAGTCCCGTCCCCATATCGATGTGACCCTTGTGCAGCGGCCGGTAGCCCGCAGGCAGCGGGCGGGCGCGTCCCGAGCCGGTCGCCGCCTGCGACAGCGCGATCGCGCGGGCCACGAGCGGCGCGACCAACACCGCGCACACGAACAGCGCCATGGCCGCCACGAGGCCGCCGAGCACCACACGCAGGACGATGCGACCGCGTGACATGGACGCGCCGGCGAGGGCAAGAACGCTGCCGACCTCTCGCGCGGCGCGCGCGCCGTCTTCGACGGGTTCCGCCGGCGGCCGGCGACAGTTTCGTGCCGCCGATCACGAACGTGCAGCCCGGGCGGACGCTGCTCACGCGCGGTCGCTTTCGGCATTCGGCGACCCTGATCGCTGTCGAGGGTCGCCATTCGGCATTACAATGACCGCCGTTCCATGACATTGGAGTGGTGGCACTGGCTGGCGCCGCCGGTCTTGCGCTCATCGTCGTCGAGGTCACCGCGTCGGGCGGCTTTTATTT
>QHWR01000041.1 GCA_003223835.1 Acidobacteriota bacterium | reverse complement strand
GCTGCCGGCAGGGACACCTGTCTACGGACACGTCACCGCGGCGCGGCGTCCGGGCAAGGTGAAGGGACGCGGGCTGATCGCGATGCGCTTCAACGAGATCGATACGCCGGGTCCGGGCGGACGTGAGCGCATGACGACGGCGACCGTGTCGCGCATGGCGCCGGCGACCAAGCAGAAGGACGCGCTCGAGATCCTCGCGCCCGCGGCGGGCGGCGCGGTGATCGGCCGCGTGGTCGGCGGGAAGAAGGGGGCGGCGGAAGGCGCGCTGATCGGCGGCGGCGCCGGGACCGCCTACGTGCTCACGACGCGCGGCAAGGAAATCCGGTTGAGCAAGGGCGCGAACCTCTCGGTGCGACTGACTCAACCCTTGACCGTTCGCGTTTCGTCGAAGTAGGTCGAAGGGAGACGGAGGGTCGAAGAATTGCTTCGACCTCTCCGTCGCTTCGGCTCAGTCGCTTCGACCCTCCCTCTTCCTTCGATTCTTCGATGTGCTAGATTGCTGCGGTGCTCCCCGAGGACACCGCGCAGGCAGTCGCGGCGCGTCACCATCCTCTTCCGATCGAGCGCGCGGCGGCGGCGCTCGAAGTGCTGCTCTGCTCCGGCCTTCCGACCCAGCTCGTGATCATCACCGTGCTCTCGACGGCAGGGCTCCGTCCGCAATTGCCGGACGGCCGCTTGTCGGCGCCGTTCATCTTCACGCTGACGCTGCTCGACACGGCGCTCCTCGTCGGCCTGATCCTCTTCTTCATGCGCGCGCATCGCGAGTCGTTTCGCGAGGCGCTCTTCGGCACGCGGCCGATCCTGATTGAATCGCTCTACGGAATCCTGCTGATCCCCGCGTCGTTCATGCTGGTGATTCTGGTCCTCGGATTTCTGCAGCTCCTGGCGCCGGGCCTGCGGAACGTGCCGCACAACCCGCTGCAGGACGTGATGCGCACGCGGCTGCAGGCGATCCTGTTCGCCGCCGTCGTGATGATCGCGGGGGGCGTTCGCGAGGAGATTCAGCGCGGGTTCGTGCTGCGGCGGTTCCAGCAGTATCTCGGCGGCGGCTTCGTCGGCCTGGTCGCCTTCAGCGCCGCGTTCGGCCTCGGCCATCTCGAGCAGGGGCACGACGTCGCGCTCGCCACCGCGGCGCTCGGCGCGTTCTGGGGCGCCATTTTCCTCGTGCGCCGCTCGATCGCCGCCCCCATGGTCGCGCACGCGGGCTTCAATCTGTCGCAGGTGGCTAAGTTTCTAATCATTGGGTAGGAGATAATAACGGCCAATCGTGTTGTTTCGTCGCTATCCGCGGGCCGTCTGGCTGCTGGTCGGCCTGTTCGTGCTGTCGCTGCCCGCCGTCACCGCGCGCATTTATTCTTCGGACGAAATCCAGTACTTCGCATACCTGCGGTCGATCTGGTTCGACCACGACGTCTCGTTCGAGAACGAGTACCGCTGGTTCTACGATCGCGGCATCGGCCGCTCCGAAGGCTTCCGGATCACCTTCCTCGACCTGGAGACGCCGACCCATCGTCGCGTGAACTTCGGCACGATCGGCTGCGCGATTCTGTGGTCGCCGTTCTACGCGGCGGGCGACGTGGCGGCGCGCGCGCTGCGCGCGGCGGGACGCGACGTCGCCGTGGACGGATTCTCCAAACCGTACCTTGCGGCCGTCGCGTATGGCTCGGCGGTGTACGGATTTGCCGCGCTCGTGTTGTCGTACGCGTCCGCGCGGCGGCTCGGCTTCGACGCGCTCGCCCCGACGCTCGCGATCTGGTTCGGCACGCCCCTCCTCTTTTATATGTACGTCGCGCCGCCCATGTCCCACGCGTGCTCGGCGTTCGCCGTCGCGCTCTTCGTGTGGACGTGGCTCCGCGTGCGCGACGCCTGGTCGCCGCGCGGCCTCGTCGCGCTCGGCGCGGCGGCCGCGCTGATGGCGATGGTGAGGGAGCAGGATCTGTTCTTTGTCGCGGGGCCGGCGCTCGACTTCGGGCTTTGGACTGCGGGCTTTGGCCAAAGCCTAAAGCCTAAAGCCCAAAGCCTTCTGCTCCGCGCCGCAGCGGCCGCCGGCGCGTTCATCATCGTCTTCGCGCCACAGGCGATCGCCTACGTGACGTTGAACGGACGTCTTGGGCCCTCGCAGCTGGTCACGCGGAAAATGAGCTGGAGCGGACCGCACGTGCTGCAGGTCCTCTTCTCTCCCGAGCACGGATTCTTCGTGTGGACGCCGATCGCGTCTCTCGCGATTGCCGGCCTCGCGGTGATGATTATTCGTCATCGTCGCGTCGGCGTGTGTCTGCTGTTGATGGTCGCGCTGCAGGTGTACGTCGGGGGCAGCGTCGAATCCTGGACGGTCGCGGGGGGCTACGGACAGCGACGGTTCGTCGCGCTCACGGCGCTCCTCGTGATCGGCCTGGCGGCGCTGCGCCAGGCGATCGCTTCCGTCGCCGCACGGCGGTTGCTCGCGATCGTGACGGTGCTCGCCGTCTACTGGAACCTCGCCCTCATCGCGGAGTTCGCGACCGGGCTGATGGACCGCCAGCGGCTCGAGCCGGCGCGCAATGCCTACGATGCGGTCGTCACGCTGCCCGCCCGCGCGCCGGACCTCGCGTACCGCTATCTCTTCGACCGGCGATCGTTCTATGCGCCGCGCCCGTGATCGCAGGCACGAGAGGGAGCAGCGCATCTCACGACAGAGATAACAGAGGCCAACAGAGGATTTCATTTACGGACAGAACAGAGGATTTCAACCACAGAGGCCACAGAGGCCACAGAGATCCATATGTATGATCTCTGTTATCTCTGTTAACTCTGTGGTGAAGAACAAGGCCATCCTGCTCGCCCTCGTGTTGTTCGCGGCGTACAACGCCAACGGCCGCGAGATTCCGAGCTTCGATTCGCAGCCGACGAAATTCGCCGCGCGCGAGCTGCTCCTCCGCGGCACGCTCTCCCTCAACCACGTCGTCGGGCTGCAGCCGGCGTACGGCGAGCGAGCCGCGTTCGTCACCGCCAGAGACGGACGCATCCGGTCGGCGTACTCGCCGCTGCCATCCGTCATCGCGGCGGCGATCGCGTGGCCGCTCTGGAAGACGGGATGCCTGGATGTGCGCGCGCCGCTGGCGCCGAACGTCATCGCGGCGCTGACCGCGTCGCTCCTGGCCGCCCTCGCCGTCACGTTCGCGTATCTCACCGCGCGCCGTTTCGCGTCCGATCGCGCGGCGCTGACGTGCGCGCTGCTGTTTGGCCTGGGAACCGGCCTCTGGAGCACCGTCAGCCAGACGCTGTGGCAGCACGAGACGGCGGCGATCGGACTCGCGGTCGCGATGTGGTTGTTGTTCGGATGGACCGAGGGAGGCGCGAAGGAGCAGCCGCTGTCGCTCGGCCGTTTCGTGCTCGCCGGTTTGATGCTCGGGATCGCCGGGGCGGCGCGTCCGCAAGTCGCGCCGCTGATCGCCGTGTTGACGGCGGCGGCATTTGCGACGTCTGGGCGATCGCGGGGCCTGCTGGTCGCGCTGCCGGTGATCGCGTGCGCCGCCGCGGTCGCATGGCTGAACATCCGGTGGTTCGGCGGCGCGCTCGGGCCGATGCCGTTTCTCGAGTCGCAGCATGCGTCGGTGCACTACACGAATCGCTCGTTCGGCTCGCCGTTCGCGGGGCTCGCGGGCCTGCTCGTCAGCCCGAGCCGCGGCCTGCTGATCTTCAGCCCGATCGTCCTGCTCGTCATCCCCGTCGTCATCGGCCTTCGGTCTTGCGTCCTCCGTCTTCCGTCCTCCACCATCCATCATCCGCCATCTTCGCTTGGCGCCTCGCTCGGGCCGCAGGCGCTCTTCCGTCATCCGCCATCCGTCATCCACCATCCGTTTCCGTGGCTCGCGATCGCTGCCGTCGCGCAGCTGATTCTGTATTCGACCTACAGCGTGTGGTGGGGCGGGCACACGTACGGACCCCGATACCTGTGCGACATCCTGCTGGTCGTCCTGCCGCTCGCCGCGGCCGGGTACGATCGGGTCGTCCGCTCGCGCGTCGGTGCGACGCTCGTCGCCGTTTTCGCGGCGTGGTCGGTGCTGCTCGCGGCGACCGGCGCGTTCTGCTACCCGGCCGAAGCGTGGAACACCGATCCCGTTGACGTCGACCGCGCACACGAACGGCTGTGGGACTGGTCCGACCCGCAGTTCGTCCGCTGCTGGCATCAGGGATTGAGCCCGCAGAATTTTCAGTTGTTCACGCGCGGCGCGTGGCGGATCGAGTGAGCAGAGTGCGCGTGCTGACACAGATCCCACCACAGAGGCCACAGAGGACACAGAGGACTTGGATTTATGATCTCAGTGAACTCTGTGATCTCTGTGGTTGACCAACTACCGCGGAACGAGCCCGGTCGCGAATAGCCATCCGTGCGAATCCTCTATCTCGCCGACATCCGCTTCCCGCTCGAGCGCGCGAACGGGATCCAGTCGATGGAGACGTGTCATGCGCTGGCGTCGCGCGGGCATCGCGTGACGATGGTGGTGCGGCCCGATACGCAGAGGCCGCCGCGCGATCCGTTGGTGTTCTACGGGCTGCCGCCGATCGACGGCCTCCGCATCGAGTACGCGCGCGCGGGCGGATCGCCGGCGGTTCGGCGCGCGGCGTATGTCGCGGCTGCGCTGTCGCGATCGCTCGGACGCGTGCGGCATGACGCGATCGTCACGCGCGACCTCGGCGTCGCGTCCGCGCTGCTGCGGGTTCCGCGGCTGCTGCGCGCGCCGGTCGTCTACGAAGCGCACGGCCTCGCGAGCGAGACGGCGGCGGCGCTGCCGGATCTGCTCTCGACCGCGCCGCCCGCCGGGGAGACGAAAACGCGCCGGCTCGCCGCGCGCGACGCGCGCGTGTGGCGCAAGGCCGACGGGTATGTCACGATCACGAACGGGCTTGCGGCGGAGCTGACGCGCCGGTTCGGGCCGCGCCCGCGGCTCGCGGTCGTGCCGGACGGCGTCCGGCTCGCGCGCGATCGCGCGATGCCGCCGCCGGCGGCGGGACCGTTTACTGCCGCGTACGCCGGCCATCTGTATCCCTGGAAAGGAGTGGACCTGCTGATTGACGCGCTGGCGCGCCTGCCCGAGGCGCGCGCGATCGTGATCGGTGGTCACGAGGCGGAGCCGGACATCCACCGCGTCCGCGCGCGAGCGGCGGAGGCCGGCGTCGCGGCACGCGTCACGTTCACCGGCTTCGTGTCGCCCGGAGACGTCGCGGGCCATCTGCGCGGCGCGCACGCGTTCGTGCTGCCGAACCCGGCGTCCGCGTTGTCTACCGGATTCACGTCGCCGTTGAAGCTGTTCGAATACATGGCCGCCGGCCGCCCCATCGTCGCGTCTGCCCTGCCGTCGATCCGCGAAGTGCTGCGCGACGGCGAGAACGCCATCCTCGTCGAGCCGGGAAGCGGCGCGGCGATCGCCGACGGCCTCCGGCGGCTGATGAACGATCGCGCGCTCGGCGACCGGCTGGCGTGTCGCGCCTTCGCCGACGTCGCGGCGTTCGGGTGGGACCAGCGCGCCGCGCGGCTGGAGTCGTTGCTCGACGAGGTCGTGCGCGCGTCGTGATCTCGCCCCGGCTGGTGTCGATCGTCCGGTGCCCGGACTGCCGCGGCGAGCTGACGGGCGAGCCGGCGCGGCTCGCGTGCTCGTCGTGCGGCCGCGTTTACACCTCCTCGTCGGGCGAATACCTGGATCTGCGGCCGCGCCGCAGCTTCGACGAGCAGACGAAGTACCTGGACGAGGCGCTCCATGCGGACGCGCGGCACGAAACGGTCTCGCCGCCGCTCCTCGGCGCGAAGATTCGCAACGACATGCTGCGCCGCTTCCTCGCCCCCTCGTCATCCGACCTCGTCCTGGATCTCGGGTGCGGGAGCGGACGCGCGCTGGTGTGGAACCGAGACTGGGGCGCGGCGGCGGTCGGCGTCGACATCGCGCCGTTCTTTGCCAACGAGGCGCGGCAGCAGGTCGATCTGCTCGTGGCCGATCTGCGTCAGCTCCCGTTCGCGGATGAGACGTTCACCAAAGCGTTCTCGCTCGACGTGCTGGAACATCTGTCCCCGGAAGCGCTCGGCGCGATGCTGGCGGAGGCGGCCCGCATCATCGCGCCGGGAGGAACGCTGTTCGTCTACACGCACGTGCGGAAGAACGCGGCGATCGCGATCGGATTACGGTGGATCAACGCGCTCGCGCGGCGGCTCGAGCGCGCCGGGCTGATCGACATGCGGCAGGAGCGCCTTCGCAAGTCGGATCATCTCAACCCGCTCGCCGACATCCCGGATCTCGAACGCGTTGTCGCGCGCGCCGGATTTCGCCTCGCGCGCATCCGTTACTACACGCCGCTCGTGGGCGGCTTCGTCGAGAACATCCTCATGCGCATCGCGGAGCGGCGGATGGCGAAGCGCGCGGCGCGACGAATGGCGCAACGGGCCGGGTCCGCTGACTCGGACGGGATCAAGGCGGCTCGCACGGAGGCAAAGGCGCGCATCGCGCGAAGCCCGTCGACGTACGCCGCATTGCGCGCGCTGACGCTCGCGATGAAGCTGGACGTGCTGTTGTTCGGACGGGTGAGGTCCGGGCCCTTCTTCGCTCTTCTCGAGCGACAGGGCGCGGACGAAGCGGAGGGCGCGGGGCCGGCGGATCTCGCGCAGAGACGCAACGATGCAGAGACGCGGAGAAGATAGCCGGGCGGGCGCGCATTCGCAACGGTCGGGACCGCTCTGCGTTCTCGGCGTCTCAGCGCGAGACCCATTCGGCACGCGCGTGACCGGCGCATGAAGATTCTGTATTCCGCGATCGATCAAACCGTCCCCGGCACCAAGGGGGGATCGGTGCACGTCGCCGCGGTGGCGGAGGGACTCGCCGCGCTGGGGCATGAAGTCCGCGCGCTCGTCACGCCGGGTGCCGGCGACGTCATACGCAAAACCTGCGTGCGCTGGATCTCGCTGCCGGCGCCGCTCGGGATGCCGCATCTGCGGCTGCTCCGTGCGCCGGCGATCGCGCGCCTCGCTCGCGATTTCCGGCCCGACGTCGTCATCGAGCGGTACCACAACTTCGGCGGTGAAGCGATCCGCGCCGCACGCGACGTGGGAGCGCTGGCGGTGCTCGAGGTGAACGCGCCCGTCATCGATCATCCGGGGTCGACGAAGGCGCTCGCCGATCGCGCGCTGCTCGTCCAGCCGATGCGCCGCTGGCGCGAGCGGCTCTGCGCGCTCGCGGACGTCATCGTGACGCCGAGCGCCGCGATCGTGCCCGCGTCGGTCCCGCGCGACCGGATCGTCCAGCTCGAGTGGGGCGCGGACACCGATCGCTTCGCGCCCGGGCCCGCGTCGGCGGCCCCGTTCGCGCGGCCGGCCGGTGCAAAGACGGTGGCGGTGTTTGCGGGGGCGTTCCGGCGCTGGCACGGCGCGGTCGATCTGGTCCGCGCCATCAGACGCCTCAACGAACGCGGACGCCGCGACATCGGCGCCGTGCTGATCGGCGACGGCCCGGAGTTGGCGCGCGCGCGCGCGGAGGCCGGCGACGCAGCCCCGATCATCTTCACCGGCGCGCTGCCGCACGACACGATGCCGGCGGCGCTCGCGGCCGCCGACGTGGGGGTCGCGCCGTTCGACCTCGCGGCTCATGCGCCGCTCGCGCTCGGGTTCTACTGGTCCCCGCTGAAGCTGTTCGAATACATGGCCGCCGGTCTGCCGGTCGTCGCGCCCGCCGTCGATCGCATTCCGTCGCTCGTCGCGCACGGCCGCGAGGGCATCCTTTATGATCCGGCGTCCGATCGCGGGTTGGACGAGCGGCTCGGCCGGGCGGCGCGCGAACGTGCGGTGCGCGACTACAGTTGGTCGGCGCACTGCCGTGCGTTGGACGAGGCGTTCCGGCGCGCGCGGGACCGGCGCACACCATGAGAATCCTGATTCCGACGGACGCGTTTCCGCCGGTGTGCGGCGGCAGCGGCTGGAGCACGTACGAGCTGGCGCGCGGCCTCCGGGCCCATGGCCATGACGTGCTCGTCCTCCGCCCGAGGCCGGGACAGCCGGCGGGCATCCGCGACGCCGAGTACGACGGCTTCACCGTCCGCGAGTTCGGCGCGCGGGCGCCCGACGTGCCGTTCGTCCGCAACTACTTCAAGAGCGAGCGGCTCACGCGATCGCTCTCGCGCTACATCGGCGAGCTGCTGCGCGGCGGCGGCTTCGACCTCGTCCACGCGCAGCACGTCATGACGGCGCTCCCGGCGATCGAAGCCGCGCGCGCGGCGCGCGTTCCGGTCGTGTGCACCGTACGCGACTACTGGCCGGTGTGTTACTGGTCC
>QHWR01000389.1:3881-4915 GCA_003223835.1 Acidobacteriota bacterium | reverse complement strand
GCGTCAGCTTCCCGGCCGCGCTGAGCGGCGCGCCCGGAACGTCCGTCGTCATGACGGCGGGCGTCGCGGAGACCGCGGTCTTCAACGTCCCGGCGGTCGCGATCACGGTCGCCGTCACCGCGCTGCTGATCATCGGCGTGCGCGAATCGGCGTCGGTGAACGCCGTCATCGTCGTGCTCAAGATCGCGCTCCTGCTGATCGTGATCGGCGCGGGCGCGATGTTCATCGACCCCGCGAACTGGCATCCGTTCATCCCGCCGAACACCGGGACCTTCGGCGAGTACGGCTGGAGCGGCGTCCTGCGCGGGGCCGGCGTGATCTTCTTCGCGTACATCGGCTTCGACGCCGTGTCGACGTCGGCGCAGGAGGCGCGCAACCCGCAGCGCGACATGCCGCGCGGGATCCTGGGCTCGCTCGCGATCTGCACCGTCCTGTTCGTGCTCGTCTCGGGGGTGATGGTCGGGTCGTCGCGATCGACGCCGCCGCCACGCGCGCGGCGGGGACGCCGTGGCAGCATCCGATGGAGATCGTGAAGGTCCTGATCACGGTCGGCGCGCTCGCGGCCCTCAGCTCCGTGATGGTCGTGATGATGCTGGCGCAGCCGCGGATCTTCCTCGCGATGTCGAGGGACGGCCTGCTGCCGGCATGGGCCGGCCGCGTCCATCCGCGCTTCAAGACGCCGCACATCTCGACGATCGTCACGGGAATCGCCGTCGCGCTGGCCGCGGGGCTGACGCCGATCGGGACGCTCGGGTCGCTCGTGAGCATCGGCACCCTGATGGCGTTCGTCATCGTGTCGATCGGGATCATCGTGCTGCGGCGCACGCGTCCGGATTTGCCGCGCCCGTTCAGGATGCCGCTCGTGCCGCTGCTGCCGAGCCTCTCGGCGCTCGTGGCGCTGGCGCTGATGCTGGGACTCCCGCGAGCGACGTGGGAGCGGCTGGTGATCTGGATGGCGCTGGGACTGGGCGTTTACTTCGTCTATGGGTACAGACGGAGTCGCCTCAGAATTGCCGATCGGCGATCGCAGATTG
>QHWR01000389.1:1454-3873 GCA_003223835.1 Acidobacteriota bacterium | reverse complement strand
TGGCGTGGCATTGCGGATTGACGATTGACGATTGAGACTGACGATTACGAGATTGCAGATTGCGTCGCGTCAGAGAATCGACAATCCGATTCTCCAATCGGCAATCGCCAATGCCGTGAATCTTCAGTCGCCAATCGCCAGTCGCCAGTCGCCATGGCTCAGCGGACGTGCAGCTGGCCGCTCATGTTCTTGCAACCGTCGTCCTGGGTCAGATTGCAATAGAAGCGGAAGGTGCCCGGCTGGTCGGCGCGGAATTCGAACGTGACGGTCTGGCCCGCCCCCGCGCGCTTGGCGATGCGGTACTCGTCGATCGTGAAGCTGTGGGGGATGTCCTCGGCCTTGAAGGTGATCTTCACGAGGTCGTTGCGCTGGACCTCGATCGCGGACGGCGCGAACGCGTACTTGTGGCCGCCGACGGTGAACTGGCCGATTTCTGCCACCCTGCGTGCATAGAGGTCTCCCGGGATAGAGGGTCTGACTATAAGACGTTGCCGCCGGGCCTTCGGTTGCCAGCTCGTCAGTCGCGCTTCGCCGGCTCGTGCTCCCGCCGCCCCTCGTGGCGGCCGTGTCCGTGGCCTTGCCCGTGGCGGTGCGGCCGGTCGCCGCGCGGGCCGCGGTCGCCGCGATCCCCGCCGTCGCCCGCCGGCTGGGCTTCCGCGCCCTCCGGCGGCGCGATCAGGGCCTTCCGGCTCAAACGAATCTTGCCCGAGGGATCGATGTTGATCACCTTGACCATCACCTGATCCCCTTCCTTCATCTCGTCGCGCACCTCCTTGACGCGGTAGTGCGCGATCTCGGAGACGTGGAGGAGGCCGTCGACGCCCGGCATGATCTCGACGAACGCGCCGAAATCGGTGATCCGCTGGACCTTGCCCATGTACGTCTTGTTCAGCTCGGGCGTCGCGGTCAACTCCTGGATGATCGCGATGGCCTTCTGCGCCGACGACTCGTCGGCCGACGCCACGTTCACACGGCCATCGTCCTCGACGTCGATCTTGACGCCCGTCCGCTCGATGATGCTGCGGATCGTCTTGCCCCCCGGTCCGATGACGTCGCGGATCTTGTCCACCGGAATCCGGATCGTGACGATGCGCGGCGCGTAGGCCGAGACGTCGGCGCGCGGTCCCGCGAGCGCCTCCTGCATCTTGCCCAGGATGAACATCCGGCCCTGACGCGCCTGCTCGAGCGCCTTACGCATGATCTCGGTCGTAATGCCCGAGACCTTGATATCCATCTGCAGCGCCGTGATGCCGTCGTTCGACCCGGTGACCTTGAAGTCCATGTCGCCGTAATGATCTTCGAAGCCGGCGATGTCGCTCAGGATCGCGTATTTGCCCGACTCTTCGTCCATGATCAGGCCCATCGCGACGCCGGCGACCGGCGTCTTGAGCGGGACGCCGGCATCCATCATCGCGAGCGATCCGCCGCAAACCGAGGCCATCGACGATGAGCCGTTGGATTCGAGGATGTCGGAGACGACGCGGATGGTGTAGGGGAAATTCTCTTCGGCCGGCATCATCGGGGCGAGCGCGCGCTCGGCGAGCGCGCCGTGGCCGACCTCGCGGCGGCCGGGGCCGCGCAGGAACGCGACCTCGCCGACCGAGAAGGGCGGGAAGTTGTAGTGGAGCATGAAGCGCTTCCACTGTTCTCCCTCGACCATTTCGATCTTCTGCTGATCCTCGGCGGTGCCGAGCGTCGCGGTCACGAGCGCCTGCGTCTCGCCGCGCGTGAAGACCGACGACCCGTGCGCCCGCGGCAGGACGCCGACTTCGATCGTGATCTGGCGGATCTCGTCGAAGCGGCGGCCGTCGAGCCGCCGGCCGCGCTCGAGCGCCTCGTCGCGCATCACCTTTTCCTTGAGTTCCTTGAAGATGGCCTTCGCTTCGGTGCGCCGCTCGACCTCTCCTTCGGGGATGCTCGCGATCAGCTCCTCGAGGACCTGGTCGACGCGGTCGTAGTTCTCGAGCTTGCCTTTGATCCGCATCGCCTCGCTGAGCGGAACGTAGACCTTCTCCTCGACCTCGCGGTAGAACTCCTTGCCGATTTCCTTTTTCTGGATTTCCGTTTTCCTCTTTCCGCCTTCCCCCGCGAGCGCCTCGATGCCGGCGATGATGTCCCTGATCGCGGCGTGCGCGCGCTCGAGCGCCTGGACCATCTCCTCTTCGGAGACTTCCTTCGCGCCCGCTTCGACCATGACGATCGCGTCCTTGCTCCCGGCGACGATGAGGTCGAGCCGGCTGCGGCGGCGCTGCTCGAACGTGGGGTTGATGACGTAGTCGCCGTCAATCAAGCCGACCCGCACGCCCGCGATGCTGCGCGTGAATGGGATGTCGGAGACCGCCAGCGCCGCGGACGCGCCCGTGATCGCGAGGACGTCCGAGTCGTTCTCGGCGTCGGCCGACAGGACCAGCGCGATGAC
>QHWR01000389.1:0-1414 GCA_003223835.1 Acidobacteriota bacterium | reverse complement strand
CAGGACTTCCTTTTCGGTCGGCTTGCCCTCGCGCTTGAAGAACCCACCGGGGATTCGGCCCGACGCGTACGTGTACTCGCGGTAGTCGACCGTGAGCGGAAGAAAATCGATCCCCTCGCGCGCGCTCGGGGCCGCGCACGCGGTCACGAGGACCATCGTGTCCCCGGAGCGGACGACAACGGCGCCGTCCGCCTGCTTCGCGAGACGCCCCGTCTCGATGGAAATGGTCCTGCCGCCAATGTTGATGTCGCGTGTGTGCATGATCAGTCTTTCTGTCTGTTGAGCTGCGCCAGCTTGTGAGTGCTTCGCGTGTAAAGGTAGAAGGCAGAATGCAGAAGGCAGAAAGAACGGCGAGGAGCCGCTCTGCCTTCTGCCTTCGCCCTTCTGCCTTATTTTCTGATGCCGAGCCGGCGGATCAATTCCGCATACCGATCCGTGTCCTTCCGTTTGAGGTAGTCGAGGAGCCGCCGGCGCTGGCCGACGAGCTTGAGCAGCCCGCGACGGGAATGGTGATCCTTCGCGTGCGACTTGAAATGGTCGGTGAGGTAATTGATCCGCTCGCTGAGGAGCGCCACTTGAACTTCCGGGGAGCCCGTATCGCCGTCGTGGGTGCGGTAGCTGCCGATGACTTCGGTCTTGCGATCCTTGGTGAGTGCCACGTGACCTCCACGCACGGCCCAGAACCCTCGGGGTGCCCCGCACCAGGCCGCCGTAACCGCGTCTATATTTTCAAACGAGTCAATATCTTACACCAGAACGACGACGGGATGCAAAAGGCCGCCGGCGCGCCGTTCCGCGATGGCCACGACCGTCCCGGTGGCGTCCAGGAGCTGCACGCGCGACCCTTCGGGCTCCCCCTCGTCCACCGCCGCTTGGGAGGTCCCACGCGCCAGGGCGTTGCCATGCGCGGCCCGCTGCGTCTCCTGTTCCGTCAGCGTGACGGCGGGCATGTCCGCCAGAATCGCGTGCATCGGAAGCAGCCGCTCGACGGCGCGGGTCTGCTCGGCGACGAGCGCATCGAGCGTGACGGCGCCGTCCAGCCCGAACCGCCCGGCGCGGGTCCGGCGCAGGGTTTCGAGATGCGCACCGCACCCGGGACGTAGAACCCCGCGCTGCAGACGACACGCATGCCGGCGAGCCCTGACGCGTACGACAACAGTTCCAGCTCGCGGACGGTGACCTCGACGGGCTTCAGCTCGACCCGCTCGTGCCGCCGCGCCAGAACGTAGGCGCGCGTGCCCGCGATCTTCCTCGCCGAAACAGCCGGCGGCGTCTGCCAGTACGTGCCGCGGAAATCCGCCAGCGCCTCCTCGACGTCCGCGGCGCCAAACATCCCGACGTTCTGGGCGCGCATCGGCGGCAGCCGCAGCACCGCACGGTCCGCGTCGATCACCGTCCGCTCCTCGGCATCGTC
>QHWR01000034.1:15761-16593 GCA_003223835.1 Acidobacteriota bacterium | reverse complement strand
GGTGTTCGAGGCGCTCGAGGCGCTCGACGGCGTCGACTTCGTCGTCGTCAACCGGTTCCGGCGGACGACCGACGTCGATCCGATCGCCGGCAACGGCGTCATCCAGCTGTCCGAGAACCAGATCGCGGTGCTCGGGGCGAATCTGACCGTCGCCCTCGAGGGCGGCGTGGCTGGAGAGGCGTGATGCAGGTCCTCGATCTGCGGGTGGACTCGCTCGCGGGCGGCCGCGTCGCGCTGTCGTGGCGCACGCCCGTCGAGCCGGCGTTCCGAGGCGTGCGCGTGCTCCGGGGCGAGCGCCGCTACCCCGGGGCGTCCGACATCGGCACGCCCGCCGAGGTGTTTCACGACCCGCTCACGCCGGCGGCGGCGGCCGCGCAGTACGTCGACGGCCCGCTGCGAGGCGAGACGGTCTACTACTACGCCGTCATCGCGTACGACGCGGCCGACCGGAAGTTTCCCACGCTGAGATCCGCGCTCGCGACCGCGCCGTATCAGACCGACGAACACCTCTTCCAGCGCCTGCCCGAGATCTATCAGATGTTCGATCGCGCGCGGCCGACGGAACCGGGCGCGCTCGATCGCGTGCTCCACCGGCTGCTCGAGATCTGCGGCGAGCCCTTCGACGTGCTGCGCAGCTACGCCGGATCGATGCGCGATCTCCACGACGTCGATCGCGTCGACGGCGAACTGCTGCCGCTGCTCGCGCAGTGGATCGGGCAGCCGACCGACATCACGCTCGACCTCGAGCGGCGGCGAAATGAGATCCGCTACGCGCCGCAGTATTACCGCACCGTCGGCGTGCCGGCCAACCTGCGCGCCTCCATCAACCGTT
>QHWR01000034.1:7835-15742 GCA_003223835.1 Acidobacteriota bacterium | reverse complement strand
TGGCCGAGACGCGCCGTACCGGCACCACGTGGAGCGCGCCCGCGAGCGTCAACCTGGACATCGCGTACGAAGGGCGCGTGGCGCCGCTGCGATCCGCGGACGGGCGCGTCTGGATCGTCTATCACGCGCGCGAAGCGGCGCCCGCCGACGCCGCCGGGAAGACCGCGCTCGGCCCCGGCCACGATCGCTGGCACCTCTTCGCGAAGCTGGAGGAGCGCGACGAGGCGCAGCCGTCCCTGCCGCTCACGTTCGGCGACGCGATGAGCAAGCATCCATCGATCGTTCCGCGGCCGGACGGGTCGATGTGGATCTTCTCCGCCGACTACCGTCCGCGGCCCGTCCGGCTGGTGTCGGCGCTCCGCCTGCTCACCCTGGCCGTCGGCCGCCGCGCCAACGCCGCGCAGACGACCGGTACGATCGCCGGACCGTTCACGCTCGCCGATGGCGACGTCCTCGAAGTCACCATCGGCGCCGGGCCCGCCGCGGTCGCCAGGCGCGTCGTCGTCCGCGCAGAGCACCTGCCGTCGCTGACGGCGGCGTCCCCCGCCGACGTCGCACGGTTGCTCGATCGCGAGCTGCCGGGCGTTCACGTGAAGGCGACCGCCGACCGCCGCATCCAGATGCGGACGCGGGCGACCGGCGTCGCGGCGCTGCTGAACGTTCCGGCGTCGACGCTCGCCACGAAGCTCGGCATCCCGGCCGGCGTCGTCACGGGAACCGACGGCGTGGCCGCGGCGATCACGGGCAGCGCTGCGGCGCCTTTTGCGCTCAAGGACGGCGACACGCTCACGATCCGCATCGACAACGACGCCGCTCGATCGATTGTCTTTCACAGCGTGGATTTTCCGAACATCGCGGCGGCGACGATCGAACAGGTCGTCGCCGCGATCGAGAAGGACATGCCCGGTGTGGCGACCGCTGCGGGCGCGTCCCTCCAGCTGCGTTCGCCGCGAACCAACGCGCCGTCGGTCGTCGCGGTTCTCGTCAACGATTCATCGGCCGCGCCGGCGTTGGGCCTCGGCGCGCCGCCGCCGGCGCCGCCGCCGTCGACCGACGACCCCGAAAATGACGAGGACGACGAGCCGTCGGCCTGCGTGGACGCCGCGGGGAACGTGTGGCTCTTCTGGGCGTCGCGGCGCAACCGCGTGTGGAAGATCTGGTACACGCGCTTCGACGGCACGGCGTGGGGCGCCCCGAAGCCGCTCACCACCGACGCGTTGCCCGACCGAGAGCCCTACGCGCTGTTCGATCCCGCACAAGCCCGTCTCTGGGTGTTCTGGACGCGCAGGAAGGCGGACGGTCGGCGCAATGTGTTCTCGCGCACCGCCACCAACCTGAATTTTCCCGCGCTGACGAACGCGGACTGGACCGAACGTGAGAACACGCCGGCGCCGACGACGTTCGACAACTGCGAGCCGGCGGCCGTCATGGCGCCGACGGGCGAGGTGGATCTCTATTACACGTCGAACCGCGCCGACGGCTGGAACGTCTGGACCCGGCAGGTCACGACCGCGGCCCAGAACGCGGAGTCGGCCGTCACGACCGGCCAGGTCACGTCGCGCGCGGCGGCGCCGCTCCGCGCCGCCGACGGATCGACGCGCCTCGTGTTTCGCACCAACGCGAGCCAGACGTATCAGAGCCGGGTCTATCCCACGACGCTCACGCTCGACGGCCGCTACTCGGGATCCACGGCGGTCGATTTTCGCAACACGACCAAACTCAGCTTTCGCGGACTGCTCTCGGACATGCAGCGCTACACGAGCGACACGCGCCGTCCCGACCTGACGCAGGTGGACCCGCGATCGCAGGCGGGGCTGTTCGCGCGCGACGCTGTCGGCGTGTATCTGGCGCCGGATTCGCCCGATCAGCAGCTGCGGCTGCCGCAGCGCCAGTTGTTCACGAAGGCGCTGCGCAACGCGCTCCCGATCCAGGTCCGCGTGGCCTTTCTCATCGACGATGCATACGCGGACGCCGTCTACAACTACGACGTCGCGCCGCCGCCGACCGAGAAGCCGGTGTTCATCGGCGAGCGCATGGTGGACACGATCCTGTCGGAACTCATTCGGATCGGGCTGGACAGTCATCGCGATCGGCTGCCCGGCGTCCGGTTCCTGCGCACGTGGGCGCCGGGAGAAACGAAAGGTCTGCCGGATCTCACCGCTGCGCCCCCCGATCTCTCGTCACGACTCTTTACCACGCGTTTCGACGAAGGAGCCTGAGATGCCGCACGCGCCGGAGGTTTCGATTCAGGGCATCTACCGCGATCGGCTGATCGATCAGGAGCAGGGCGTCCGCTACGACTCGGGCTGGCGCAAGAACCTGATCGTGCTGAGGTGCCGGATCCTGCTCGCCGCGTTCCTCCGCAACGACACGGCGCTGGGAATCCGCTCGATGCAGATGGGGCGCGGCGATGCGGGGTGGGACGCGATGGCGTCGCCGCCGCCGCCGAGCGCCGCGACGACGGTGCAGCTCGTGGATCCGGCGCCGTTCACGATTCCGGTCGCCAACCTCACGCTGCAGTACCTGAACGACGTCGACGGCGTCGTCGCGACGGCGACCAACCGCGTGCAGATCGTCGCGACGCTCGGGCCCAATCAGCCGACGGCGATTGGCGCCCCGTCGTTTCCGCTGCGCGAGTTCGGCCTGTTCGGGGATCTGAACGGGACGCCGTTCATGATCGATTACATCCGGCACCCACTGATCGAGAAGGACGGCGCGGTCACACTGGAACGGCGCGTCCGCCTCGTGCTCTGAGGAGCGGCCATGGGCAATTTTTCGCGCAGTCCGCAGCTCGAACTCACCGCCGCGCTCGACCGCGACTACTGCCGCGTGCGGTTCCAGCAGGGCAAACCGGCGCTGGATCGCGAGCTGAACCTCGCCGCGGACCTGGCGTCGCCGCAGCGGCTCGCCGCGCAGTACGTCGGCAGCGGCATCGCGGGCTCGGGGAACGATTTCCGGATCACGAACCTGAACGTCGGCGCGAACGATTTCGCGATCGGCGCGGGGCGGTGTCTCGTCAACGGCCTCGAAGCGATCCTCCGGACGGACACGACGTACGCGACGCAGCCGAATCGCGCGAACGTCGCGCCGCTGCCCGCGGGGTCGAGCAACGTGTACCTGCGCGTGTTCGAGCGCGAGGTCACGGGAGCGGAAGATCCCGCGCTGACGAACCCGGGCGACGTGACGTTCGAGACCGCGGTCCGCAACAAGGTGGAGTGGGAAGTGGTGGTCTCGGCGGCCCAGATCGCGACGCCGGATGCGCTGCTCCTCGCGGTCATCACCGCGGCCCCGCCGGCGATCGTGGATCAACGGCGCTTGAACGTGAGCGTCGCGGCGGCGCGCGACGAGTTGATGAACGCGCGCGGGTCGTCGGTCACCCTGGCCACCCGGCTCAGCGCGGCGCTGGCGCCCAACGGCGCGCTGCTCGCGAACAGCGTCGGGACCGCGCAAATCGCGGCGCAGGCGGTGTCGCAGGACAAGATCGCCGCGGGCGCCGTGGCGGCCGCGCAGTTGAAGCTCGTGCCGCGGTTCTCGGGGACGGGGACCGTGGCGGCGAACAGCGAGCTGAGAGTCAACGCGATCAACGGCGCCCGCCACGCGACACTCTTCACGAGCGTCACGATTACGAGCGGGTTCGGCGGCATCACGTGGAGCGACTTCGCCACGTTGACGCCCGTCCTCGGCCAGCCTCCGGCGTTCACGCGCGGCGTGCGGATCCAGAACACCTCCGCGGTCGCGCTCGTGCTCGACGTCCAGGTGTTCGAGCTGCAGCCGGTGTAGGAGCCGCGATATGGCGCGCGTTTTCGTCCAGCACGATCGCCACGGCAAAATTCTCGGGATCGTGTCCGTGCGGCAGATGGCCGACGACCTGCCGCATCCCTTTCATCTCGTCGACGCGGAGCACGGCGTGATCGAAGTGGCGGAGGACCATGCCGCCTTCCAGGAGGGGCTCGAGCGGGTGGCGGACACGCACGTGGTCGACGTCGCCGCCGGGAAGCTGGTCCCGAAGGGGCGCCGGGGCAAACGCGCGCCCGCGAAACCACGGAAGAAATCGCCTTCGCGCTGAAGGCCGGAGAGGGCAATGGGCAATTTCTCACAGGACCCGACCGCACGCGCCGCCGACGCGGTCGCGAAGCAGTACGTCGGCGTCCGGATCCAGCAGGCGGTGCCGCTGGTCGACGCCGACTGGAACCTGCTCGACGACATCCGCCGCGCGGACCTGGAATCCTTCGGCCGCCTGTTCATCGGCAGCGGCGTGCCGGCCGGCAGCGACGGCTTCCGGATCTCGCCGGCGCTCGCGCCCGCCAACGATTTCCAGATCGCGCTCGGCGTCTGCCTCGTCAACGGCAAGCTCGCGCGCAACGACGGACCTGGGACGGTGCTCTATTCGAACCAGCCCAACTTCGTCCGCGCCGGGTTGACGCCGCTGACGATGCCGGCGGCGGACCGGCCGTTCTTCGTCGTCCTCGACGTGTTCGAGCGCGAGGTCGATCACCTCGACGACCCCGCGCTCGTGGACGCGCGCATCGGCGTCGAGACGTCAGTGCGCCTGAAGCGCGAGTGGGCCGTGCGCGTGTTCCGCGATCCGGAAGACGTCCCGCAGATCGACGCGCCTCCCGCCGGCCACGTGTTCCTGCGCCTCGCGCGCCTCGCGCGCCAGGCGGGCAACGCCAACATCACCGCCGCGATGATTACCGATCTTCGCGACACGCAGCTGACGCTGCTGCGCAAGATAGAGTTCCGCGACAACGCCGGCAACCTGGTGGTCGATAACGTCCGCTTTCAGCAGGTGCTGCAGAACACGCGGACGAACATCCAGTCGCTGCTCCGTTATCTGACGACCGGGTTCAACGGCATCTTCGTGCTGCTGACGGGCGCGGAGGTGCTCGGCGTCGAGGCGGCGGCGCATGTGGCGCACACGGCCGAGGCCGGGCTCGCCCAGCTCAACGCGTTCGCGATGGGGAACAACGGCGCGCTGCGGTTTCTGCAGCAACTCTACGACGCGGAGCAGAACTTCATGCTGGTGTGGCGCGACGTCCTGCTGCAGCTCGGCACGTCCGTCAAGAAGTACGCGAGCTACCAGAATTTCGTCACGCGGCTGAGCGAGCGCCTGAACAACCCGAACGTCGGCGCGCTCACGGGACTCCTGCCCGCGATCAATGCCGGCAACCTCGCAGCCGCCGTGGACATGCAGGAGGAAATCGTGCGCCTGATCGGCACGGCGGCCAGGACGATCGCCCGCGGCAGCATCCAGGTGGCCTACGTCAACGCGCCTCCGGGCGTGCTGACGATCGGCCAGACCGTCCGGTTCGAGTTCCGCGTCCGCAGTTTCACGACGCAGGCCGACACCTTCACGGTATCGATTCTGCCGGCGGCGGGCTGGCAGCGCGTCCTCGTCGACAACACCGGCAATCCCATTCCCAACAATCGGGTGCCGGTCGGCGCCGTCGGCACCGAGACGACGCTGTTCGTGAACACGACGGTGGCGGCGGGCGCCAGTCAGCTGCAACTTCGCGTCGTGTCGGATTCGAACCCCGCGGAAATCGATCAGGTGACGGGACTGCTCACGCTGACGGCCGGCCAGCCGGCCCCGCCGGGAGAGGACCGCATCCAGTTCCAGCTCGAGGTCCCGTTCCACGCGACGATCTCCGGCGGCGTCGTCACGTTGACGCAGCCGCTGCAAGCCTCGTCGGTCGGGGTCCGCATCTTCAATAACACGGGACAGACGGCGACGTTCAACATCACCGTCGACGAAGTGCCGAACTCGCGAATCGGCACCTGGACGATCGCGCGTCAGGGCGACGCCGCGACGGCGCCTCTCGCGCACGGCGCAAGCGTGCGCGTCGGCGGCGTGAGCATCACCCCGGGTGCGGATGCCGTCTCGACACAGGCGCGCTACAACGTTTCGACGAACATCGCCGGGGCCACGGTCGCCGCCTCGCTCGTGATTCCCATCAGTGTTTGACCGGAGCCAACGCGTCAGCGGAAGGAGAAAACGCACCATGCAGCGCACAGCCCCATTCGTGAAAGCGCTCGTCGTAGCCGCGGCGATGAGCACGGTCCTCTTTGCGGAATGTCTGCCGGTGATCAACACCGCGATCACGGTCAACGGGATCATTGTCGGCAAGCAGCTCGGCACGGCCAACTCCCCGCCCGGCGCTTGCGCAGCCGACACTGGCTGGGGCGGCGTGGCGGCGAACACGTTCTTCCCGGTCAACTCGATGCTGCCGGACACGCATTCCGCGCGGCTGTTCATGGCCGCGACGCAGTCGGGCCCGAACATCGACAAGATGTATCTGGGCATTCACGTCGAGAACGACGACGGGTTCACGCAGAACGACATCGTGACGCTGTACTTCGACGGGAACAACAACGGTTCGTTCGACGCCCCGGACTTCGCGCTCAAGATCGAGCTGGGGCGGCCGTCGCCGCCCACTGACGAAGACTGCGCCAAGGCGATCCCTGAAAGTCAGATCACGTTCTACCGTTTCTCCGGTGGCACCTGGAATCCACAGGGATTGCCCGGCGGCATCAAGGGGTCGGTCTCGTACGACTACGGGACGGCGAAGGATCCGGAGACCGGAATCTGGGAAGCGGAGATTGAGATCGACCCATCCGCCGTCGGCAACGCGATCCCGGTCGCAACGGGGCTCGCGATTGGCGCCAAGTTGTACATCGAAGAGCCCGCCAACGGGACACTCGTCTTCGACTTTCCGCTCGGCCTGACGACGGACGACAATCCGAACAGCGTGAGCCCCAACGACGGCGGAGTCACGCCGGCGAAGCTCGCGAAGCTGACGGTCGGATCGTGCGGGCTCGACGTCGTGATCTCGAACATCAGCGGATCCGCCCCCGGGACGAACAACACCCCGGGCACGATCAAGCGCGGCTATCCGAACCCGATCCCTGCGACCGGTGTCCCTGAGAGCGACCGCAACAGTTTCACGGCGGATGTCCAGCTCGTGAACCCGGCCAATGCCGCCGACACGTCGCCAGTGGCGGTACCGGACGCCGGCAACGCCGTCTTCCATCTGCTCGCGTGGAACGGCGGCTTCGACCCGGATCACGTCGTCGGCACGAAGCCCGCGCAGTTTACGGCGGTCGGCCAGAAGAAGACCGTGGAGCTCAAATGGCCGGCCACCGAGGCGGACTACTCGCCCCTTCGAAACGAATTCGACGTCGTGAAAGTCAATCACGCGTGCCTGAAGATCAATCTCAGCGGATTCCCGGTGAATCTGAACGAGCCGGGGGACGTCGTGCAGCAGAACCTGTACTTCACCACTGCGTCGACAGTAAAAGACCGGTTCCTGCTCGCGGCGCCGCGGCAAGAGGGCCCGGGAGGCGTGAACCTGTTCTACCTGCGTGCGCGCTGGACCAACGTCCCTGCCGAACGCATCGACCTCGTGGGGCGGCGGCCGAGACCTGGCATGTGGACGGTTCGGTTTCCGACCGCGGCGCGGATCGGGCTGAAGGATCGCGGCAAGGGCTGGTACAGCATCGCGCTGAAGCCGAACGAGCAGAGGCTGATCGACATCGTGCTGACGGGCGGCGCCATGCCGCATCCCGCCACGCGGTTCGTCGTGTCGCCGCGCGCGGGCGGACAGTCCGCGTATCCCGCCAGCGGCGACAAGCCATACACGCTGAAGGTCAAGCCTGGCATGATGGTCAACATCGTCGCGGGCGGGCTGATCTACGTCGATCCGGGACGGAAGAAGCCGGCGAGCGGGCCTGACGGGTTCTTCGACCGTGAGATGAACGGCGAGTTCCTGCTGTCCTCGAAGAGCGCCTATACGGGCCGCGAACACATCGGGGCGCTGATCGGATCCTTCGACAATTTCCGCACGTCGTTCCTGATCGGCGGATCCAGCAGCTTCATCGTGCCGGACAATGCGACCGATCTGTCGCTC
>QHWR01000034.1:4189-7818 GCA_003223835.1 Acidobacteriota bacterium | reverse complement strand
TTGAGCCCGCCGTCGGATCTGCCGACGCGTATCCTCGCGGCGGGCAACCCCGGCAATGGCGATCCGGCGCGCGCCGCGCTCGGCGGCGATCTGCCGCGTCTCAACATCGACGTCCTCCAGGCCGACGAGCGACGGAAAGGGCTCCGGCCCGCGGGCTACGTGTCGTACGTCGTCTACTTCAGCCACGAGCGATAACAGGGTGCCTCGCTGCCGCCCGGGCGCCGGATGAACCGGCGTCCGGACGGCCGGCGAACGCTTGATCGCCGCACATGAGCAGGCCGAGTCGCACGTCCATTCGGGGCGGCCGCGCGCCGCGCGCGGCGCGCGCGCCCGCCCGCACGGCGTCGCAGATCGCGTCTCCCGTCGCGGCGCTGCGCGACGCGCTCGGCAACCGCGCGTTCGGCAGCTTCCTCCAGACGAAGCTCGCCGTCGGCCGCACGGACGATCCGCGGGAACGCGAAGCGGACGCCGTCGCCGACCAGGTCGTGCGCCCGCCAGCGGCAGGCGGTGCGGCGATGCAGCAGGGCGCGCCGGCGCCCGCGGCTCCGCTCGACGACACCACCGCGTCGCGCGTCCAGTCGATGCGCAGGCAGGGAGAGCCGCTCGCGCCCGCGATCCGGTCGCATTTCGAACCGCGGCTCGGCCGCGATCTCAGCTCCGTCCGGACGCACACGGGACCCGCCGCTGACGAAACGTCACGGGCGGTCGGCGCGCGCGCGTACACCGTCGGGTCGGACATCGCGTTCCGCCAGGGAGCATTTGTGCCGCACACTGGCGAAGGGCAACGGCTCCTCGCGCACGAGCTGACGCACGTCGTGCAGCAGGCGAACGCGCCCGGCGCGCCCGCCACGCTGGCGCGGCAGACCGACGACGGCTGGCTCGCGCGCGCGAGCCGCACGTTCGACGAGGTCACCGGCAAGATTCCGCCCGACTACAAAGATCGGCTCGCGGCCGCCGGCCAGTTCGTGAAGGAGCAGGGGCCCACGCTCGCGAAGGAGTACATCCGCGACAAGACGCTCGAGACAATCGGCGCCGTGAAGGGCGCAGGGTTGCAGGTCGCGGAAGCGGTCGACACCGTCGTGTGGGTCGGCACGCAATACCAGGAGCTCAAGGACGCGGCGGTCGACACCGTCGTCAAGGCGGGGAAGCAGCGTGGTCTCGGACCCACCGGCGAACGCGCCATCCGTCAGGCCGTCAAGACGGGCAGCGCAGCGCTGCTCGCCGTTCCCGGCATCGGCACGATTGAAGGGCTCGCGCGGGCCGGCGAAGGGCTGAAAGATGTCGGGCTGGTCGATCCCGCCACGGGGCAGCCGGGTATCGCGAGCACCGTCGGCACCGGCTACGACCTGATCGGACAGGTCGCTGAAGATCTGATCGGCGCGCCCGCGCAGCCGGAAGGACAGCTCTTCACGCCGCTGGAGCGAGGGGAGCTGGCGGGCGCCGTGGGCACACAGGTGGCGCTCTCGTTCGTCGGGGCGGAGGAGGTCAAAGTCGGTCTCGCCGCGCTCGGCGCGCTCAGCGGCATTCGCGGCCTCGTCGAGACCGTGAAACACGACCGCGGCAACTTCTACAAGGATCCCGCCTTCTGGTCGAGCCTGATCACGATCGTGCTGTCGGTGATCGGCCTCCGGCAGACGAAGGCCGCCGGGAAGATCACACAGTTCCTCATCAAGAGCGGCGCGATCCTCCAGGCGGTGCCCGCCGTGTGGCAGATGATCGATCACCTGCTCGACCCGAAGCTCGCCGCGGATCCCGATCAGCAGCACAAGGTGCTCCTCCAGGACACGACCGCGATCGTGCAGGTCGTCAAGGACATCGTTCTCCAGCTCATTCACGCGAGCACGGTCAAGGGTCCATCGCATGGCTTCGAAGAAACCGGCGCTGGGACGAAGCCCGTCGTCAAAGCGGCAACTGGGGGTGCGAACGAGCCGCCGCAGAAAGCCCTTCCACCTGCCGCCGCCGGCGGCGGCCGTCCGCAACAGGAGCCGCTCGTCTGGGTCAACACGCGGCGCGGCAAGAGCCGCGGCGTCTACCACCCCGAGGGCAGCAAGTGGTTCGGCAAGACGAAGGAAGGCTTCGCGATCCCTCAGAGCTGGGCCGACGACATGGGGTTCCGCCGCGCGGGGACGCCGCGATCGCGTCCCGCGGCGCCGATCGAGCCGCGCATCGTGAGCGGCCGTCAGGCCGAATCGCTCGGCGCAGGAGCCGAGCGCGGACCGAAGTTCATCTCCGCGACGGCGCAGGCCGAGTCCGCGGTCACGACGACGTCGATTCCGCCCGACATCCAGGAAGCGCACGCGTACAACCGTCTGCTGGATAACGGTGAGCTGGGCCTCCAGCGTCCGCTCGGCGCCAACGTGCGCGGCGTCGACGCGATCACCGTGCAGGTGGAGTACGACGCGAACGGCCGTCCCGCCCGCGCGAAGATCTTCCTCAACGACATGACCAGGCCCGGCGTGGAGAAGGGCAGCAAGCCGTCGCACGCGAACTGGCAGGCGGAGTTGAACGACGCGCTGAGCCAGCAGCGTCTGAACCTCGGCGATCCCGACCTCCACCGCGTCATCCGCCAGGCCAGCGCGGACGGCGAAGTCTACGTGCGGACCGTTCGGGTCGACTTGTCCCGCGGCATCGCGGGATCCGTGACGCTCGATGCGCCGACGCGCCTCGGCGGCGGCGGCGGGTCGTCGTCGCCGCCGACGTTTCCGATCCTGTCGCCGCCGACCGGCACCGGCAGCCAGGATCAGACGGTGGACGACGAGCAGGAGACGGAATGAGGGGACGCCCCGTCGCCGTCCGCCGGCGATGAGCGAGACCGCCCGCGCGCCGCTCGTCTCGCGAACACCCGCCGCGCCGGCGGCCGCGCCTCCGGTGCCCGCCGAGGCCTCGTCGGTTCGCTCCGTGCGCGACGCGCTCGGCAACCGCGGCTTCGCCTGCTTCCTGCAGGCAAAGCTCACGGTCGGGCATCCCGACGATCCGCTCGAGCGCGAGGCGGACGACGTCGCCGAGCAGGTCATGCGGATGCCGGACGAGAGCGTGAGCACGCAGGGCATGTCTCCTCCGGCCGTTCAGCGGAAGTGCGCGGAGTGCGAACAGGCGGACGAAGACGAACAGTCGATGCGCGTCCAGACGAAGCGCGACGGTCCGGCGGCGATGACGTCCGCGTCGTCCGACATCGCGTCGCGCATCGCGGCGCTCGGTGGACGCGGCGATCCCCTGGCGCCGGGGATTCGGTCCTATTTCGAGCCGCGCTTCGGCCGCGACCTCGGCGCGGTCCGCACGCACACGGGCGCTGACGCCGACGAAACGTCGCGTGCGATCGGCGCGCGCGCCTATACGTTCGGAACCGACGTCGCGTTTCGGGCGGGCGAGTTCTCGCCGGAGACCGTCGACGGCCAGCGTCTGCTCGCGCACGAACTCACGCACGTGATTCAGCAGTCGGACGGCCGTGGAATCGGCGGAACGATTCGGCGCGCGACGGGGAAGGAGGCGGCGTGGGTCACGCGCGTGACGATCTCGTGCGCCGACAACGTCATCGTGTTCGACACGCCGGGCCGATCGTACGCGTACGAACTGGAAGTCTGCGACGTCAGCGAGGGGAGCTATGACGCCACCGTTGTCGTCACGAAGAA
>QHWR01000034.1:0-4005 GCA_003223835.1 Acidobacteriota bacterium | reverse complement strand
CGTTCAAGAAACTCGTCCGCGACGCCGGGAGAGTGCGGCTGCTCGGGAATCGCCGCGCGCTCGACATGTGGCGGGCGTATCTCGCCACGCGTCTCACGCCGGGGCAGATTCAGGCGCAGGTCCACGTGTCGGAGGTCGACGCGATCCTGAACCGCGCCGCGCAGACGGGAGGCGCCCCCGCCGCGGAGCAATGGCTGCAGACGTCCGGCCCGAACCAGCGGTGGGTGCTCCAGCAGCAGGTCGAAGGGCGCTATCGCGCGTGCACGGGATGCCACGCCACCACGCAGGCGGTCGACATGGACCGCCAGTTGGCGGCGGCCCGCGGCGGCCGGCAACCGACGCCGCTCGAGCAACTGACGGCGGACGCGGCCCGCGCGGCCTCGCAGGATCGGCCGTCCGCGCCCCCCTCGTCAGTGGGGACGACGGCGCCGGCCCCCGCCAATCGCGAAGAGGCCGGATATCCCGCGTCGGCCGAGGCGACGCGGCTGATGGCGCAGGTCACGCCGTATCCGTTCCTCAACGATCTCGGACCCGATCGCTACAACGTGATTCCACGCGAGGTGCTCGGAAGCACGGCGACCCCTCAACAGCTGTTGGCCGACATCAATCAGCGGATCGATCGCCGGCAGGCGGATTACCTGGAATTCATGCGGCGCATCGACGCGCCTGGCTTCGACTACCTGGTGCTCCGTCCGATCGTGCGCGATCTGCTGCCGTTCGCCGACGCGGACGTGCGCGCCCTCGTCGAGAGCGAGATCAGCGCCGCGGAAGCGTGGGAGATCGTCGAGAAGATCGTAATCGGCGCCGCGACGGTGGCGCTGCTGCTGCTCACCGTGTTTCCACCGACGACCGCCGTCGGCATCGCGGGCGCCTACGTGCTGGCCGGGGCGGTGTCCGCGCAGATGATCTACTCCGGCTATACCGACTATCAGCGCGGCGAGCTGTTGTCGCTGGGCCGTGGGGCCAACGACGTCCTCGATCGCGATCAGCAGCTCGCGGCGGACGCGTTGATGAGCATGGGACTGCTCAACATGGTGATGGGCGGCGTCGGCCTCGCGGGCGTGGCGATCGGCGGGATCCGCATGCTCCGCGCGCCTGCGCCGCCGACGACGGGCGCGCTCGGCGCGGTTGACGCGATTGAAGCCGAAGCCGGCGGCAACACGATCAAGATCACCGGTTTGACGGGCGAGAACCCGCAGGTGCGGATCACCGCGGCCGACGGCACGGTGCTGCGCGAAGGTCCGCTGGCGGCCGAAGGCGCCGCGCTGAAAACGCCCGCGCCCGGATCGTGGGACGAAATCACGGCGCGGCTTCACGAGATCGCGGTCAAGGGGCCGATGCCCGAGGGTACCAAAGGCGTCGGCGCGGCGATGGTCGACGTCGAGGGGTACACGGCCCCGCGCGAAATCCGCGCGATCAGCTCTCAAGCGACGGATCCGCTCGGCGAAGGCGCGGCGATTCCGCATGCGGAAACGCCGACGACGAGAACGCTGTCGGCGCCGAAGAACATCGGCGGCTCCCGCCCGGGCCCGCTGAAAGAGTTCCCGGGATCGCACATCAACGACGTCGAGATCAAGCTGCTCGAAAAGATCGGGCCGAACCTGCCGCCGAACGCGAAAGGCACGATCCACATCTACACCGTGCGCAGCAAGGCGGGCGGCACGATCATCGAGCCGCTGCCCGCGTGTTCGGGCTGCACGAACGCGGCCTTCCAGTTCAAAGGTATGCACCCGGGGATCGACGTCGTCTTTCATGCCGAGCCGTTCCCCGCTCCGACGCTCGATCTGGGCGCGCCGCCCGTGATGCGGGCGGCCGAATCGCGGGGACCGGCACCGCACCTGTCGTCGACGGTGGCGACGCGGATCGACGCGCTGCGCGGCGGCGGCGAGTCGCTCGCGCCCTCGCTCCGCGATTACTTCGAGCCGCGCTTCGGACGCGACCTCGGGTCCGTTCGCCTGCACACGGGCGCGGCGGCGGACGAAACGTCGCGGGCGATCGATGCGCGTGCGTTCACCGTGGGATCGGACATCGCGTTCCGGTCCGGCGCGTTCCAGCCCGAGTCGCACGACGGGCGACGGCTGCTCGCCCACGAGCTGACGCACGTTGTCCAGCAGGCGAGCGGAGACGCCTCGCCGCGAGTGCAGCGCAAGAAGCGTCCCGGGAAGAACCTGTCGATCGTCAAGATCACCGCGTTCGAAGGACGCCTCGATTCCGCGCAGGCGGAGCTGTCCGATCGCACGCTCGAGCCGATTGTGCTGATCAGCAACACGATCGCGCCCGGAACCCACGTGTACGAACGCGATCTCTCGCAACCGACACACTACAGGGAGGCGCTCGAAACCGGCGAACGGGCCCGCCCATTTCTCTGGTCGCCCGCCAGCGTCTTGGAAGGCACCTACGACAGGGCGGAGAAGGTCGAAGTCGAGATCATCTCCGGCGATCCGTCGACGCTGCGCGCGGGGATCGCGGCGCTCGATCCGGCCATTCGCGAGGCGTTGACGAGCAGCGAGGGATCCGGTCCCGTTTCCTATGCGAGCCTTGAACACGTACTGAACGCGGGTCAGATCCTCGAGCAGTACGGTGTGACGGCGGACGAGCTGGCGCTTTTGGAGTACCGCCGGCAGGAAGAGAAGGATTACGGACGCGAGCCCGCGGAAGCCCTCGATCCGGTGGAATGGGCCTCGACCTTCGTGGCCGGGCGCCAGCTCGCCGCCGAGGCGGCGCTCTCGAACCGGGCCAGCGCGATCGACGCACGGAAGCAGATCGATGCGGTGCCCGATGACTGGGCCACCCTGATCCGGATGATGATCGCCAAGAACGCCGACGCGAGCTGGCCATCGATCGAGGAAATCCTTCGCCGGCAGTGGGGCATCCGTCTCGCCGACGCGATCGCCGCCTTCGAGGTCGAGCTGCGATCGATCACGAATACGTTCCTGTCGCAGGCGCTGCTCGCGCTCTACTACGTCGAGCGCCGGTACCTAGCCGATCGCAATGTCGGCATGGAGCTCGAACGGCTGCGCCAGGCGATGAAGACCGCGCGTCCGTCGGTCTTCCGGCGACGAGAAGAAGATCGAGGAATGGAAAGGGGAGGTGACGAAGCGGGAAGAGGACCTGCGGCAGGACGCCGAGACCGCCAAACTCCCGGTCGCGGCGTGGAAGGGCTTCGACCCGGATTTGATCCTGGAGGGAGACGTGGACGCCGCCCGCGTCGGGCTCCGCTCCTTCGTGCTCGACGCGCGCGCGCGGCTTCAGCGCGCGGAGCGGATGTCGAGCAACATCCGGAATCTCTACAAGGCCGACCACATGGTGGCCGCGGCGAAGACCGCGATCGGCGCCACGAAGGGATCGCTGTTCGGGGACATCATCTCGTTCCGCGCGAAGCGGGAAACGGACGACGGGTTCTGGGGCACGGTGTGGGACGTCGTCACGCTCCTGCTGATGTTCGTGCCCGGCAACATCGGGATCGCGCTGCGGATTGGCGCGGGCATCGTCAACGCGTCGAAAACGGCCGACGAGTTCGTCAACGCGAAGACGCGATCGATGACCGGGTTGTCGTCGGAGGATCCGTCGAGTCTCGCCTTCTATCTCGCCGTGGGTGGGACGTTGATCGAGGTGCCGCAGATGGCCCGCGGCGTGTTCAAGGTGGCGGGGCAGGAAACCGAAGCGGTCGCGGGATTCTCCATCCACGGAACGGCCCCGGGATCTACGGCGGTGCGCGAAGGCAAGCAGGCCGCGGTCGCCGTGGGCGATGTCTCCGCCACCGAGCGCATCGCGACGGACGTACGGCCGGTGGCGGAACCGACGGCGGTAGGTGAACCGACAGCCGTGACGGAACCGACCACGGTGCCCGAACCGACAGCCGTACCCGAACCGACGGCTGTCCCTGAACCGGCCGCGGTGCCAGAACCGGAGGAGTCGTTCGCCTCCCTCAACGATCCATCGACTGCCGGGCCCGGCGGTCCGGGCGCACCGGCGCCGGCGCCCGCGGCCGGGCAGGAGCCGATC
>QHWR01000033.1:7794-14269 GCA_003223835.1 Acidobacteriota bacterium | reverse complement strand
ATTCATGTCTGAAACCGGGTGAGCAGACGTTCGGCCGACGCACGTCGCGCGCCGGGGCGACGACGAGCCGCGCCTTCCACGCGACATAAATGTTCAGCGCGGTTATCAGGCCGACGTTTTTGTCTGGAGCCTGCAGCCGGACCGCTCCGCTTCAGGTCCGTAGCGCGCAGCGTCGGCTGCGCGTGTCACGACGCGGCGAGGAGCGGTCGTCGCGCAGCCGCGGCACCACCTGTGCAACACTTCAAGGGGGCCGCCATGTCCCACCTGCTGCAGTTGCTGCTGCTCCTCGCGCTCGTGATCACGTCGGCCAAGCTCGCCGGCGCCGCCGCGAGCCGGCTCGGCCAGCCCGCCGTCTTCGGCGAAATCCTCGCCGGTCTCGTGCTCGGTCCGACGGCGCTCGACGTGCTCGGGTGGCGGGCGTTTGCGCCGGGCGCGGACGGTCCGTCGCTCATGGCGATCGTCCAGGACCTCGCGGACGTCGGCGTCGTCCTGCTGATGTTCGTCGCCGGCCTCGAGACCGATCTGGCCGAGCTCCGCCGCGTCGGCCACGTCGCGTTCTGGTCCGCCGCCGGCGGCGTCGTGCTGCCGATGGCCGGCGGCATCGCGATCGCGTCCGCGTTCGGCCTGCCGGTGTTCTGGGAGGGACTCTTCGTCGGCACCATCCTCACGGCGACGAGCGTGAGCATCTCCGCGCAGACGCTGATGGAGCTGGGCGTCCTCAAGTCACGCGAGGGATCCACGATTCTCGGGGCCGCGGTCATCGACGACGTCATGGGGATCGTGGTGCTGTCGGTGGTGGTGGCGTTCGCGCAGGCGACGGGCGCTGTCGACGTCGCGCGCATTGCGCTCGTCGTCGTGCGCATCGCGATCTTCTTCGCCGTGGCGTGGCTGGCCGGGCGTCAGTTCGACCGGATCGCCGCGTGGGGCGACGCGCTCGGCGTCAGCCAGGGGCTGCTCGCGACGGTCATCGTCGTCGCGTTCCTGTATGCGTGGGCGGCCGAGCTCGTCGGCGGCGTCGCCGCCATCACGGGGTCCTACCTCGCAGGCGTGCTCTTCACCCGGACGCGCTTCAAGCAGCGGATCGACGCGGGCGTGCATCCGCTGACGTATTCGGTCCTGGTGCCGGTGTTCTTCATCGGCATCGGCCTGCGCGCCAACGCGCGGGCCCTCGGCGCGCAGTGGGCGTTCACGATCGCGCTCATCGCGATCGCCGTCCTCGGGAAGATCGTCGGGTGCGGCGCGGTCGCGCGGGTTCTCGGCTTCTCGACGCGCGAATCGGTTCGCGTCGGCGTCGGGATGATCTCGCGCGGAGAGGTCGGGCTGATCATCGCGGGCTACGGTCTCGCGCACGGCCTCGTCGGCCAGGACATCTTCTCCGCTTCGGTCGTGGTCGTGCTCGCGACGACGATGATGACGCCGCCGCTGCTGCGGCTCGCGTTCGCCCGTCCGCGCGGCGCGGCGGTCCCCGTCGAAGAATCAATTGCGCACGCCTCAATCCCAATCCCTAGTCCGATGAGAGATGAGGGATGACGGATGAGGTATGGCTGCTTGACATGATGGCCGGTAATCGTGGTAAGTACGTTCAGTCCGCATGATTTCTCACTTGCTGTGTTGCCGCCGGCCCATCGCGTCGATCGCGTGTCGATGCGTCTGTACCGCGCCGGCGACGCGCTGGTGAGAGGCCTCTTTCGATTCCCGCTCTAACCCCGCTTCTCTCCCACTGATCGCCCGGCGTTCCCAATCGAACCGTTTCGCGTGCCCGGCCACGCATACGCGGAGCAAGGGCGCAAGAGAGAAGCTCATTACTGACCATGTCGCCCCACACGCTGGAACTCGTCGCGATCACGCTGGCCGCCGCCGTCGTCAACGGCGCGCTGGGATACGGGTTCTCGTCCATCACGGTGCCGCTCGGGCTGCTGTTCCTCACGAACCGCGTGCTCAACCCGGCGCTCGTGCTCGTGGAAGTCGCGCTGAACGGTTACGTCCTGTGGGTGAATCGCGACGCCGTCCGCAAGATTCGCCGCCGCATGCTGCCGATTGTCGTCGGGCTCGTGCCCGGCGTCGCGGTTGGCACGCTGATCGTCGCGCGCGTTCATCCGGACTGGCTGAAGCTCGGCACGTTCGCCCTGCTGCTGCCGCTCATCCTGCTTCAGGCGGCCGGCTACCGGCGGCCGATTCGATCGGAGCGATCGATCGGCGTGCCCTTCGGTACCGGCGTCGGTCTGCTCTATTCGCTGACGACGATTTCCGGTCCGCCGCTCGCGCTGATGCTGAACAACCAGGGGCTCGCGAAGCGCGAATTCCGCGCGGCGCTCGGTTTCGTGCGGCTGGCGGAGGCGACGTTCACGGCCATCGCGTACGCGTATGCCGGACTCTACACGAGCGCCAGCTTCGGCGTGATCCCCGCGATCCTGCCAGGTCTCTTGATTGGCGTGCCGTTTGGCGCCTGGTTGATCCGCCGGATCGACGCCGAGACGTTCCGGCGCATCTGCATGAGCTTCGACGCCTGGGTCGTCGGCTTCGGCATCTCGACATTGCTCCGCACGCTGCACGTCGTCGCAACGGCGGCGGCGTACGGCGTGCTCGCGGCGGTTGTCGCCGTCGACCTCGTCCTGCTGTATCGGTTCTTCTCCGCGCCGCGCCGGGCGTCGCTGACGTTTTCGGAGTTCAGCACACGATGACCATGCCCCTGCTGACCACATTCGACGAGCCGTCGCGCGCGCCGTCCACGACGCTGAGCCATCTGCAGGCGCTCGAAGCGGAGAGCCTCCACATCCTGCGCGAAGTGGCCGCGGAGTTCGAGCGCCCGGTCATGCTGTACTCGATCGGCAAGGACTCCTCGGTGCTGCTGCGGCTGGCGCAGAAAGCGTTTTACCCCGGGCCGATCCCCTTCCCGCTGCTCCACATCGACACGACGTACAAGTTCCGCGAAATGATCGCGTTTCGCGACCGCCAGGCGGCCGCCATCGGCGCGCGGTTGATCGTCCACACGAACCAGGACGCCATTGCAGACGGGACGCAGCCGTTCGCGGTCGGCACGCAGCGGTGCTGCGGGCTGCTGAAGACGAAGGCGCTGCTCGACGCGCTCAACGACGGCGGATTCGACGCCGCGTTCGGGGGCGCGCGGCGCGACGAGGAACGCTCGCGCGCGAAGGAGCGCATCTTTTCGCTGCGCGACGCGAACGGACAGTGGGACCCGAAGCGCCAGCGTCCCGAGCTGTGGCGCCTGCTGAACAGCCGTCTCGGCCCTGGCGAGAGCGTGCGCGTGTTCCCGCTGTCGAACTGGACCGAACTCGACGTGTGGCGCTACATCGACGCGGAACGAATTCCGGTCGTCCCGCTGTATTTCGCGCGCGAGCGCGACGTGATCGTCCGCGGCAACAGCCTCATCGTGCCGGAGCAGCCGTTCGTGCCGCTGCTGCCCGGCGAGCGGCCGCGGCGCGTCAGGTGCCGCATGCGGTCGCTCGGATGCTCCCCGTGCACCGGCGCCGTCCGATCGGATGCCGACACCGTCCCGAAAATCATCGAGGAGCTGATCGCGGTGCGCCACTCGGAGCGTCAGCTGCGGGTGATCGACCACGACCAGGACGGCTCGATGGAGATCAAGAAGCGCGAAGGGTACTTCTGATGTCAGGACTCTTGCGCCTCTGCACGGCCGGCAGCGTCGACGACGGGAAGAGCACGTTGATCGGACGGCTGCTGTACGAGTCGCGCGGCGTGTACGAGGACCAGGTGCGCTCGGTGGAGGCGGCGTCGCGAAACAGGGGCGCCGGCCCGATTGACTTCTCGCTGTTCACCGATGGACTGAAGGCGGAGCGCGAACAGGGCATCACGATCGACGTCGCGTATCGCTACTTCGCCACCGCGCGGCGCAAGTTCATCCTCGCCGACACGCCCGGCCACGAGCAGTACACGCGCAACATGGCGACGGGCGCGTCGACGTCGGATCTCGCAATCCTGCTCGTGGACGCCCGCCACGGCATCCGCGAGCAGACGCGGCGTCACGCGCGGATCGCGCGGCTGCTCGGCATCTCGAGCTTCGTGCTCGCGGTCAACAAGATGGATCTCGTCGGGTTCGATCGGGATCCGTTCGAGCGCATGCGCGGCGAGTTCCGCGCGCTGCTCGAGGATCTTCCGCCTTCAGGCGGAAGGACGGCCGCGATGACACTGCACGCGATTCCGCTGAGCGCGCTCCACGGCGACAACGTCACGACGAAGAGCGCCCGAACGCCGTGGTACGACGGCCCTGCCCTCCTTCCCTATCTCGAGACGGTGGAGGCGGGCCGGGCGCTCGCCGTCGGCGCGTTCCGGCTGCCGGTGCAGCTCGTCCTGCGGCCCGATCACCGCTTCCGCGGCTACGCCGGTCAGATCGCGTCCGGCGTCATTCGCGCCGGTGACGCCGTCACGATCTGGCCGTCCGGCATGCGGTCGCGCGTCACGCGCATCGTCACATGGGACGGCGACCTCGAGACGGCGTTCGCGCCGATGTCGATCGCGCTGGTCCTGGACCACGACGTCGACATCAGCCGCGGCGATTTCATTGCGACGACGCCGCTGCACGTCGGCAAGCGGTTTTCCGCGGACGTCGTCTGGATGGACGAGCGGCCGCTGGATCCCGAACGGCCGTACGTGCTCAAGCACTCCGCGCGGAGCGTGACCGCCGAGATCGACGGCGCGCTGGCGCTCAATCAGATCGGCCGCGTCCAGGTGGCGACGGCGCGTCCGCTGGCGTTCGACCCGTACGCCGAGAACCGAATCACCGGCAGCTTCGTGCTGATCGATCCGGCGACGAACTTCACCGCGGGCGCCGGCATGATCGCCGATGCCGTCGGCGACCCGCGGAGCGCGGAGGTCGCGGCCGGCGTCGCCGCGCGCCTCGCGCGCGCGGCGCGCGACGCGGCGACCGACCGCGCCGCCGTGGACGCCGTGCGCGATCTTCTGGAGGAGATCCTCACATGACGGCCGAGGCGCGCCTGATCGCCGCCGAGCTCGCCGGCGCGACGGCGCCGTGCGTGACGTGCAGTTTCCAGGCGGAGGGCGTCGTCCTCGTCCACCTGCTGCGCGAACAGCGGGCCGACATCCCGGTACTGTTTCTCGACACGGTTCACCATTTCCCCGAGACGCTCGCGTACCGCGACGAGCTGGCGGAGCGGTGGAAATTGAATCTGATCGTGCTGCGCGCGGACGCCCCGTTGCCGGGGCTGTGGCGAAACGATCCGGACGCGTGCTGCGCGCGGCACAAAGTGGATCCGCTGTTCGCCGCGCTCGACGCGTACGACGTCTGGTTCACCGGTCTCCGCCGCGAGCAGTCCGCGACTCGCGCGGCGCTCGCGCAGGTCGCGCCGTTCACGCTGCCGCGCGGCAAGGTGCTCCGGAAAGTCAGTCCGCTCGCCGGCTGGTCCACGAGAGAAGTCTGGGCGTACGCGAAGACGCACGACATTCCGCTGCTGCCGCTGTACGAGCTTGGATACACGAGCATCGGCTGCGAGCCGTGCACGTCGCTGCCGCTCGATCCCTCGAACGCGCGATCCGGCCGGTGGGGCGGGCAGAAACTCGAATGCGGCATTCATCTGCAGCCACTGCTCGCCACGGACGACACGAGCCACGGATGACACGGAATCACACGGATAAAAAAGACCTATTGGTTCCGTGTAATTCCGTGTGATCCGCGGCCCTCCTTCGGTCCGTGTAATTCCGCATAATCCGTGGCCCTACTTGACTCTCCGCCGCCTGTCCGTATACTGGAATTCGTGTCCGCGCACACCTGCACGACGACGACGATCACCACGGGGATTTGCATGACGCGAATCCCCGGGGTCGGTGGCGTGTGCGTGGCCCGTTCGTAACATCGACGAAGACGACGCAATGCACAGCCCGCCGGCCCGAGAGGCCGGCGGGTTTTTTTTGCGACCCGGAGTGACGGACGATCACGAGCAGCCCTGTGAAGGGCTGCGCTACGGCAACGATCCAGAGCGCGTCTTCAGACCTGCTCGTGACGACCGCCTTCGTAGCGCAGGTCTTTAGACCTGCTCGTAACTTCGTAGCGCAGGTCTTCAGACCTGCTCGTGACGCCGAGGCGCGACGCACCGAGGAAACAAACGCCGGAGAGACGCGTGCAAGCACTCGAGATCGCGGTACCCGGATCGATCAGCAACGTCGGCCCGGCGTTCGACACGCTGTCGGTCGCCGTCGAGCTGTACCTCCGCGTCCGCATCGTTGACGTCTGTCCCGGATCTCCTGACGCGCTCGCATTCCACTTCCCCGACGGACCGCTCGTCGGCGACAACCGGATCGAGGCGGCCTTCCGGCTGGCGCGCGCGCGGTTCGGCATCGCCGCGCCCGGCCTGCGGGTCGAAGTCCGGAGCACGATTCCGCGCTGCGCGGGTCTCGGCAGCAGCGGCGCCGCGACGATCGCCGGCTTCCGTCTCTACGAGGCGGTGACGTTGCCGCGCGACGCGGAAGACTGGCTGTCGCT
>QHWR01000033.1:0-7777 GCA_003223835.1 Acidobacteriota bacterium | reverse complement strand
CGCTCATCGGCGGCATCACGCTGAGCTGCCAGGGCGACGACGGGCGTGTGCTGCTGCGCGGGTGGCGCTGGCCCGACGACATCCGCATCGTCATCGCGACGCCGGGGGTGCCGCTCGAGACGGCGGTCGCGCGCCGCGTTTTGCCGCCGGCCATCAAACTGTCGGACGCGGTCTTCAATCTGCAGCGCGCGCTCCTGCTCGTTCGGGCCATTGAAACCGGACGGCTTGGCGATCTGCGCGAGGCGCTGCGCGATCGATGGCACCAGCCGTACCGGGCGCCGCTCGTGCCGGGCCTCACCGAGGCGCTCGCGCTCGACCATCCGGCGCTGCTCGGCGTGTGTCTCAGCGGCGCGGGACCGTCCATCGTCGCGTTCGCCACCGACGGCGCGCCCGACGTCGCCGCGCTGCTCGACGACATGTACCGGCGGCTTCGCGTCCCGTGCACGATCCGGATTCTCGCGGCGCACCAGCCGCGCGGCGCATAGCCATGCCCTATCGCGCCGCGTTCCGCTGCATCGCCGGCTGCCCCGGCGAGATTTCGATCTGGCAGCCGATCTATCAGTGTCCGCGATGCGGCGGTCTGCTCCAGGTCGTCCATGACGTCGACGCGCTGCGCGCGCGCGGCGCGGCCGATTGGAAGCGCTGCTTCGACGAGCGCTACGCCCACGCGGCCAAACCGAACGGTTCCGGCGTGTGGAGCAAGAAGGAGTGGGTGTGTCCCGAGCTTCGCGACGAGAACCTCGTGACGATGAATGAAGGGGCGACGAGCCTGCTGCGCGTCGAGCGATACGGCCGCGCGATCGGCGTCGAGGACGTGTGGGTGAAGCAGTGCGGGCTGTCGCATACGGGGTCGTTCAAGGACCTCGGGATGACGGTGCTGGTGTCGGTCGTCAAACAGATGATCGGAGACGGCGCCCGCGTTCGCGCGGTCGCGTGCGCGTCAACGGGCGACACCTCCGCCTCGCTCGCCGCGTACGCCGCCGCCGCCGGCATCCCCGCCGTCGTCATTCTTCCGCGCGGGCGCGTCACGCCGGCGCAGCTCGTCCAGCCGCTCGCGAACGGCGCCCGCGTGCTCGCGCTCGACACGGATTTCGACGGCTGCATGACGATCGTCCGGCGGCTGGCGCAGGAAGACGGTGTGTATCTCGCCAACTCGATGAACAGCCTGCGCATCGAGGGACAGAAGACGCTGTCGATCGAAATCGTCCAGCAATTCGGATGGGAAGTGCCCGACCTCGTCGTCATCCCCGGAGGCAACCTCGGCAACGTCAGCGCGCTGGGCGCCGGCTTCGACCTGATGCTCGACCTCGGCCTGATCGTGAAGCGGCCGCGCATCGTCGTCGCACAGGCGGCCGCGGCGAATCCGCTGTATCGTGCGTATCGCAACCAGTGGCGCTTCGAGCCAGTCGCGGCGCGGACGACGATCGCCTCCGCCATTCAGATCGGCAACCCCGTGTCGGTCGAGAAGGCGATCCGTACGCTTCAGCGGTACGACGGCATCGTCGAGCAGGCGACCGAGCGGGAACTCGCCGATGCGGCCGCGCGCGCCGACCGCGCCGGACTCTTCACCTGCCCGCATACCGGCGTCGCGTTGGCGGCGCTGGAGAAGCTGGCGGCGCGTGGCGACGTCGGCAAGACTGCTCGCGTGGTCGTGATCTCGACCGCGAACGGGTTGAAGTTCGCGGACTTCAAGGTTGCGTATCACACGGGGCGGCTCCCGGACGTCGACGCCCGTCATGCCAACGCCCCGGTGGAACTGCCGAACGACTACGACGCCGTGCGAAGGGCGATCGATGGAGTCACGGAGGGTCACGCATGAAGCCGGACGCCGGCGTCGGCGCGCGCGGACGGTTGGAGGTGTGGAAGTTCGGCGGCGCGTCGCTCGCCGACGCGCGGGCCATCGAACGGGCGGTCGCGCTCATCACCGCGCATCGGGATCCGCTCGTGATCGTGGCGTCGGCGCTGGCCGGCGTCACCGACATGCTGATCGGCGGCGCGCATCGCGCCGTGAAGGACGGCTCGGAGGCGGCGGGACGGCCGGCCGCGGAATTCCTCCGCCGCCACCAGCGCGTCGTTCGTGACCTCGTGCCGCCGGGCGCGGCGCGCCGGGCGCTGCTCGCCGCGCTCGATGCGGTCGCGCGCGAGTACCGCGACCTGTGCGTCGCGGTCGGCGTCCTCGGACACGTGGCGCCGCGCGCAAGCGATCTGCTCGTGTCGCGTGGAGAGCGCATCTCGGCGAGGATTCTCGCGGCCGCGCTGGTGCGCGCGGGGCATCGCGCGGCGTTCGTCGATGCCGCGGAGATCGTCTCGACCGACGGTCAGCACGGCGGCGCCGCCCCGAATCTCGGCGAGACGGCCGCATGCGCGCGACGAACGCTGCGGCCGTTGCTGGCGTCGCACACCACGGCCGTCGTGCCAGGTTTCATCGGACGGGCGCCCGACGGCAGCGTGGCCACGCTCGGCCGCGGCGGTTCCGATCTGACGGCGACGCTCCTGGGGCGGGCGCTCGGCGCGCGCCGCGTCATCCTCTGGAAGGACGTCCCCGGCATCCTCACGGCCGATCCCCGCCTCGTTCCCGACGCGCGGCTGATTCCTCAGCTCCATCACCGCGAAGCGGGCGAGGTCGCGCATTACGGCGCCAAGGTGCTGCACCCGCGCGCCCTGATCCCGATCGCCGGGACGCGCATCATCCTGCACGTGCGATCGTTCCTGGACCCGAACCGTCCGGGCACCGAAGTGTCGGCGCGCCGCGCGTCACGCGCGTATCCGGTCAAAGCGATCGCCATCGTGCACGGCCAGGCGATCGTGACCGTTGCCGGCAAAGGCATGATCGGCGTGCACGGGATCGCGGCGCGCACGTTCGCGGCGATCGACGCGGAGCGCCTCTCGGTCTCGACGATCTTCCAGGCCTCGTCCGAAAGCTCGATCGGCTTCACGGTGCCCGCGACGGAGGCGGATCGCGCGGTCAGAAGCGTGCGCCAGGCGTTCCGTCACGAGCTGGCGACCAATCTCATCGACCACGTCAGCGCGCGCCCCGGGATGGCGGTGGTCGCCGTCGTCGGCGAGGGGATGGCGGGTACGCCGGGCATCGCGGCGCGCGTGTTCTCGGCGCTGGCCGCCGGCAACATCAACGTCGTCGCGATCGCGCAGGGATCATCGGAGCGCAACATCTCGTTCGTGGTCGGCGAGGCGGACGCGCAGCAGGCGGCGCAGCAGATCCATGCCGCGTTTCAGCTCTCGAAGATCGGCGGAGGGCAGCCGATCGCCGAGCCGCGGACGGACGTCGTGCTGCTCGGCTTCGGCCGCGTGGGCCGCGCGCTCGCGGATCAAATCGCCGCGTCGAACGGACACGCGCACGTCCGCGTCGTCGGCCTGCTGGATCGATCCGGATACGTCTTCGAGCCGCGCGGCCTGTCGCGACGGCGCCTGCTCGGGCTCGCGCGCGAGAAGGACGCCGGCGCGCTGCTCGCGACGTTGGGGGGCCACCGCGCCTCCGCCGCCGAGGCGCTGACGACCATGGCGGGCCACGCGGTGTCGGGGCCGGTCATCGTGGACGTCACGAGCGAGGAGACCGGCGATCTGCTGCGCGCCGCGCTCGGGCACGGCTTCGACGTCGTGCTGGCGAACAAGAAGCCGCTGGCCGGATCGTGGGAAAGCTGCGCGCGGCTGATGACGACCGCGCGCGCGGCCGACCGGCGGATTCGCTACGAGGCGACGGTCGGTGCGGGGCTCCCGATCATCGACACGTTCCACAAGCTCGTGGACACCGGCGATCGCGTGCTGAAGATTGACGGTTGCGTCAGCGGGACGCTGACCTACGTCCTGTCCGCGGTGTCGAGCGGACGGCCGTTTTCAGCGGCGGTGCGTGAAGCGGTGGAGCGCGGCTACGCGGAGCCGGATCCGCGCGAAGACCTGTCCGGACAGGATGCCGCGCGCAAAGCGCTGATTCTGGCGCGGCTGCTCGGTTATCGCGGGACCGCGCCCTCCGCCGAGGATCTCGTCCCGCGTGCGCTCAAGCGTCTACCGCTCGCCGAATTCATGAAGCGGCTGCCGGCGCTCGACGGCGAGTGGACGGCGCGCGTGGCGCGCGAAGCGGCGCGCGGCCGCGTCCTCCGATACGTCGTGACCGCGACGTCGCGGTCGGTGTCCGCGCGGCTGGTCGCCGTTCCCGCGTCGAGCCCGATCGCCGCGCTGGCCGGCACGCGGAACCTCGTCGCGTTCACGACGCGCCGCTACCGGACGGACCCGCTCGTCATCAGCGGCCCCGGCGCGGGCGTGGAGGTGACGGCGGCGGGCATTCTCAACGACATCCACTCGCTCTCCGCGCGATGACGATCGACCCGAACGTGCCGACGCCCGACACGATGCTTCGGCTCATCCTGACGAGCCGCGTGTACGACGTCGCACACGAAACGCCGCTCGAACCCGCGGCGCGCCTGTCGCGCCGGCTGCGCAACGAAGTCCTGCTCAAGCGCGAAGACCTTCAGCCCGTTTTCAGTTTCAAGCTTCGCGGCGCCTACAACCGCATCGCGCACCTCTCCGCCGCGGAGCGCGCGCGCGGCATCATCGCCGCCAGCGCCGGCAACCACGCCCAGGGCGTCGCGTTTGCCGCGCGTCACCTCGGGCTGCGCGCGTTGATCGTGATGCCGCAGACGACGCCCGAGATCAAGGTGGACGCGGTCCGCGAGATGGGGGCGAAGGTCGTGCTCGCGGGGGACAGCTACGCCGACGCGAAAGCGCGGTGCGACGAGCTCGCGGCGACGACGGGGTGCATCGTCGTGCATCCGTTCGACGATCCGCTGGTCATCGCCGGCCAGGGCACAATCGGCGACGAGATCCTGCGTCACCGGCTGGGCAACGTGTCGGCGATCTTCGTGCCGGTCGGCGGCGGCGGCCTGATCGCCGGAATCGCCAGTTACGTCAAGGCGCTCCGGCCCGCGGTGCGCGTCGTCGGCGTCGAGCCGTTCGAGGCGGATGCGATGTATCGGTCGCTCGAAGCCGGACGGCGGATCGCGCTCGATCGGGTCGGCATCTTCGCCGACGGCGTGGCGGTGCGCGAGGTCGGCGAGCTGACGTTTCCCATCGTCCGCGACACGGTGGACGCGCGCCTCGCGGCGATCCTCAGCGGCGCCAACATGAACTTCGATCGGCTGCGCTTCGTCGCCGAGCGCGCCGAGGTCGGCGAGGCGCGCGAGGCGCTGTTCGCCGTCACGATTCCGGAGCGCCCCGGCGCGTTCCGGGAATTCTGCAGCGCGATCGGCCGCCGCGTCGTCACCGAATTCAACTACCGGCTGAGCGGACGCGATCAGGCGCACATCTTCGTCGGCATCGCGACGCTGTCGCGGCAGGACGCCGGCGAGCTGGCGTCAACGCTCGAGGGGCTCGGCTACGACACCGTCGATCTGACGGGCAACGAAGTCGCCAAGCTGCACGTCCGGCACATGGTCGGGGGCCGCAGCCAGGACGTCGCCAACGAGCAGTTGTACCGGTTCGAATTCCCCGAACGCCCCGGCGCGTTGATGGCGTTTCTCGACAACCTTGGCGGACGCTGGAACATCAGCCTCTTTCACTACCGCAATCACGGCGCCGATTTCGGGCGCGTGCTCGCCGGCTTCGAGGTGCCGCCGCACGAGATGGGCGACTTCGAGACGTTTCTGAAGCGGCTCGACTACCGCTATCAGCGCGAGCGCGCCAACCCCGCGTACGATTTGTTCCTCGCGTACAGCCGCGATTCGTAGCGCAGCCTTTCAAGGCTGCTCGTGATCACGAACAGGGCTGACCGCGCGCAACAAGATTGTTGGGTTTGGGCGGCAGCCGACAAAAATGTTCATCTCGCGATCGGGCAAGGCCGCCTTCGCGGCGACCGACGAGCCGTGGGATCGATCCCTGCGCGCGATGCGACGTCTACGACTACGACGAAAGTGTCTCAATGAAAGGCGGACGCGACATGAATGTTCGTCGAGTCGTCGTCCCCACACGTCGATCGTGCGGGCGAGTTTTGCGTGAAATACACCGTTTCCTGCCGTACCGCGCGATCTTGACCGCCTGAGCCGGCTGGTCCCCGTCTTGCTCCTGCGTGCGCCGTCAACGGGAACCGACGTTTCTCGCGAGGTGTGCAATGAATCAGGCCGATACCGCATGGATGCTGATTTCCACCGCGCTCGTGTTGCTCATGACGCCGGCGCTCGCGTTCTTTTACGGCGGGCTGGTCCGCTCGAAGAATGCCCTCAACACGATGATGATGAGCTTCGTGGCGCTCGGATTCGTCGCCGTCGCATGGGCCATGATCGGCTATTCCCTCGCCTTCAGCGCGGGCAATCCATTGATCGGCGATCTTTCGCGCGTGTTCCTGCGAGGCGTCGGCCTGGAACCGAACGGCACCATCCCGCACCTGCTGTTCATGTGCTACCAGGCCACCTTCTGCATCATCACCGCGGCGCTGATTTCCGGAGCGGTCGTGGAGCGCATGCGGTTTTCGGCGTACGTGGCCTTCATCGTGTTGTGGGCCGTGCTCGTGTACAGCCCCATCGCCCATTGGGTGTGGGGAGGCGGATGGCTGTCGAAGCTGGGGGCGCTCGACTTCGCCGGAGGAACGGTCGTGCACGCGAACGCCGGCGTCGCCGCGTTGATTGCCGCGATCATCGTGGGCAAACGCCGCGACTATCCGTCCTCGTCCCTGTTGCCGCACAACGTGCCGTTCACGCTGCTGGGCGCGGGGCTGCTGTGGTTCGGCTGGTTTGGCTTCAACGCGGGCAGCGCGCTCGCGGCCAACGGGATTGCCGCCTTGGCGTTCACCGCGACGATGCTGGCCCCCGCCGCGACGCTCGTCGTGTGGACGTTGCTCGACGCCTCGCGATCGCGAAAGCCGACGGCCGTCGGCTGTGCCACCGCGATCGTCGTCGGCCTCGTCGCCATCACGCCGGCGGCCGGGTTCGTCGGGCCGATGAGCGCGATTGCGCTCGGCGCGCTCGCTGCGTTTCCGACTTACTTCTGTTTGATTCTCCGCGCGCGCACCTCGCTCGACGATTCGCTCGACGTGATGGCGGCGCATGGCGTGGGCGGCACCGTCGGCGCGCTCTTGACCGGCGTGTTCGCACAGAAGGCTCTCAATGGCGTGGCCGACGGGTTGTTGTTCGGCAATCCCGCACAAGTGATCATTCAGTCAACGGCGGTGCTGGCGGCGGTCGCCTACAGCGGCGTCATGACGTTCGTGCTGCTGAAGCTGATTGGCGCGGTGGTTCCATTGCGTGCGGACGCGGCCGATGAGAGCAGCGGCCTCGACGTCACGCAACACGGCGAGGAAGCCTACGTCCACGCGGAAGGATCGACCAGCATGATGGCGAGCCCCACCGGCGCGATGGTGGAGCCCACGCCTCATCTCGTCGAGAGTCCTTCTCCGGCACACTAGGGCGTCAGCGAGGAGCGCGGGCGGCGACAAGATACGCGCGCAGCACGGCGTCCACATCGTCGCGGCCCGTCGGCAGGTCGGTCGGATCGCCGGGTGAAGGGCGCGAATGCGCGCGAGCGCGTCCGGCCTGGCGGCCCACGCCTCGCGCAGCAGCGCTTTCGCGCGCTTCTGCTGCATTCCCAGATTCGGTTTGGCGGGCAGCGGCTGGACGAACGTGGAACGATCGCGCTCGGACGCCATGACGAGAAGGTGGGAGCAACAGGATACCATTTGACGCGCCGCTCGCCGGTCGGCAGCGCACGCGTCTGATATTCTGGCGGCCCGCATGAACGAGCGGCGACAGGCCCTCCTCGTCTTCGTCGCTGCGCT
>QHWR01000032.1:3945-12313 GCA_003223835.1 Acidobacteriota bacterium | reverse complement strand
GTCCCCGACCGCGTGTGCCGATCGAGGTCCACGGCGAGGTCTTCGATGAACAGTTTGCACCCGAGCTGCTCGCCGAAGAACGCGACGTTCGAGCCGAGCACGGGCCCGAAGTCCACGAGCACGGGCGCGCCCTGCTGCGAGAGCGCGCTCAGGAATTTGGGCAGCGCCTTGGAGGGGATGACCGGTTCCGGTCCGCGCATCGACACCGCGCCGGCCGCGACCGGAGGGACCTCAGGATCGCGCTTGTTGCCGAATTTCAGAAGGTCGGTGAACGTCACAGGTTCACGCGGTCACAGTTCACGGGTTCACGGGTTCACAGGTTCACAGGTTCACGGGTTCATTTGAACCCATGAACCGTGAACGGTGAACCGTGAACCGTGAACCCCGTTAACGTTGGAGGTCAGGACGGGCGCGGTGCTCGGGGCCGTCTTGCTCTCCGTCTTCGCGTCCGTCTTCGCGTCCGTCTTCGCGTCCGTCTTCGCGTCGGCCTTCGCGTCGGGCTTGACGCCGGTGCGCTGCATGTCGATGCTGCCGCGGAAGTGCGCCCCTTCCGCGATCGCCACACGCGGCGCGGCCAGATCGCCGTCCACCGACCCGTTGTCGCGGATGTCGACCTTCTCGGTCGCGGTGACGTTGCCGGTCACCTCGCCGAGAATTACGACCGCCTTCGCGAAGATCTGCGCCTTGATGCGACCGTTCGGTCCGATCGTCAATACGTTCTGGCGAAGTTCGATCTTCCCCTCGACCTGCCCCTCGATGGTGAGATCCTCGCTGCCGCTCAGCTCACCCTTGATCACGACCGATTTGCCGATGTTCACGTTGCTCTTCTCCAATCCACGCTGAGGTTCGTTCGTCATCCGGCCCTCCGTCGATGTCGGCGTGTTAGCAGCCGGCACCGGCGCGGGCCCGGCCCCGGCGTGCGGCGTCGGCTTCACCGCGTCATCGCGTTTCCACATGGCGCACTCTCCACATGTCCGAAGTTGCTCCCGCAGGGTGTCTTATTTTCGGTCGCTGGGTCGCAGGTCCGGCCAGTATAAGGAACGGCCGGGGCTCTGTCTAGTCCTTTTATTGCTGAGACTTAGCGTGGATGGTACAATGAGTGATCCTGTGACCGCGACCTCACGCGCCTACTTCGACCACAACGCCACGACTCCGCCCGATCCCGCCGTCGTCGAGGTGATGGTGCGCGCGCTCGCCGACTTCGGCAACCCGTCGAGCGTCCATCACTTCGGCCAGCGCGCGAAAGCCGTGCTCGACGAGGCCCGATCGGCGGTCGCCGAGCTCATCGGCGCCGAGCCCGCGGAGATCGTCTTCACGAGCGGCGGCACCGAGTCGGATAACTTCGCGCTTCGCGGCGCCGCCGACGCGCCGGACGCGACCGGACGCCGCCATCTGATCGCGAGCGCGATCGAGCACGAGGCGGTACTGAACACGTTGAAGGCGCTCCAGCGACGCGGTTTCCTCGCGACGCTGTTGCCGGTGGACGCCAGCGGCGTTGTCGATCCGGCCGCGCTCGAGTCGGTCATCACGCGCGAGACGGCGATCGTGTCGGTGATGCACGCGAACAACGAGATCGGTACCGTGCAGCCCGTCGCCGGGCTGGCCGAGATCGCGCATCGCCACGGAGCGCTCTTCCACACGGACGCGGTTCAGTCCGTCGCGAAGATCCCGGTCGATGTGCGCACGCTTGGCGTGGACCTGTTGTCGCTCTCCGGGCACAAGTTCAACGGGCCCAAGGGCGCCGGGGCCTTGTGGATCAAGCGGGGGACGCGCCTCGTCGCGGCGATGACGGGCGGCAAGCACGAGCGGAACCGCCGGGGCGGGACCGAAAACGTGCCGGGGCTGGCGGGACTCGGCGTCGCCGCGCGTCTCGCGCGCGCGAAGATGACGCTGGAAGGGCCGCGCATCGCGGCGCTCCGCGATCGGCTGGAGCGCGGCGTCCTCGCGAGCGTCGCGGGCACCGCCGTCAACGGCGCCGGCAGCCCGCGCGTGCCGAACACGACGAACATCAGCTTCGAGGGGGTCGAGGCGGAGTCGCTGCTGATCGCGCTCGACCTCGAAGGCTTCGCCGTCTCGACCGGGTCCGCTTGCTCGTCGGGCACGCTCGAACCGTCGCACGTGCTGCGCGCGATGGGCCTGCCGTCGCACCGGACGCAGAACTCGATCCGCTTCAGCCTTGGCGCAGGGAACACTGAAGCTGAAATAGATCTGTTACTCACGAAGCTTCCGGACGTCGTCGGGAAGCTTCGTCTGCTGGTTAGACGCTGACGCTGTAATTGGTGAATCTGTGAATTGGTGAGTTGGTGAATTGAAAAACGGATCAAATTTCACCAATTCTTCCAATTCACCAATTGGTATGCGCATCGTAGTGGCAATGTCCGGCGGAGTCGATTCCTCGGTGGCCGCCGCGCGGCTCGCGCGCGAGGGGCACGACGTGATCGGCCTCTCGATGCAGCTGTACGATCATTCACGAAGAGCTGAGGGAGACCAGCAGCAGGGAGACGTCCGCTTCGGGAGCTGCTGCACGCTCGACGACCTCTACGACGCGCGCCGCGTCGCGCGCTCGCTCGGCATCCCGCACTACATCGTCAACTTCGAGCAGCGGTTCGAGGAGCACGTGCTGTCGGACTTCGTGCGCGAGTACGCCGCCGGGCGCACGCCGATTCCGTGCGTGCACTGCAACGGCGATCTCAAGTTCGCCTCGCTGGTGGACCGCGCCGCCGCATTCGGGGCCGATGCCGTCGCGACCGGCCATTACGCGCAGGTCGATCGCGACCCCGATACCGGACGGTTCCGCCTGAAGCGCGGCGTCGATCGCGGCAAGGATCAGTCGTACTTCCTGTTCACGCTGTCGCAGGATCAGCTCGCGCACGCGCAGTTCCCGGTGGGCGCGCTCGACAAGCCCGCGGTCCGCGACGAGGCGCGTCGGCTGGGACTCGACGTCGCCGACAAGCCGGACAGCCAGGAGATCTGCTTCGTCGCCGCGGGAGAGCACGCCGGCTTTGTCGAGCGGCGCTCGTCCGTGCCGGGCGGCGCGATCCGCGATCGCGACGGTCATGTGCTCGGCCATCACGACGGCGTCCACCGCTTCACGGTCGGCCAGCGCAAGGGACTCGGGCTCGCCTCTCCGATCCCGCTGTACGTCGTCGGGATCGACGCGGCGTCCGCAACGGTGACGGTCGGACCGCGCGCCGCGCTCGAGCGTTCGACGCTGACCGCTTCGCGCGTGAACTGGATCTCGGGCGACGCCCCGTCGCGCCCGATTCGCGCGCACGCACGGATCCGCTATCGACACGCGGAGGCGCCGGCCACGATCACGCCGCTCGACGGCCACCGCGCGTCAATCGAGTTCGACGCGCCGCAGACCGCCGTCACGCCGGGACAGGCCGTGGTGTTTTATGACGGTGAGTTCGTGGTTGGTGGAGGGTGGATCGACTGAGTCAATGCCAAATGCTCAATGCCAAATGCCAAAAGAGCTCACAGGCGCCCGGCCGGGGTGCTTTTGGCATTTCGCATTTGGCATTTAGCATTGGTACCGCGGCGCTAACATTCCGCGTTCGGCGTCAAGACCGCTTCGTCGAGTTGTTGCGGCAGCCTTTCCAGATATTTTTCGGCGTCGATCGCGGCCATGCAGCCGGAGCCCGCGGCCGTCACCGCCTGGCGGTAGATGTGATCCTGCACGTCGCCGCACGCGAACACGCCCGGGATGCTCGTGCGCGTCCCGGAGTGCGTGACGATGTAGCCGTTCACGTCGGTTTCGACCTGCCCTTTGAAGAGTGATGTGTTCGGCGTGTGGCCGATCGCGACGAACACGCCCTCGACCGGGATGGATTTCCGTTCGCCGGTCAGGTTGCTCCGCAGCACCATCGCCGTCACTTCACCCTTGCCGCTGTCCTGAATCTCCTCCACCTCGGCATTCCACTCGAACGAGATCTTCGGGTTCGCGAACGCCTTGTCCTGCATGATTTTGGATGCGCGCAGCGTCTGGCGTCTGTGAACCACGGTAACGTGAGAGGCGAATCGGGTCAGGAAGATTGCTTCCTCCATCGCGGAGTCGCCGCCGCCGACGACCGCGATGGGTTTTCCGCGGAAGAAGTAGCCGTCGCAGGTCGCGCACGTGGAGACGCCGTGGCCGATCAGGGCGCGCTCCGACGGCAGGCCGAGCAGCCGCGCCGTCGCGCCCGTCGCGACGATCAGCGCGCGGCACTGATATTGCGCGTCGGACGTCGTCACCTTGTACGGGTGCATCGTGAGGTCAACGGCCGTGACGTGACCGCGGATGATGTCGGCCCCGAAGTGTTCCGCCTGCGCGCGCATCTCGGCCATCAGATCGGGCCCCATGATTCCGTCGCGAAACCCGGGCCAGTTCTCGACGAGCGTCGTCAACATCAGCTGGCCGCCGGCTTCGAGGCCTTCGATGATGAGCGGCTTGAGATTGGCGCGCGCGGTGTACAGCGCCGCCGTGAGCCCGGCCGGGCCGGATCCGATCACGATGACGTTGCGAAGGGGGGTCATTACACGTGTTTGTCGATCAGCTTCTTCAACGAGTCCTTGTCGGTCACCCCGATGACCTGTTCGACGACCTGTCCCCCCTTGAACAGGAGGAGCGTGGGGATGCCGCGGACGCTGAATCGCATCGGCGTCGCCGGCTGTTCGTCCACGTTCATTTTCGCGACGACCACGCGGCCTTCGTACTCGCCCGCGAGCTCATCGACCGTCGGCGCCAGCCGGCGGCAGGGACCGCACCAGTCCGCCCAGAAATCCACGAGGACCGGCTTGCCGGCATTGATCGCGGTTTCGAAATTGTTGTCCGTCAGGGTCTGGATTTTTTCGGTTGCCATTAGTGTCGCTTCCTCCCGGCCTCTCTATACACTTTGACATACTCCCGGGCTGAAACGTCCCAGGAGTGGTCCTGCCGCATGGCCGTGCGCTGCAGAGCACGCCACCGCCGCGGCTCGCGATACGCCGCGAGCGCGCGCGCGACCGCCTCGACAAGCGCGTCGGGCGAATAATCCCGGAATTTGAAGCCCGTCCCTTTGGCGCCCCCCTCGTCGGCATCGAGGACCGTGTCGTCGAGCCCACCCGTGGCGCGGACGATGGGGAGCGTCCCGTAGCGCAGGCTGTACATCTGATTGAGACCGCAGGGCTCGAAGCGGGACGGCATCAGGAAGAGATCCGAGCCCCCCCCCGTCAGGTGCGCCAGACGTTCGTCGAAGCCGATCTTGACGCCGACGCGACCGCGGTGGAGAGCCGCGAGCGCGGTCCAGAAGCGCTCGTACCGCGGTTCTCCGCTGCCCAGCATCGCCCACGACGCGTCGAGCGCCATCAGGCGTTCGGCGGCGCTTTCGATCAAGTCGAATCCTTTTTGATCGGTCAGCCGCGACACGAGACCGATCAGCGGCCGGGTCATCGACGCGTTGTCAACGCCGAGGCCCAGCGTCTCGAGCAGTTCACGTTTGGCCGTGCGTTTCCCGTCCATCCGCGATGCGCTGAAGGGTTCGGGCAGGTAAGGATCCGTTTCGGGGTTCCACGCGTCCGTATCGATGCCGTTCAGGATCCCCACCAGGTCCGCGGCGCGCCGCGCCAGAACCCCGTCGAATCCGAACCCCAGCTCCGGCGTCAGAATCTCGCGCGCGTAAGTCGGGCTGACGGTGGTGATCTTCCGGCTGAAATTGATCCCGCCCTTCAGATAACTCACCTTCCCCCAGAACTCGAGCGCATCCACGTGCATCAGTTCCCAGCCGAGACCGAGCAGCGGCAGGATCGACGGCGCGAACAATCCCTGAAAGGCGAGGTTGTGGATCGTGAAGATCGATGGAACCCCGGCCAGGACCGGGTCGGCGGCAAACCGCGTCTGCAGGTAGACCGGGACGAGCCCGGCTTGCCAGTCGTGCGCGTGGATCGCCGATGGCGCCTTTCCTTCGCTGCGCGCGCGCTCCAGAGCCGCGAGGCTTAGGACCGCGAACCGATACCAGTTGTCCGCGAAGTCCTCGTTGCCGACGCCATACAAGCCGGGACGATCGAACAGCGACGGCGCGTCCACAAAGATCGCGCGGAGGCCCTTGCCGATTCTGCGTTCGACGAATTCGATCGGCTGGTGCTGGGGACCGATCGCGAGGTCGAACGGTGTCCGGGTGTCGTCCGGCGCAGGCTCGATGCCGCGATACCGGGGCATCACGAGGGTGACGCGGTGGCCGAGGCGCGCGAGCGCCTGCGGAAGCGCGCCCGAGACGTCGGCCAGCCCGCCGGTCTTGGCGAAGGGGCGCGCCTCGGGGACGACCATCCAGACGTCGAGCGCCGGACGAACGGCTGCGGCTGGCTTGCGCGGAGCGGGCACAACCATTCAATGTAGCAAAACGCCCTCCCAAAAACTCCTTGACTTCTGCGACGCCCCAGCCATGATTTGCCCAATCACAACGGGACGATCCTGATTAATTCCGGCCGTCAGGCGATTTTTCGTCGCGTTCTGGTTGGATGGATGGAGGAGGTGTCACGTGAAGTGCGTTGTCGCGAGACTCGCGGCTGCGGCCGCGCTGCTCTGCCTCGCCGTGATCCCCGCGCGGGCGCAGTCAGGCACATCATCGCTCACGGGACGAGTCACTGACCCGCAACAGGCGGTCCTTCCGGGCGCGACCGTTACGCTGACCAACACGGCGACCGCCGCGTCACGGACATCCGTGACGAACGAGTCGGGCCTCTATGCCTTTTCGGCGCTGCCCCCGGGCATTTACACGCTCAAGATCGAGCTGAGCGGGTTCCGGACGGCGGAGGTCGAGAAGCTGGAGCTCCGCGTCGACATGCAATCGCGCGGCGACGTCCAGTTGGCGCTGGGCGGCATCAACGAGACCGTGGCCGTCCTGGCTGAATCGGCGATCGTCAACACGACCGACGCGAGCATGGGCAACACGCTCAACGAGCAGGCCATTCGCAATCTGCCCGTCGAGGCGCGCAACGTCGTCCAGCTGCTGAGCCTGCAGCCGGGCGTCGTCTTCATCCCGACCAGCAACCCCGGGACGGTGGACCCCCGCTACGGATCCGCCAACGGCGCGCGGTCCGACCAGCAGAACGTGACGCTGGACGGCATCGACGTCAACGACGCGCAGAACCAGACGGCGTTTACCTCCGCGGTTCGGATCACACAGGAAGCGCTGCAGGAGTTCCGCGTCAGCACGAGCAACTACGGCGCGGAGATGGGACGCTCGAGTGGACCGCAGGTCTCGCTCGTCACGAAGAGCGGCACCAACGCGTTCCACGGATCGGGTTACGAGTTCGCGCGCCGGACGGCGACATCCAGCGACGAGTACTTCCTCAAGCTCACGCAGCTCGCCTCGGGGAAGCCGGCCAAGGCGCCGAAACTCGACAAGGACATTTTCGGCGGCGCGGTCGGCGGGCCGGTGAAGAAGAACCGCCTGTTCTTCTTCGGCAACTATGAGGGCCTGAAAGAAAACAGCGAGACGCCCGTCGTCCGGAGCGTCCCCTCCGCGTCGTTCCGCGACGGCGTGCTGATGTACCGCTGCGCGAATACCACGGTCTGTCCCGGCGGCACGGTGCACGGCTTCAACGCCGACCATCCGGTGACCCCGGGCTGGTTCGGCATGACGCCGGCGCAGATCGCCGCGCTCGATCCGCTCGGGATCGGTCCGAGCGTCGCGGCGGCGAACTACTGGAAGCAGTTCCCGCTGCCGAACGAACCCGGCAGCGACGGCCAGAACATCATGGACTACCGGTTCGCGGCGCCGATCAAGAACGACTTCAAGACGTACATCACCCGCTTCGACTACCGACTCCGGGAGACGGGCGGGCAGACCCTGTTCGGGCGCGTGAACGTTCAGGACGACACGATCAACGCGGCGCCGCAGTTCCCGGGAGGCTCGCCGCGCAGCCAGACGCTGACGAAGAACAATGGCCTCGCGATCGGCTACGACGCGGTGATCCGCTCGAACCTCGTCAACAGCTTCCGGTACGGGATGACCCGGATCGACACCGCCAGCGTCGGGAGGGTGAGCAGCAACTACGTCAGCTTCCGCTTCCTCGACAACTTCGATCCGATCACGTTCACGACGTCGCGGCAGGTGCCGACGCAGAACTTCGTGGACGACGTGTCGTGGCTGAAGGGAACGCATGCGTTCAAGTTCGGCACGAACATCCGGTTCACGCGCATTCCGAGTTCGCGCAACAGCGGCTCATTCCTGAACGCGACGGTCAACCCATCGTGGGTCGCCGGTATTGGCCGCCGGAACATGCCGGGCAGCTCGTTCTGCACCGTGCCGACGTGCAGCATCCTCCCGCCCGTGCCGTCGAGCGGGCAGGCGGGCTACGCGGACGGGTGGCTCGACATCCTCGGCGTCCTCTCGCAGGCCAACCTGTC
>QHWR01000032.1:0-3857 GCA_003223835.1 Acidobacteriota bacterium | reverse complement strand
TACAGCCTGGGCTCGCCGCCGTACGAGGTCAACGGACTGCAGGTCGCGCCGACGATCAGCATGGGCAAGTGGTTCGCCGACCGCGTCGCCGGCATGGCCAAGGGGATCCCCTCGAGCCAGAGCCCGCTCGTCACGTTCGACCTGGCGGGCGCGGCGAATCATCGTCGCGGCTTCTACGACTGGGACAAGAACAACTTCGCGCCGCGGTTCTCCGCCGCATGGACGCCCGAGCCCAAAGGGGGCATCCTCGGCGCGATCACCGGCAACGGCAAGATGGTGCTGCGCGGCGGCTATGCGAAGGTGTTCGATCGACTCGGGACGGGCCTCGCCGCGAACTTCGACAGCGCGTTCGCGTTCGGCATGTCCACGTCGATCAGCAGCCCGTTCGGTCTCGCGTACGAGTCGAATCCGGCCGTCCGCTTCAAGGACCTGACGACCTTGCCGCCGACCATTCCCGCGGCGCCGCCGGGAGGCTTCCCGCAGACGCCGCCCCGGCAGGCCGGCATCATCACGTCGAGCATCGACGACACGATCACGACACCGTCGGCGCACATGGTGGACTTCGCGGTCAGCCGCGAGATCGGCCGCAACTTCGCGGTCGAGGCGGCGTACGTCGGACGGTTCGGGCGTGACCTGCTCGTCCGGCGCGACATCGCAATGCCCCTCAACCTCGTGGACACCAAGTCCGGCATGGACTACTTCACCGCGGCGCAGCGGATCATCAATGCCGCGCACGCGGCAGGCCTGACGGGCAACTCGCCGGCGTCCGCCTATGCGGTCCTGGCGAACCTGCCGTACTGGGAGAACCTGTTCCCGGCAGCGGCCGGCCCCGTGGGCGGCAGCGCGCTCACCGCGACGCAGGCCGTCACGCGCGCGTTCATGCGGAACGAGCCGGATTACATCACCGCGATCTACGACATGGACGAGAGCTGCTTCCCCGCGTGCAGCATCTTCGGGCCGTTCGCCTACTTCGCCGATCAGTACGATTCGCTCGCGGCGCTCAGCTCGATCGGACACTCCGACTATCACGCCATGCAGCTCACGCTGCGGAAGCGCTTCAGTTCGGGGTACCAGTTCGACGTCAACTACACGCTCTCGCGCTCGAAAGACCTCGGCTCGCAGGTGGAGCGCGGCGGCGCGTTCGGCAACTTCAGCAACGGCGGCTACACGGGCTTCCTGCTCAATTCGTTCGACCCGGAGGCGCACTACAGCTACTCCGACTTCGACGTGCGGCACCAGGTGAACCTGAACTGGATCGCCGAGATGCCGTTCGGACAGGAAAAGAAGTTCGGACACGACGCGGGCGGCTTCACCAACGCGATCATCGGCGACTGGTCGATCGCCGGCCTGATGCGCGTGACGAGCGGCTTCCCGTTCAACGTCTACAACTGCCGCTCCTGCTGGCCGACGAACTGGAACCTGCAGGGGAACGCGATGCTGGTCGATCCGAACAAGCTGCCGGAAACGGGGACGACCCTCAACGCGGTGGACGGGCGCCCGAGCCCGTTCGTGAATGCGACCGATGCGCTGAACTTCTTCCGGCGCGCGCTGCCGGGGGAGGTCGGCCTTCGCAACATTTTCCGCGGCGACGGCTACTTCACGATCGACACGAGCGTCAGCAAGGCGTGGCGCATGCCGTTTGGCTCGCAGCAGCGGCTGCGCTTCCGATGGGACACGTTCAACCTGACGAACACGCCGAAGTTCGACGTCGGCAACATGACGATGTTCCCCGATCGGTCCGGCTTCGGCCGCTACAACGGCACGCTCGCGACCTGCGACGGTCAAGCGGGGAGATGCATGCAGTTTGCGCTCCGCTATGAGTTCTAGCGCTAAACGATCGTCAGTCCCTGGTCCCTAGTCCCTCGTCCCGGGTCCCTCGTCCCGGGTCGCCCGTCCTGGGTCCTCGGTCGTGCGTCGCGAAGATCGCGACTGCGGAATCCGGGACAAGGGACTGGGGACAAGGGACGCGGGACGCTGGACCAGGGACGCGGGACGCTGGACCAGGGACGCGGGACGCTGGACCAGGGACGCGGGACGAGAGACTAGGGACCAGGGACTGAGAATCCGCGCGTCAACGTCGACACGGTTTTTCCGTTTTCGACGACTGCCGCGCGGGCCACATAGCGTCCCGGGGCGAGATCCCTGAGCGGCACGATCGCGCGCGCGATCGTCAGGCCGCCTTCGACGGTGCGGATCGTCGCGGGCACCGTCACCAGCGCGGGCCCCTCTGCGGTTCTCGCCACTTCCACCTTCACGGCAGCCTGCTGGCTGGTTCCATCGTCCGACGGATACAGCTCGATGTACGCGAGGACCCGATCGCCGGTCGCCCGATCGACGATGGGGTGCAGCGGCGCGTTCGCCGGCTGCGGCACGCGCGCCAGAATCAAGTCGCTGACGGATACCGCACGCGGCGTGAGCCGCGCCGCGAACGGGCGCTCGACGGTGCCGCGCCGGCCGAGGCCATCGATCCCGCCGACGGTCAGCTTGTAGTCCCCCGGCGCGACGACGGCGCTGAACGCGAAGCCGCCGGTCGTCGTCGGCTCCGCGCCGCTCGCGACGATGACGTCGTGTTCGTCGCGCACCACGAAGCCCAGATTCACGCTCGACGCGCCGCGCGCGGCATCCGCTTCGGCGCTCACGATCGCGCGCACGTTGTCGCCCCCCGGTTCGCGCAGCATGAAGGTCGCGACCCGGAGCGGCAGCTCGGTCACGGGCGTCGACGTCCGCAACAGCGCCACGAGTTGATCTTCGACCGGGCGCGCCGCCGACGGCGACCGCGCGATGCGGAACGTGGGACGCGTGCGCACCGCGGCGGCCTTCCGCTTCAGCGCGACGCGGATGCGATGGTCGCGTCCGTCGCGGTCGCTGTCGCGCGCCTCGAACGCGACGAGGTAGTAGCCGGAGAGCTCCATCGCGATCCGGTTGAACGGCCCGGGATCGCTGCCCACGAGTTGAAAGACGGTGCCGCGCGCGGCCCCGGCGACACGGGCCAGGCCGTCCGCGCGCAGCTGCCGATCGTACGACCGCGTCGGCGAGGGGCGCGCTTCGGCCGCGTCGGCCAGCGGGACATCGAGCTGCAGGACGTAAACGGTGACTCGCGCGTCGCGCGCGGCCGCCGTCAGATCCGTGAAGTCGATGTACTGCGGCTCAGCAACGAGCCCTTCGGACAACAACACGACCGTCTTCGGCCCCTCGAATTCGCGCAGGCTGTCCACGACTCGGCGCAGCGCCGCCATCGACGTCGTCGTCGTCGTGCGCGTGTGCTGCGCGATCGCGCGCGCTTCCTGCTCGATCTGCTCCGGGCATGGATCCCGCCCGACGGGTCGACCGGCCGGTTCGGGAACTGACCGCACTCGCGTCTGATCAGATCCGTCAGTGCCGTGCGGTTCCCCTCACCGCTCGACAAGGCCTCCGCAAGGCCGATGTTGAATTGAAGGAACACCGGGTCCGCCTCGCCAACGAGACGCTCGAGCCGTCCCTTCGCGAGCAGGCGATCGCGCGTGAACTCGATCGGGCCAAGATGCGTCAGGCTGGCCACGCCGACGCGGTCGGCAGGGTCGAGCGCCTCGAGGAACCGCGCCGCCGCGCGCAGCGCGCGCGTTCCCTCGAGCGGACGGATGTTCTGCTGATCGACGGCGACCACGACCAGACGACCGCCGTCGCCGTACTCGTTGGAGGTGAAGTGGTCGGGGATCGGAACCGGTGCCGCCCGCTTCGCGGAGGCGGAGGGTGACGCCGCGAGCCGGCCGACGAACTGCACCGCGACCACGCGTCGCGGCTGTCCGTCCACGAGGAGCTGGACCTGATCCGCTGTGAGATCGGGGATGGGCCGCCCGCCGCGGTCGATCGCCGTGACG
>QHWR01000031.1:11637-13752 GCA_003223835.1 Acidobacteriota bacterium | reverse complement strand
AGCGTGGCCGACGCGAGAACGAGGACGAAGGCGAACGGTCGGGGGTCGAGCATGCAACCTCCCCGTCACGGAAACATCAGCGCCGCTGGATCGCGCGATCCATCTTACGTTTCTTCGCCTGATTCATCCACACGTCGACCCACGCCGACTGAGCCTTGCCGATCGAAAAATACCCGGTGACGATGTCGGGGGCGCCGTCGCCGTCGATGTCCCCGACGTCGAGCGTCGCGTGACGCGGGAAGCCCATCTCGATCGTGTGGCGCACGAACGTGCCGGGCTTCGTCTGCTCGAGCCACACGACCGCCGGCAGCGTCTTCTCGTCGACGTCCGATCCCCCGGGAGCGCGCACGCGACGACGTCGAGGTCGCCGTCGCCGTCGAGATCCACCGCCTGCGCGCGGTGGACGCCCGCCATCTGCGCGAGCGTGTGCTCGACGAACGGATAGCTGCCTTTGTTCTGTAGCCACTGGATGCCGTGATACGGCTTCACGATCCCGTCGTCGAAGGTATCGCCGTGCGTCAGGAGCACGTCGAGGTTGCCGTCGCCGTCGAGGTCGACCATCTGGATCCCCGTCGACCCCCAGTTGGGATGGGGCGCGGCGTAGATCACCTTCTGCTCGAACGTGAAGTCCCCGTTGTTGATGTAGGCGAGCACCGTTTCGTGCTCCTGCGCGAGCAGCGTCACGAGATCCATCTTGCCGTCGTGATTCAAGTCGATGGGAATGACGTGAATGCTGCCGGTGCGCGGATCGATCGTGTGCGTGACGAAGTCGGGCTTCGCCGGATTCGTCGTGCGGTTCTCCAGGACGGCGACCTGACCCGTCGTGCGCCAGCCGAACGCGGCGACTACCAGGTCGGTCTTCCCGTCGCCGTTGAAGTCCGCGGCTTCGACGTCGGCGACGCGCGGCCACCCGTCGAGCCAGAACGACGCGAATTTGCCGCTGCCCAGCCCGCGAAGCCAGATCACCGCGCCCTGCTTGTGATCGCCGGGAAAGAAGGTCCCGAGGTCGGCGACGAGCAGATCGGCGATGCCGTCCTTGTCCAGATCCGTGAACGTGACGTGGGCGGGGTGCGGGATGCTGGCGAGGATCGTCAGGCCGCTGCCCGGTTTGTCCGGGTGGCCCATGAAGACCACGCCCTGGCGCATGTCGGTGCCAAGGATGTCGAGCCGCCCGTTGCCGTCGACATCGACCAGGTGGATGTTCGAGACGGCGGGCGTGTTCGGCATGTCCGGCATCGACAGCGTCTGCCGCACGAACTGGATGGGCGACTCGGCGGGATCCGGCCAGGGCTCCGGCGCGGCGAGCCGCTCGGGCGCGCGCGCCACGTAGTACGCGAGCGCCTGCTCCATGTCGGGCGGAAGCCGGACCGCGCGGAGGGCATCGTCGGTGACCGGCGGCAGCCGATTCTCGCGGATGAACATCATCCGAACGATCTCGTCGCGCCACGCGTATCGCGGAAGAACATCCGGGGCCGCGAACGGGTGGCACACGCCGCAGGTCACGCGCGCCTGCTGCTCGTCCGTCTGCGCTGTAGTCGCCGCCGGCGCCTGCTGCCCCGATGCGTGGACTGAAGCGTATCGAATCACCGCGACGACGACGAGGCAGAGAGCGAGGAGGAATGACAGCGCGGCGCGCCGGAGAGCGGTCATCGATCGGATGCTAGCACACGGCTCTCGAGCGAGCGCTCGCGGCCCGACCGCTCGTGGCTTCGGCGACCGCTCGTGGCTTCCGCCTTCAGGCGGAAGATCGAATCGAGTCGTTGTACACTTCCGCCTGAAGGCGGAAGCCACGAAACATCACACCACGAAACATCACACCGCATCGCGTCGCGAATTTCTGCGGCTCGTGGGTCTGGCCGGACTCGCGGCAACGGGCACGCGGCGTCCGTCCTCGCGTCTCTTCGCCGCGCCGCCGCTGTTCGAGGAAGTTTCCGCCGGCGCCAGCGGCATCGCGTGGGTGCACGAGAATGCCATGTCGCCGAATCGCTATCTCCCGGAGACGATGGGACCCGGCGTCGCGTTCTTCGACTACGACAACGACGGCTGGGTGGACCTCTTCATGGTCAACAGCGGCGAGTCCGACTTCTATCAGCCGCAGACGCCGTTGCGGAACGC
>QHWR01000031.1:0-11533 GCA_003223835.1 Acidobacteriota bacterium | reverse complement strand
GCTGTACCGCAACAACGGCAACGGCACGTTCACCGACGTCACCGACAAGGCGGGCGTCGCGGCGCCGGGCTGGACGACGAGCGCCGTGTGGTTCGACTACGACAACGACGGCCGGCTGGACCTGTTCCTGTGCAGCTTCGTCGAGTTCTCGGCGACGAGCAACGTGTTCTGCGGCGACAACAAGCTCGGGAAGCGGTTCTACTGCATCCCGCGCGTGTTCAAGCCGACCCCGAACCTCCTGTTTCACAACAACGGCGACGGCACGTTCACCGAGGTCAGCGCCGGGACGGACATCAGGCGCGCGCTCGGCAAAGGCCTCGGCGTCGTCGCGACCGATATCAACGGCGACGGACTGATGGACCTGTTCGTCGCCAACGACACCGTGCAGAACTTCCTGTTCGTGAACCGCGGCAAGGGGAAGTGGGAAGAGATCGCGCTGGTGTCGGAAGTCGGATTCAGCGTGAACGGGACGCCGCGGTCCGGCATGGGCGTCGACGCGGGCGACGTCAACGGCGACGGGCGCCAGGATCTGTTCGTCGCCAACGTCGATCAGGAGATGTTCTCGCTCTACAGGAACGAAGGGAACGAGTTCTTCGCCGACGTCGCCGCGTTCCACGGCATCGCGCAGGCGACGCGGCTGCTGAGCGGCTGGGGGCTGAAGCTGTTCGACTACGACAACGACGGCCTCGTCGATCTCTTCCTCGCCAACGGACACCCCGACGACATGATCGAGAACTACTCGCAGCAGGTGCATTACAAGGAGCCGCTGCTGCTCTTTCACAACGACGGGACGAAGCTGTCGAACGTCAGCCAGCAGGCGGGGCCCGTGTTTCAGAAGATGTTCCCCGCGCGTGGGCTCGCCGTCGGCGATTACAACAACGACGGGCGCGTGGACGTGCTGATCGGGAACAACGGCGGCGCGCCCGTGCTGCTGAAGAACAACGCCGGCGAGGGCAACCACTGGCTCGGGGTCAAGCTGCAGGGCACGAGCGGCAACCGCGACGCCGTCGGCGCGACGATCTCGTGGTCCGCGAACGGGACGAAGCGGAGCCGCTACAAGTCGAACGGCGGCAGCTACCTGTCGTCGCACGACATGCGCGAGGTGCTGGGGATGGGGTCCGCCGTCAAACTCGACTGGCTCGAGATCAAATGGCCGCCCCCCAGCGGACGCGTGGAGCGGTTCACGGACCTGCCCGTCAATCGATACGTGACGATCGTCGAGGGCAAAGGGCGAATCGAGCTCTGACGGAACTGATCCCTGCCCTCAACCTCCAGCACTCTCGTAGAACGCCTTCATCGCCGCGCCGTCGTACGGCGCGTGACGATCGCCCGGGCCGAACGTATACGCCCACGGCCAGACGCCCGCGTAACCGCCGTCGAGCCCGAATGCGAGCCAGTCCTCCAACTGGAGCCTCCCGGGGTGCGGATCGTTCCTGCCGGGCACCTCGCCGATCAGGATCGGCCGGCTCAGATTCAATGCGGCCGCCGGCACACCGAACAGATCGCGGTCGATGTCACGATTGCGCGCATCGTAGTAGACGTGCACCTGGAGGAAATCCAGACCGAGCGCGGCATCGTCCCAGCGCGCGAGGTTGATGGCGCGGGCCCCGCCGACCGTCGTGAGCGCGTTGCTTCGGGCATGGACGGCGGTAGCGACGGCGCCGGCGAACGCGGCGAATTCGTCCCACCGAAGCGGCCGCGACACGCCGCGCAGCGGATTCAGGTCCTCGATGATCCAATCGGGCTCGTTCATGACTTCCCAGCCGAGCACTGAGTCGTGCGTGCCGAATGCGTCGAGGACGGGCGCGAGCACACGCTCGACGAACGCGCGGGTCCCGTCGCCGGTCGTCAGGATGTTTCGCGCGAGCGGACCGGCGCCCGCCGGATTGTCGAACGCCGCCAGGTAGTCGAGGAGTGAAAACAGGACGAACAGCTCGTGACGGCTGGCCAGGTTGAGCGCCGCGGCGATGTCTTCGATCGTGCCGTTCGCGAGGCCGACCGGCAGCCGCGACGCCGCGTCGAACCGGATGCCGCTGCGTCCGTCGGTGAACAGGAACCAGCGCACGGCGCGCGCGCCGTGGCCGCGAATGGCCGCGAGGTCCGCCTCAATCCGCGCGGCGTGCGCGGCGATCCGATTGACGCCACCCCAGATGCTGTCGCCGAACTCGCCGTAGCGATGCCACGCGTAATTCGCGCCGGACAGGAACCGCGGACGGCCGTCCACCTGGAACGACGGCTGCCCCGTCACGACGCCGATGCGCGTGCTCATTGATTCGATAGACGTTCGCGGCTCAACCTCGAACGTTGAACCGCGAACCAGACCTCGAACCCCGAACCTCGAACCCCGAACCGATCCGTGACATCCCGCTACGGCACATCGATGCCGAGCGGGACGACGACCGTGCCCCAATGCAGCACCAGCTCGGCGTGCTTGCCGTCGACGACGGGGAAGTAGAACGCAAGCGTTTCGATGTGCGAGCCGCTGCGCGGCGTCGCCTCGACGCGCAGGACGTCCTGGTCTGGCGGATACCGCGTGTGGAACACCGGGTGAGCACGATTGAAGATGATCGTCCAGCGCTCCTGCTGCGGCACCGCCCAGACGGAGTACGTCCCGGCCGCCAGCGTCTGGCCTTGAATCTTCACATCGGTCGACAGCGTGATGTGCGTGCATTCATCCGCGCCGGGGCACCACACGCGACCCCACGGCACGAGCGTCCCGAACAGCGTGCGCCCGCGCGCCACGGGACGGTTGTATTCGATCGCGATCGTCGTTTCCCCGATGCGCTGCGTGACGGATCCGTGCTGGCTGGGACGCGGCGCCTGCGCGGCACAGCCGCCCCACGCGAGCGCGGCGATCATGAGGCTCTGCGCGATCGTCATGCAGTCGGTCCTCGGTGTTCGGTCCTCGCGCCGGCCGGTGCCGATCGCGTCTAGGATACGAGGGCAAGTCTACTCAATCGTGAGGGCATGATGCGCTGGATCGTTCGCGGCGACGTCGACGGATTTTTCGGGCTGGCGATCGACAACCTGGTCCAGCTCCTGCTCATCGACACGCTCTGTCGCGGCGTGCTGGCGTTTCCGCCCGATCTCATCTACGGCCGCATTCTGCCAGGCGCCGCGATTTCGATTCTCGCCGGCAACGTCGCGTATGCGCTCCAGGCCAGGCGGCTCGCGGCGCGCACGGGACGGACGGACGTGTGTGCGCTGCCCTACGGCATCAACACCGTCTCGCTCTTCGCGCACGTATTCCTCGTGATGCTGCCGGCGAAGGTGCTGGCGACGGCCGCCGGCGCCGCCGATCCCGTGCGCGTCGCGTGGCAGGCGGGACTGTTCGCGACGCTGTGTTCCGGCCTCATCGAGCTGGCGTGCGCGTTCTTTGCCGAGCGAGTGCGCCGCGCCACGCCGCGCGCCGCGTTGCTCTCGACGCTGGCCGGGATTGCGCTCAGCTTCATCTCGCTCGGGTTCCTCTACCGCACCTTCGCTCGCCCGCTCGTCGGACTCACGACGCTTGCAATCGTGATGCTGACGTACTTCGGGCGAGTCCGGTTCAAGGGACGCATTCCAGGCGGCGTCCTCGCGGTATCGATCGGTACGCTGCTGTGCTGGACGACCGGCATTGCGCCGGTGGGCCTGCGTCCGTCTTCCTCAACTTCGTTCCACGTCCCCGTCCCGGTGTTCGGCGATCTGATCGCGGCGGTTGGCGGCGGACATCTCCTGCCGTATTTCTCCGTCATCCTTGCCATGGGACTGTTCAACGTCCTCGGCTCGCTGCAGAACATCGAATCCGCTGAGGCTGCCGGCGATCCGTACGCGACGACGCCGTCGCTGCTCATCAACGGGTTTGGCAGCATCGCGGCGGCGCTGTTCGGATCCGCGTTTCCGACGACGATTTACATCGGCCATCCCGGATGGAAAGCGCTGGGGGCCCGGGCGGGCTACTCGATCTTGAACGGCGCGTTCGTGACGGCGATCTGCCTCACGGGAACGCTGGCGTGGATCGCGTGGGCGATCCCCATCGACGCGGGCATGGCGATCGTGCTGTGGATCGGGATGATGATCGTCGCGCAGGCGTTCGAGGCGACGCCGCGTCTGCACACACCCGCCGTCGTCGTCGGCCTGCTCCCCGGCATCGGCGCGTGGGGGGCGCTGATGGCGAAGAACGGGCTGCGCGCCGCGGGTCTCGGCGGCGCCGCCGGTCCGTTCAGCGCCGCGCTCGTCGGCGAGTTCCAGAAGAGCGATACCTGGATTCATGGAGCGCTCGCGATCGAACAGGGCTTCCTGTTCACCGCGATGCTGCTGTCGGCGGCGGTCGTCGGCGTGATCGAGCGCCGCTGGCACCGGGCGGCGGCGTGGTGCGCGTGCGCGGCGGTGCTGTCGGGGGCCGGCCTGATGCACTCGTACCAATGGACGTTCGGCGACACAGCGCTGAAGCTGACGCCGGCATGGCCGTTCGTCTTCGGCTACGGCATCATGGCGCTGCTGCTTCTGACCGCGAGGTGGACCACGGAGGACTTGTAGCGCGCCTCACGGAATCTCGTCGAACCCGCTCACGATCGGATGTCCATGATCGCGAGGCTGGGCCGCGTTGCCGGGCCGTATCGACAACGTCGTGCGCATTCCCGCCGCCGCGGCGGCGTCGAGCTCCGGGACGACGTCGGAGACGAAGAGAATCGCGCCGGCGGGCAGGCGCATCGTTTCGGCGATGCGCGCGTAGCTCGCGGCGTCGGCCTTCGATCCCACGGCGGTATCGAAGTACGAGCGCAGGAAAACCGTGAGATCTCCGTCGGGCGTCGATCTGAACAGCCACTGCTGCGCGAGCACGCTGCCCGACGAGAAGATCGCGAGCGCTCTTCCCGCGCGCGTCCACCGCTCGAACGCGGCGGCAACGTCCGGAAAGACCGCGCCTCTCAGCTCCCCCTGGCGATATCCTTCCTCCCAGATCCGTCCTTGCAGCTCTTTCAGAGCCGGTGACTTTCGGTCGCGATCCATGAGCCACCCGGCATACGCGGCGATCGAATCCCGTTCCGATCCTTCCGTCCACGGCGGGACGTCCGCGCCCGCCTCGCGATCGGCGCGGTGTTCGCGGCGGAAACGTTCCGCGAGCGCCGCCCACGCCGCGTCGTCGTCGTGTTGTTCGAGGTACTGGCGCAAATGCCGCCGCGCGTACGGAAAGAGCGTCTGCGACACGAACGAGATCGGCGTCGTCGTGCCTTCGATGTCGAGGACGATGGCGCGCGTGTCCGGGGATGACCCGCTGGCGGTCACATCTTCGCGAGCGATGCGCCCGATACGTATGCCGGACCGAAGCAGACGGGCTCGAATCCTTGGTCGACGCCGCTGTCGGTGTAGTGCGGCGTCCAGCCGGAGGGATCCTGAAACAGGCGGATCGCGCGGATGCGCCGGTCGGCGCAGAGGTCGAACCAGTGGTGCGTACCGCGCGGCACGCGGATCAGATCGCCGGCTTCCACTTCGATCGCGAAGACCGCGCCGTCGCGGGGGTGGACGTGGAACAGGCCCCGGCCTTCGATGATGAACCGCACTTCGTCCTCGTCGTGCCAATGCTCGCGGCTGAACTTCGCGAGCATGACGTCGAGGTTCGGCGTCTCCGGCTTCACGTCGATCACGTCCGCCGTCACGTAGCCGCCCCGCGTCTTCAGCGTGTCGATCTCGCGCCCGTAGGCGGCCAGCAGCGCGTCAGCGGGCGCGTCCGCCGGCACGGGCTGCGCGGGCGCCCATCGCTCGTACTCGATACCGTGTTTCGCGAGGAACGTCTTGACGGCGTCAGCATCGCTGAGCGTCATGTGCTCGGACGGGATCTTGACGATGGCCATGACGGTTCCTCCCGCAGGCGGCAGCGTCCCGCAACCCGCTACGAACGCTCGAGGCGGCCGACCGTTTCCAGGAGAAACTCCAGGATCTCGACGTGACGGACCGCCTCGGGCAGCGCCGCTCCCCAAGTGTACAACCCATGCCGCCGCAGAAGGAACGCGTGGCAATCCGGGTGGGCGTCGAGCGTCTCGCGCACCCGGCCCGCCAGGCGGCGCATGTCCTGGTCGTTTTCCAGCACCGGTATCCATTCGCGATGCTCGTGCGTCGTGACGCGGCTCAAGCCTTTGAGCATTTCGTAGCCGTCGATCGCGAGGCCGCGTGCCGGCGCGGCGCGCTCCGACGCGATCGTGCTCCAGATTGAATGCGTGTGGAGGACCGCGCCCGCGCCGCGCGCCGCCACGATTTCGAGGTGCAGCCGCGCCTCCGCCGACGGACGGCCGGACGAAGGACCAGGGACTGCGTCGCCGTCGATTTCAAGGATATCGTCGACGACGAGCTGTCCCTTGTGCGTGCCGCTGCTCGTCATCGCGAGGCGCAGCGGCGCACGCCCGAGGACGACGCTGAAGTTGCCGCTCGTTCCCAGGACCCATCCCCGCGCATCGAAGCGTCTGCCGACGTCGATGAGTTCTCGAGCCGTGGAGGTGAGGTCGGACATTCTGAGACGGCGATATGGACGCCGGCGGGATTATGCCACGCTGCCGATCTGCAGTAATCTCGAACTCCGGAGGTCTGATGCGCGGTCCGCGATCGTCATTCGTATCCTTATTAATAGTGTCCCTCGCGTTGGCCGCCGGCGGCGCCCTTCTCGCCCAGCGGGGCCAGGGTGGCGGGCGCGGCCAACAGGCGAATCGCGTCGAGATCCAGGAAGGGCAGGAGTGCCCGCCCGGGATGACCGAGGTTCGCCATCTGCAGTGCCAGGCGCCCGCGGACGCCGCGCCGAGCATCGTCGACTATCGTCCGCGCTCCACCGTCGTCGCCCCCGAGCATCTCGTCCCGAAAGCGAAGTACCCCGTCGTTGACGTGCACACGCACGTGACGGAAACGGCCGAGAACATGCCGAAGATGACCCAGGAAATGGACGCGCTGAACCTGCGCGTGCTCGTCAACCTGTCCGGCGGTTCCGATCCCGAACAGGTGAAGCGGAAGGTAGACGCGATCAAGGCCAGCCCGTACAAGGATCGCTTCCGCGTGTTCGCGAACGTCAACTGGAACGGCGCGGGCGGACCGGGCTGGAAGGAGAAGGCGCTCGCGGATCTGGAGCAGGCCGTGAAGAACGGCGCCATCGGCTTGAAGATTTTCAAGGGCCTCGGGCTGAGCGACAAGAAGGCGGACGGCTCGCGTCTCCACGTGGACGATCCGGATCTCGATCCGATCTGGGATCTGTGCGCGCGGCTGAACATCCCCGTGATCATCCATACCGCGGATCCCGAGGAGTTCTTTCAGCCGCTCGACTACAAGAACGAGCGGTGGCTCGAGTTGAACGTCTTCCCCGGCCGACGTTATCCGCAGGACCGCTATCCGAGCTTCGAGGAGTTGATGAAGGAGCGAGACGCGATGTTCGCGAAGCATCCGAAGACGCGCTACATCGCCGCGCACTTCGCATGGTACGGCAACGACCTGCCGCGGCTCTCGAAGATGTTGGACGCGATGCCGAACGTCTATCCCGAGGTCGCCGCCGTGCTGTACGAGTTCGGCCGCCAGCCCCACGCGTCGCGCGAGTTTTTCATCAAGTACCAGGACCGCGTCCTCTTCGGCAAGGACACCTACGAACCGTCCGAGTATCCGTACTACTGGCGCGTCTTCGAGACGACGGACGAGTACTTCGACTATTACCGTCACTACCACGCGTTCTGGAAGCTGTACGGGATGGGACTGCCGGACGAAGTGCTGAAGAAGCTGTATTTCCGGAATGCCCTGAAGGTCGAACCAGGCTTGCCGCAGAGCGGATGGCCGCAATAACCCTGTTATCATGCTCTTTGATTCATATCCGGAGTCATACCCATGCCCTGGTTCCTCGTCGCTCGGGTTGCGTTCGTGGCGGCTGTTGCCTGGGCCGCGGCGCTGTTGCGGCCGTTCCATCCGTCGGCGGCGGTCGATGCGGTCGTCGGCGGGGCGCTCGGCCTGGTCATCGTCCTCGTCGAAACACGCCTGCGTGAAACGGAGGTCACCGATCTCCTTGGCGCGCTGATCGGCGGTGCGATCGGGCTCGGCCTCGCCAAGACGATCGGGGCGGCGCTCTTCTGGGCGGATACGACCGACAACCGCGTCGTCTTCCTCCACAGCTTCATCCTGCTGGTATTCCCCTATCTCGGGATCGTGATGGGCGCGCGCAAGGGGGAGTGGCTCGAGCCGGCGCGGATCGTCAGCCTCTTCCGCAACACGGGACCGCAGAAGCGTTACCGGATCCTCGACACGAGCGTCATCATCGACGGCCGCATCGCGGATATCTGCGAGACCGGGTTCCTCGACGGCACGCTCGTCATCCCGCAGTTCGTGCTGAAAGAGCTGCAGCTCGTCGCCGACTCCGCGGACTCGCTGAAGCGCAACCGCGGCCGCCGCGGCCTCGACATTCTGCAGAAGATCCAGAAGATGTCCGGCCTCGACGTCATGATTTCCGACATCGATTTCCCGGAGGTCAGGGAAGTCGATTTGAAGCTGATCGAGCTGGGGCGCACGCTCGAAGGAAAAATCGTCACGAACGATTTCAACCTGAACAAGGTCGCGCAGCTCCGCGGCGTCCAGGTGCTCAACATCAACGAGCTGGCGAACTCGCTGAAGCCGGTCGTGCTGCCGGGCGAGTTCATGAAGGTCTTCATCCTCAAGGAAGGCAAGGAATACAACCAGGGCGTCGCCTATCTCGACGACGGGACGATGGTCGTCGTGGACAACGCGCGGCGCATGATCAGCAAGAACATCGACATCGTCGTCACCAGCGTGCTGCAGACGACGGCCGGCAAGATGATCTTCGGCCGCTACATCGAGTCGCCGCAGCAGACGCCCGCCGCCCCGGCGCCGCCGCCGTCCCCCGTTGCCGCCGCCGGCGCCCCCGCCGCGGCATCCGCGCCCGGACCCGCGAAGATGCAGAACGTCAAATGAACTCTCCCGCATGTCGCGGTCGCTTTTGGCATCTGGCATTTAGCATTTGGCATTGACCGGGATCCCACCGTTCCGTTGGTGGCGCACCGTTTTCTTCTTGATCCCCGCCGTCAGCCTGTACACGATCGTGCTCGGCACGATCTCCATCGCGTCGAGCCTGTTCGATAAGTCCGGGGACCTCGGTCATCGCTGCGCGCGGGCGTGGGCGTCGCTCATCCTGAGGACGACGGGCGTGCACGTGCACGTGTCGGGGCTGGACCGGCTCGATCGATCGCGCAGCTACGTCTTCGCCGCCAACCACCAGAGCATCTACGACATTCCGATCGTCTTCGCGTCGCTGCCGTTTCAGTTGCGCATCGTGGCGAAGGACTCGCTCGCGAAGGTCCCGTTTCTCGGCTGGCACCTGCAGCGCACGGGCCACCTGCTCGTCGATCGCTCGCATCCCGGCGCCGGCATCGTCAAGAAGATGGCGCGGCTCGTCGGCGAACATCATTCGCTGATTGTGTTCCCGGAGGGGACGCGCAGCGTGGACGGGACCATTGCCCGCTTCAAGCGGGGCTCGTTCGCGCTGGCCGTGGATGCGGGGTTGCCGATCGTGCCGATCACGATCGACGGCAGCGTTCACGTGATGCGAAAGGGGCGGTTGACGGTGTGTCGGGGCGACGTGACCTTCACCGTCCACGCGCCGATCGAGACGAAGAGTGTGGCGCGCGGCGCCGTCCGGGACCTGTCGGATCGCGTGCGGGCGATCGTCACCACGGGCGCCCGGACTTCCGTGGCGGCAGATACTTCTTCTCTACCGAGGCGATGATCACGTAGTTGGGGTCGACCATCTCCGTTACGTGGACCTTTCCCACCTGCGACAGCAGTTCATAGGCGTCGAGGTCCGACAAGCCCGTCTCGTCGTGAATCCAGCCGATCAGTTCCGTGAACGCAATGCGCAGCGCATCGTCAAGCGGACGATACGCGCCGAGCGCCATGATCGATTGCGCGTTCTCGAACCGTGGCCAGTGGATCGCCTTGCCCTTGATCAGATCGATCTGGACCCGCGCGTGCATCGCGACTTCGATCGCGGTGCCGGCGATCTCGCCGTCTCCCATCGCCGCGTGGCCGTCGCCGAGATAGAGCAGCGCGCCGCGCACGTGAACGGGAAAATACACGGTGTTGCCCGCGCTTGCCTCCGGCGCATCCATATTGCCCCCGTGCTCGGCCGGCGTGATCGAACTGCGCGCCTCGCCGAGCGCCGGCGCGACGCCGAGGCACCCAAGGAACGGATGGAGCGGGATCCGGGTGGTGAAATTGGAGTCCAATGCTTTGAACGTCGCTTCGTTTTTCGCGCGGTCGATCGGGAAGAACCAGATCTTCTCGGGGACCGGCGCGTGCAGCATCGGCGTGTAGCTCGTTTCGTTGAGCGCGCCGAATCCCGGCGCGAGCGCGCCGATCCCCTGGTCGCCGTCCACCGTCAGCTCGAGGATCTTCACGACGAGCGTGTCGCCAGGCTCCGCGCCGTCCACGAAGAATGGACCGGTCAGCGGGTTGTCGCCCTTGACCATCGACAGCGTGTCGCCCGGCTTCCTGATCGCGTTGCCGAAACAGTCCACCGTCCGCGTGTCGATGACGTCGCCCGGTTTCACCGTCGCGACCGGCGGCGCCACACCGAAGACGTACTTGAGGTCCGAGTCGCGGGGCTCGTAGCGGACGACATTCTGAGCCACGGCGTTCGACGCGGTGACAATCAGGACAAGGACTACAAGGCTGCAAAGCGTCTTCATGCGACGCAGTCTACCGCCATCCATCATCCTCAATCCGCCATCCGATATAATTCGGGATTCACCATGCACGTCACGGCCATCATTGCCGCGGCCGGAGCAGGACGACGGGTCGGTGGCCCGACGCCGAAGCAGTTGCTCGATCTCGGCGGCCGGTCCATGCTCGCGCGCAGCGTGGCGGCGTTCGACTCGCACCCGCGCGTCACGGACCTCGTCGTCGTCGTCCCCGCAGAGCTGGCGGACGGCGCGGCCGGCGCGCACGTTGGCGGGACGGCGCGTGAGGTCAAACTCGTCGCGGGCGGTCCGCGGCGCCAGGATTCCGTGGCGAACGGGTTCGACGCCGTCGCGCCGCGGGCCGAGATCGTGTTGATCCATGACGCGGCCCGGCCCTTCGTCAGCGGCGATCTGATCGGACGCACGATCGACGCGGCCGCCGCTCACGGCGCCGCGATCGCGGCGCTCGCCGCGCACGACACGGTCAAGCGCGCGAAAACCGCCGGCGGCGGACACGTCGTTGTCGAGACGATTCCGCGCGACACGATCTTCCTCGCTCAGACGCCACAGGGGTTTCGCCGCGACGTGCTCGCCGCGGCGATCGCGGTCGGACGCTCCGGCGTGGACGCGACCGACGAAGCGGCGCTCGCGGAACGCGCCGGCTACGAGGTCCATCTGGTCGCGGGGGATGCCGGCAACGTCAAGGTGACGACGGAGGAGGACTTCGCGGCGGCGCGCCGGCGCATGGAAGGGCAGGTGCCGCCGGGCCGCGTCGGCACCGGCTACGACCTGCACCGGCTCGTGACCGGACGTCCGCTCGTGATCGGCGGGACGACGATCCCGTT
>QHWR01000030.1 GCA_003223835.1 Acidobacteriota bacterium | reverse complement strand
TCGCGACGGATCACGTGGACCGCGCGGTCACGATCCCGGCCGCCGCCGTCCAGAGCCGCTACGGCACGAACCGCGTGTTCGTCGTCCGCAACGACCAGTTGGCGGGACGCGAGGTCGTGCTGGGCGATCGTCTCGGCGACCGCGTCGAGGTGTCTCAGGGACTCGACGCCGGAACGCCGATCGTCGCGGTCGACGTGGAGCAGCTCGCGGACGGGATGAGGGTCGCGGTGAATAAATAGTGCTAAGGGTGCTAAAGGTGCTGGCGGTGCTAAGGGTGCTGGTGCTAACAGTGCTGGCGGTGCTAAGGGCGCTGTCGTCTTGGCGCTGGCACCTTCAGCACTTCCAGCACTGTTAGCACCAGCACTGTTAGCACCACCAGCACCCTGGCACTCTTAGCACCTCAGGTTCACGTTCATGTCATTAGCGGAATTCTGCGTCCGCCGTCCCGTGTTCACCACGATGCTCGTGATGCTGTTCGTGGTGACGGGGATTTTTTCCTTCCGCGACCTCAGCGTCGATCTCCTGCCGAAAGCCGATCCCGCGACCGTCTCCGTCACCTTGACGCTGCCCGGCGCGAGCGCCGACGAGTTGAACAGCGCCGTCGTCGAGCCGACCGAAGAGGCGCTCAGCAGCATCTCCGGGATCGACGAGATGACGGCGCAACTGCGCGAAGGGGTCGCGAAGATCACGATCAAGTTCGTGCTCGAGCGCGACATCAACGACGCGGCCCAGGACGTCCGCGAGAAGACGTCGCAGGCGATGAAGGATCTCCCGCCGGAGCTCCGGCCGCCGGTGATCGCGAAGGTAGACCCCGACGACGACCCGATCCTCAGCTTCGCGCTTTCCGGTCCGCTGAGTCTCCGCGCGCTGACCGAGATCGCCGACAAGCAGATCCGGCGCGGGATCGAGACCGTTGACGGCGTCGGCGAGGTGGACATCTCGGGCGGCCAGATGCGCGAGGTGCACATCGTCCTCGACATCGAGAAGCTCAACGCGCACGGCCTGACCGTCGACGCGCTGCGCGACGCGATCGTCAAGGAGAACGTCGAGATCCCCGGCGGACGCATCCAGCAGGGAGACGCCGAGCTGACGCTGCGGACGCTGGGGCGCGTCGAATCGGTCGATCAGTTCTCGAACATCGTCGTGGCGACCGCGAACGGGACGCCGATCCGCGTGCGCGACGTCGCCACCGTCGAGGACGCGACGGAAGAAGTCCGCACCGCCGCCTTCTTCGACGGCCAGCGCACGGTCGTCATGGACGTGCGGCGGCAGTCGGGCCAGAACACCGTGCAGGTGGCCGAAGGGGTCAAGAACAAGCTGGCGCAGCTCCAGCGCGTGATCCCGCGCGAAGTGAAGATCACCGTCACGCGCGACGACTCCCGCTTCATCCACGCGTCGATCTCGTCGCTCGAGGAGCACCTGATCTTCGGCAGCCTGCTGGCGAGCCTGGTGATCATGGTCTTCATCCGCAATCTGCGCGTCGTGATGGTCTCCGCGCTGGCGATTCCGGCCTCCATCATCGCCAGCTTCGCGCTGATCCGGTCCGCCGGCTTCACGCTGAACAGCATGACGCTCCTCGGGCTCACGCTCGCCGTCGGCATCGTGATCGACGATGCAATCGTGGTCCTGGAGAATATCTTCAGGCACATCGACGAAGAGGGAACGCCGCCGTTCCAGGCGGCGATCGACGGCACGCGCGAGGTGACGCTCGCCGTCGTCGCCACGTCGATTTCGCTGATCGTCATCTTCCTGCCGGTCGCGTTCATGACCGGCTACACGCAGCGCTTCATTTATCCGTTCGGGCTCACGATGGCGTTTGCCGTCGCGGTGTCGCTGCTGGTGAGCCTGACGCTCACGCCGATGCTGAGCGCGCGCGTGCTCCGGCGCCAAGGGTCGATTCACGGACACTCGCACGGCTTCTTCGGGCGCGTCGACCGCGGGTATCGGCGGACGCTCGAATGGTCGCTCGATCACCGGGCGCTCGTCGTCGCGATCAGCGCGATCGTGTTCGCGTCGACGTTCGTGCTCAGTCGAGCGGTCGGAAGATCATTCCTGCCGAACGAAGACCAGGGGGAATTCCAGCTCGTGATCGACACGCCGGAGGGGACGTCGCTCCAGGGGACCGAAAAAGTGCTGCTCGCGCTGACGCCGAAGCTCCTCGCGCTGCCCGGTGTCGCGCACGTGCTGCCGACCATCTTCGAGCGCGTCAATCATTCGCACACGTTCATCGAGCTCAAGCCGCTCGACGAGCGTCGCGTGACGCAGGATCAGGCGGCCGACAGCGTGCGTCATCTGATGCTCGCGTACCCCAATTTGAAGCCGACGGTTCTGATCAAGACGCCGCTCGGCGGCGGCGAGTCGACCTTTTATCCGATCCAGGTCTACCTGATGGGACCGGATCTGCGCGAGCTTTCGAAGCACGCGTTGCGGCTGCTCGCGGCGGTCCAGCGGATGCCCGACATCAGCGACGCGAGAGCAGGCGTGAACCTGAGCAATCCGGAGCTGCGCGTCAGCGTCGATCGTCAGCGCGCCGCGGACCTCGGCGTCCGCATTGCGGACCTCGCGGAGGCCTTGCGGCTGATGGTGAGCGGCGAGGACGAGATCTCGAGCTACCGCGAAAACGGCGAGCGGTACCCGGTCAAGATTCGCGTCCGCGAAGCGCAGCGCTCGGACGTGAATTCGATCGGCGGCCTGATGGTGCCGTCGGCGCGCGGCGTGCCCGTGCGCGTCGACAACGTCGCGGCCCTCGATCGCGGGTTCGGCCCGACGTCGATTCAGCGCTACAACCGCCAGTTCTCGGTCCCGGTGTATGCGGACGTGCGCCCCGGACGTCCGCTCGACGCCGCGATCAGGAACATCCAGGCGGAAGTGCGGAAGCTGGACATGCGTCCTGGCTACAGCGTGCGGTTCTCGGGGCAGTCGAAGCAGCTCGACGAGACGACGAGCAACATGGTGATCGCAATCGCGCTGGCCAGCGTGTTCATCTACATGGTCCTGGCGATGCAGTTCGAGAGCTTCGTGCAGCCGATCGTGATCATGACGGCGCTGCCGCTCTCGGTGCCGTTCGCGCTGCTCACGCTCTGGCTGACGGGGCGCGTCCTGAACCTCTGGAGCGCGCTGGGAATCCTCCTGCTGCTCGGGATCGTCAAGAAGAACGCGATCCTGCAGGTGGACTACGCGAACGTGCTGCGCCGGCAGGGCACGCCGCTGCGCGCGGCGCTCGTGCAGGCGTCCGAGACGCGGCTGCGCCCCATCCTCATGACGACCGCGGCGATCATCGCGGGTCTCGTCCCGACGGCGCTCGGCGTCGGCGCCGGCGCGACGCAGCGCGCCGACATCGCGATGACGATCATCGGCGGGCAGTCTCTATGTCTGCTCCTGACGCTGCTCCTGGTGCCCGTCAGTTATTCGCTCGCCGAAGACGGAGCCGATCGCGCGAAGGCGTTGTTGCGCCGCCGGGCTACCGCGGCGGCGCGAACGGGCCAGCTTCCGGGCGGCCCTGGGTATTAGCGAGCGGCCCGAGCTCCGCGGCGACGCCGCGCAGAATGGCCGCCGTCTCGCTGCCGGCCTGAAAGCACGTGAAGTCGGGTCGGTCGCGCCACGCGAGCGGTCCGCAGAGCCGCACGCCCGCCTTGATCGCGCTGTCGTGGACGATGTTGATCGCGCGCTCGTAGTCCGGCATGCCTTGCCGATACCCTGAGAAGTTGCCGAGGTCGTTGCTGGCCGCGAACACCGCGCTCACCCCCGGCACCTTTGCGATCCCGTCGGCATTCTTCAGACCCTCGAGCGTTTCGATCATCAATATCAGGACGATGTTGTCGTTGATCGTGTTGCGATAGCCGCCCGGCACGCTGCCCCACATGTTCGGATCGAAGGCCTGGCCGCCCCCGTTGCTGCGGCGGCCGAGCGGCGGGAAGTAGGTCCAGTTCCGCGCCTCGATCGCTTCCTCCACCGTGTCCACGGTCGGCACGACGACGACGAGAGCGCCGGCGTCGAGCGCGTGCTGGATCTCGCGTTCGTCGGTGTAGGCGACGCGCACGCCCGGAACGGCCTTCGCGTGGGGGCACGTGCGCCACATGCGCGCGGCCGCCTGCCAGTCGCGCTGGTCGTGCTGCATTTCGGTCCAGATGAAGTCGTACCCCGCGTTCGCCAGCGCGCAGTACGTCGCGGGATCGGTCGCGCTCAACAGCGTGCCGCCGGTCACCTTGCCGCCCTGCTGCATCTTCAACTTGACCGGGTTCCAGATCTTCGACCCCGCCGGCGGACTGAACGCCGTCCCGTAGTGCCACGTCGCCGGATCGAAGACGCCCTGATTCACCGCCCCCGGCGGCGCGACCTCGCGGGCATGGCTGTCGGCGCCCGCCGCCGCGGCGAGCGGAAACGCCGTTGTCCCTGCCGCCGGATTGTTGAGGTAGGGATCCGCGCTGGAGGGGCGCGGCGTCTGCGGCGCCTGCGTCTGCGCGCCGAACAAGGCCGCCCCCATCGCCGCGCACACGATCGCGATCAACAATCGTTGTCTCATGGTGGTTCTCCGTGGAGTCGTAGCGCAGCCCTTTCATGAAAGCCCTGCGCTACGACCTCCTGTAATTCGAAACCGTCGATCCGACAACGCAGACTATCCCTGTTCCGTCGAACTCGACGCAAGTATTGGCGCGTTCGCGTCCATTCATCGGCCTGTCATTGACATATCCTCCACATTGTGGAGCATAATGCCCGGCATGCCTCCGCCTCTCGGTGAATTCGAGCAGCTCGTGCTGATCGCCCTCGTCCGGCTCGGCGACGATGCCTATGGCGCGACGGTGCGGCGCGAGATCGAAGCGCGCGCGCGGCGGCAGGTCGCGATCAGCGCGGTCTACACGACGCTGGAGCGCCTCGAGCAGAAGGGGCTCGTCCGGTCGTGGATCGGCGACCCGACGCCGCAGCGCGGCGGACGCCGGCGGAAACACTTTGCCCTCCTGCCGCTCGGCGCGCGCGCCTTGAAGGCGGCCTACGCATCGTTTACGGCCATGACCGCGGGAGTGGAACGCCGTCTGAAGGCGCTGTGATGACGCGGCTCTATCTGTTTCTCATCGCCCGCGCGACGCCGGCCGGCGATCGCGAATGGGTGGTCGGCGACACGATCGAAGAGCGCAACCGCCGCGAGCGCGCAGATGGACCGCGCGCGGCGCGGCGATGGCTGCGGCGGGAAGCGTGGCGGGTCCTGTTGCACGCGCCGCGCCATCGGCTGGCGGTTCGGCGATCCGCCGCCGCGCCGCGGCCGCGCAAAGGAGATGGACTCGTGGCCTCGATCTCGCAGGACGTCCGTTACGCGTTCCGTGTGCTCGGGCGGTCGCCCGGTTTCACCGCGATCGCCGTTGCCACGCTGGCGCTGGGCATCGGCGCCAACACCGCGATGTTCTCGGTCGTCAACGCCGTGCTGCTCAAGCCGTTGCCATTCGCCGACGCCGATCGCCTGATGCTCGTGCACCTGATGGTCCCGGACGCCGAGGCGGGGCCCGGTGTGTACCGCGAAAGCGTCTGGTCCTATCCGAAGTACCGGACCTTCCTCGACGTGCAGCGTACGTTCGACGAGACGGCGCTCTTCTCGGCGCGCGACTTCAGTCTCTCCGGGGACGCCGAGCCCGAGCGCGTGCGCGGCGAAGCGATCACGGATCGCTACGCGGAAATCCTCGGCATCGCGCCGATCCTCGGACGCGCGTTCACGCACGATGAAGCGCAGCGCGCCGGCGCGCCGGCCGTCGTGCTGATCGGACACGAGTTGTGGACGCGGCGCTACGGCGCGGATCCGCGCGTGCTCGGCCGTGCCGTGCAGATCAACGGGTCGCCGTTCACGGTCGTGGGTATCCTGCCGCCCGGGTTTCGTGGATTGAACGGCTACGCGGACGTGTGGCTCCCGATTGCCGTGCTCGAACCCGGCCAGCTGACGGAAGCGGGCTCTCATTCCTATTCGGTGGTCGCGCGCCGCAAGCCGGGCGTTTCCGAAGTGGACGCTGCAGCGGCGGTGCGCTCTTATGGCAATCGGGTCGGCGAAGTGTATCGGCGCGAGGACGGCAACGGGCAGCCCTGGGGCGCGAGCGCCGCGTCGTTGTATGCGTCGCGCGCGGACGCCGACGTCCGCCGCGCGTCGTTCATCGTGCTCGGCGCGGTAGGCTTCGTCCTGTTGATCGCGTGCGTGAATCTCGCGAATCTGCTTCTGGCGAAGGCAATCGCGAGACGGCGCGAAGTCGCGATCCGCGCGGCGATCGGCGCGAGCCGCGCCCGTGTCGCGCGCCAGTTCCTGGTCGAGAGCCTGGTGCTCGCCGGCATCGGGATGGCCGCCGGCCTGATTCTCGCGTCCGCGGTGTTGTCGCTGTCGGCCGCACTGATGCCGGACCCCGACGTCTTCTTCCGAACGTCCATCGCGCCGGGCGCGCCGCGCATCGCCGGCGCGGCGGGACTGACCCGGATCGGCGCGAGCATGATCGGCCTCGACACGAGGACGCTGCTGTTCGCGTGCGCGGTGACGATCGCGACCGCGCTCCTGATCGCGCTGATGCCGGCGTTGCAGGCGTCATCGCTCCGTCCCTCGGACGTCCTGAAGACGGAGGGAGGCGGCGGCACCGCGCGGGGGTCGCGCGGCGCCGCCGGCGTTCGGGGCGCGCTCGTCGCGGGACAGATCGCCCTCGCCCTCGTGCTGCTGACAGGCGCCGGGCTGATGGTCAGGAGCGGGCTGCGTCTGCAGCGGACCGCCATCGGCGTGAACGCCGATCATGTCCTGACCGTGCGCGTCGATCTGCCGCGCGCCAGCTACACGCCGGAGACCGGCGCGGTGTTCTACACGCGGCTGCTGGACCGTCTCCACGCCGTTCCCGGAATCGAGGCCGCAGCGCTCGGTTTCTGTCCGCCCGTGTCCGGCGGCTGCAATTCGACGAGCATCTGGTTTCCGCCGCGGCCGCGCGCGGGCACGTACCACGACCCGCTCGTCGGAATTCATTGGGTCACGCCGGACTACTTCACGACGCTCGGCATTCCGCTCGTGCGCGGGCGATCGTTCGCGGAACGCGATCGCCCGGGCCAGCCGAAAGTCGCGCTGATCAACGAAGCCGCAGCGCGTGCGTTCTTTCCGAACGAGGATCCGATTGGCAAGCGAATCGCCGTGGGGCAGGGCGGCTTTTACGACGGCGCCGACGTGATCGGCGTCGTCTCGAACGTTCGCTACCGCAGGATCGAGACCGCGGCGACGCCGGATGTGTACGTCCCGCTCGCGCAGTCGTACCAGCCGCGCATGCGGATCTTCGTGCGCAGTCACGTCGATGCGCACGCGCTCGTCGCGGCGATTCGAGGCGAAATCCGCGCGCTCGATCCGAACCTGCCGGTGGCGGAGATCAAGACGATGGAGGAGCGTCTCGGCGATGCGATGTGGCGGACGCGCGTCGGCGCGTGGCTGCTGTCGACGTTCGCGGCGCTCGCGCTCCTGCTGACCGGGATCGGGATCTTCGGCGTCATGGCCCAGACCGTCCTGCAGCGGACGCGCGAGATTGGCATCCGGATGGCGCTCGGCGCGCAGGCGCCGGACGTCCTCGCGCTGGTCCTGCGGCGTGCGGTGCTGCTCACGGCCGCGGGCCTCCTGTTGGGCACGGTGAGCGCGCTGGCGTTCACCCGCTTCGTCGCGGCGCTGCTCTACGGGGTCGAGCCCCACGACCCGCTGACGTTCGGCGCCGTCACCGTCGTGCTCGCGATCGTGGCGCTCGCCGCCTGTTATTTCCCCGCCCGGCGCGCGACGCGTGTGGACGCGGTGGTCGCGCTGCGGACGGAATGAGCGACCGAACTGATTCTCGATTGCCGATTGGCGATTGGCGATTGGCAACAATGCCGATTGGC
>QHWR01000029.1 GCA_003223835.1 Acidobacteriota bacterium | reverse complement strand
ATCGGAAACCGGACTTTGCCGGTCCGCGTCAGGAAATACACGTCGTCGTGCCGCACGTCGGCGGCGAGCGGCGCGTTCTTCGCCTTGAAGTCCGGGACGAGATCGCGAAGCGTCGCGGGATCGAGGACGGCGCCCGAGAGCATGTGCGCGCCCGTTTCGCGCGCCTTCTCGAGGACGGCGATCGCGAGCGGCTCTCCGCCTTTTTCCTTCTGGAGCTGCGCGAGCCGGAGCGCCGCCGACATGCCGGCGGGACCGCCGCCGACGATCAGGACGTCAACTTCCAGCGTTTCACGGTCGGGCAAAGAGATCTCCATCCAGGCGCCGACGGCTACTCACGAAGTTCACTTCGTGAGCTCGGCGATCAAGGCGGGCACCACCTCGAACAAGTCCCCGGCGATCCCGTAGTCCGCGATTTCGAAGATCGGCGCCTCGGCGTCCTTGTTGATGGCCGCAATGGTCCGCGATCCCTTCATGCCGACGAGGTGCTGAATCGCGCCCGAGATGCCGAGCGCCACGTAAAGTTTCGGCGCGACGGTCTGGCCGGAGCTTCCGATCTGCCGATCCATCGGCAGCCACCCGGCGTCGCAAATCGGACGCGACGCGGCGAGCTCGGCTCCCATCGCCTTCGCGAGCTGCCGCGCCAGCCCGAGATGCTCCTGCCCCTTGATGCCGCGGCCGACGGCGACGATCCGCTCCGCCTGAGACAGATCGACGGCCTGCTTCGCTTCCTTGAACGGCGCTTCGGGCTTCTGGCGAATCGCCGACGCGTCGATCGCGACGGCCGCTTCTCGGACGGACGCCGCGGCGCTGCCGCGTCTTGCCGCGTCGGCACGGAAGGCGCCGATCTGGAACGTGACGAAATGCGGAGACGGCCCCTCGATCGCCACGTCCGCCTGCAGCTTGCCCTGAAACATCGGACGGACGTACGTCACGCGATCGCCGGCCGGCTTGATCGCGACGCAGTCGGTCACGAGGGGCCGCTGCAGCCGCGCGGCGAGCGCGGGCGCAAAGTCCCGGGTCTGATAGGTGTGCGGCAGAAACACCTGCGACGGCTGCTCCGCCTCGACGAGTTTCGCCAGCGCCTGGACGTATCCGTCCGCCGTGTACTCCTTCAGCGCCGCATCGTCAACGACGATGACCTCGGCCGCGTCCGCGGCGGCCAGCTCCGTCGCGACGCCGTCCGCGCCGGATCCCAGAACCGCAACTTTCAGCGGTCCTGCGGCGGCCTGCTGCGCCGCGGCGATTGTTTCCCACGAGGCGCGGTTCAGTTTTCCCTCGCGCTGTTCGTCGACGACGAGAATCACAACGCCCTCGCCTCCTCGCGCAGCCGTCTCACCAGCTCCCTCGCGGCCTCCGCGGCTGTTCCGGAAAGCATCTGGGTCTTCTTTCCCTTTTCGGGGAAATACATCGCCACGATGCGCTGGCCGCCCCGCGCCGCGTGCGGGGCCGCAACCTTCCTGATCTCTTTCTTCTTCGCCGCCATGATCCCTTTGAGCGTTGATGCCGCTCTGGATCGTCAACAGCGCGGGGAGCGGCAGCGTCATCCACTGGAACCAGCCTCCCTCCAGCTCCCGCTTGACGCGCAGCGAGGACTCCGTCGCCTGCACTTCCATGATGATCGTCGCGTGCGGCATGCCGAGCTTCTCGGCGAGGACGACGCCGACCTGGCCGAAGCCCTGGTCGTCGGACTGCAAACCCGTCAGCACGAGATCGACATTCTCCTCCCGGATCGCGGTGGCGAGCGCCTCGGCGACGGTGACCGCGTCGGCGGTCGCGAGCGCGTCCGACTCCACGTGGAGCGCGCGATCGGCGCCGCGCGCGAGCGCTTCGCGGATCACCTGCGCGGCACGGACAGGTCCCGCGCAACACACGAGGACTTCGCCGCCGTGCTTCTCCTTCAGTCGCAGCGCCTCCTCGAGCGCGTAGGCGTCGGGCTCGTTCAGCTCGAAGCTCGCGTCCTGATCGCGAATCCAGGTCTTCTGCTCGTTCACGCGCAACTGCCACTCGCGCGTCACGACCTGCTTGATGCAAACGGCGATTTTCATTCAGCTATTCTTCATATCGTTTCATCAGCAGCGTGCCGTTGGTGCCGCCGAACCCGAACGAGTTCGACAACGCGTACCGGATCTTCATCGGACGCGCCTTGTGCGGGACGTAATCGAGATCGCACGCGGGGTCGGGGCGGTCGAGGTTGATCGTCGGCGGCGCGAGCTGGTGCTTGACGGCGAGCGCGGTGATCCCGGCCTCGAGGCCGCCCGCCGCGCCGAGCAGATGGCCCGTCATCGACTTCGTTGACGACATCGCAAGCTTGTAGGCGTGCTCGCCGAACGTCGTCTTGACGCCGAGCGTTTCGGTGGGATCGTTGATGGGCGTGGACGTGCCGTGCGCGTTGATGTAATCGACTTCGGCCGGATTGATGCACGCCTTCTTCAGCGCCATGCCCATCGCCCGGACGGCGCCGTGCGCCTCCTCCGGCTGTCCGGTCAGATGGTACGCGTCCGACGTCAGGCCGTAGCCCACGAGCTCTGCATAGACCGATGCGCCGCGCCGGCGCGCCGTCTCCAGCTCCTCGAGGATCACGATGCCCGCGCCTTCGCCCATGACGAAGCCGTCGCGGTCCTGGTCGAACGGGCGGCTGGCGCGCGCGGGCTCGTCGTTTCTCGTCGAGAGCGCCCGCATCGCCGCGAACCCGCCGACGCCCATCGGCGTGATGGCCGCCTCGGAGCCGCCCGCGATCATGACGTCGGCGTCGCCGCGACGGATGATCTCGTACGATTCGCCGATGGCGTGGGCCGACGCGGTGCAGGCGGTGCAGGTCGCGAGATTCGGACCGCGCGCGTTGAACCGGATCGAGACCTGGCCGGCCGCAAGGTTGATGATCGACGCGGGGATGAAAAAAGGAGAGATGCGGCGGGGGCCGCCTTTCTGCAGCTCGATGTGCTCGCGCTCGATCGTGGAGAATCCGCCGATGCCCGACGCGATGAAGACGCCGACATAGTCGGCGTTGGCGTCCGTCACCTCGAGCCTCGCGTCGTCGACCGCGAACTGCGAGGCCGCGAGCGCGAACTGGATGAAGACGTCCATCTTCTTGACGTCTTTCTTGTCCACGAACCGCAGCGGGTCGAAGCCTTTGACCTCGCCGGCGATGCGGGCCGAATACTGCGAGGCGTCGAACCGGGTGATGGGCCCGATGCCGCTCGTTCCCGCCGTGAGCGCCTTCCAGTTCGCCTGCGTTCCGATGCCGACAGGCGAAACCAGTCCGACGCCCGTCACGACGACTCGCCTGCTCAATCCGCCTCCGGTCCTGTGCGCGCGTGTCCGCCGGGTCTGAAGACCCGGGCGACGACTACTTTTTGGTCTTGGCGTGCGACTCGATGTACTCGATGGCTTCCTTCACGCGGGTGATCTTCTCGGCGTCCTCGTCGGGGATCTCGATCCCGAATTCCTCCTCGAACGCCATCACGAGCTCGACGGTGTCGAGCGAATCGGCGCCGAGGTCGTCCACGAACGACGCATCCGGCGTCACTTCTTCTTCGTCGACGCCGAGCTGCTCCACGATGATGCTCTTGACCTTGTCTGCGACCGCCATTCAGTCCTCCTGATCGCGGGGCGGCTGCCCCGCGCTACAAGTACATGCCGCCGTTGACGCCCAGCACCTGTCCCGTAATATACGACGCCTCGTCGGAGGCGAGGAAACAGACGGCGGCGGCGACGTCGTCGGGCGTGCCGAGGCGCCCGAGCGGAATCTTCGCGGCCCACTGCTCGCGCGCGTTCCCGGCGAGCCCGCGCGTCATGTCCGTTTCGATTATCCCCGGGGCGACGACGTTCACGGTGATGTTCCGCGATGCGACTTCGAGCGCGGTCGCTTTCGCGAAGCCGATCAACCCCGCCTTGGACGCGGCGTAGTTCGCCTGCCCCGCGTTGCCGCTCTGACCGACGACCGAGCTGATGCAGATGATGCGGCCGCTCCGCTGCCGGATCATCGGCTTCAGCACGGCCTGCGTGAGCGCGAACGCCGCCGTCAGGTTCGTCGCGATCACCACGTCCCAGTCCTCGCGTTTCATCCGCAGCAGGAGCTGGTCGCGCGTGATCCCGGCATTGTTCACCAGCACGTCGATGCGGCCGCGCCGCTCGAGCGTGTCCGCGACGAGCCGGCCGATCGCGGCGTCGTCGGAGACGTCCGCCGACGCGGCGTCCGCCTTCCCGCCCGCCGCCGCAATCTCCTGCACGGTCGCCGCGGCGTTGTCGGCCCGCGCGGCGGCGACGACGTGGGCGCCGCGCGCCGCGAGCTGCAGCGCGATGGCCCGGCCGATGCCGCGTGACGCGCCCGTCACGATCGCGGTGCGGCCCGAAAGATCGATCATATCGTGTCGAGTCCCCGCGGGTCCTCGACGCTCTGGACCGTCACGCTGCGATCGATCTTCTTGATCAAACCTCCCAGCACGGCGCCCGGACCCAGCTCGATGAACGTGCGCGCGCCCTCGGCGACGAGACGCCGCACGACGTCGTCCCATCGCACCGGCGACGAGACCTGACGGATCAGCGCCTCGATCGACGAGGCGGCGTCGCGCTTCGGCTCGGCGTCCACGTTCGCGACGACCGGGATCCGCGGATCGCGGACGTCGAGCGCGCGCAATTCCGGCGCGAGCCGGTCTTCCGCGGGCTTCATGAGCGCGCAGTGGAACGGCGCGCTGACGGCGAGTGGAATCACCCGCCTGGCGCCGAGCGCTCTCGCACGTTCGCCCGCACGCGCGACCGCCGCCGCGTGCCCGGCAATCACGATCTGTCCCGGCGCGTTGAGGTTCGCCGGGCTCACCACCTGCCCGTCGGCGGCCTCGACGCACGCACGCGCGACGCCGTCGGCGTCGAGCCCCAGAATCGCCGCCATCGCCCCTTCGCCAACCGGCACCGCCTGCTGCATGTACTGCCCGCGCCGCCGTACCGTGCGAAGGGCATCCGCGAAGGATATCGTACCGGCCGCCACGTGCGCCGAATACTCGCCGAGGCTGTGCCCCGCCGCAAACGATGGCTGCGCGCCCCGCGACTGCGCCACACGGCAAACAGCCGTGCTCACCGTCAGGATCGCGGGCTGCGTGTTCTCGGTGAGCAGGAGCCGATCTTCCGGTCCTTCGAAACAGAGACGACTCAATGGCTCGCCCAGTGCGGCGTCCGCTTCGTCGAACGTCGCGCGCGCGATCGGGGACGCGTCCGCCAGCGCCTTGCCCATGCCGACCTTCTGCGCGCCTTGTCCGGGGAAAACGAACGCGATCATGCGGGGTCCGAGGATCGAGGATCGAGGACCGAGGCGTGCGCGGCCATGCGCTGGAGGTCGCGCGCGAGACGGCCGACCAGATCCTCGCGCACGGCGCGGACGGCCAGCGTGACGGCGTTCGCGACCGCCTTCGCCGACGACCGGCCGTGGCCGACGATGCAGAGGCCGTTGACGCCGACGAGCGGCGCGCCGCCATACTCGGAGTAATCGACGCGCCGCCGGAACCGGCGGAACGCCTGGCGATACAGCACCGAACCCACGCGGCCGCTGAACGTCGCCGACAGTTCGTCGTGCAGCAGCGCCTCGATCGTTTCGACCAGTCCCTCCGCCACCTTCAACGTGATGTTGCCCGTGAACCCGTCGCAGACGATGACGTCGGCGCTCCCGGCGTAGACGTCGCGTCCTTCGACGTTGCCGATGAAATGCACCGGCGCATCCTTCAGCAGCCGATGCGCCTCGCGCGTCAGGTCGTTGCCTTTGCTCTCCTCTTCGCCGACCGACAGCAGCGCGACGCGCGGCGTCTCGCGTCCGAGCGCGACGCGGGCGTACGCCGACCCCATCACCGCGAACTGCACGAGATGTTGCGGGCGGCAACCGACGGTCGCGCCCGAGTCGAGCAGGACCGCCGGCTGGTGCCGCGTGGGAATAATCGTGGCGAGCGCCGGACGATCGACGTCCGGCAGGAGGCCGAACGCGGCGTGGGCGGCCATCAGCGACGCGCCGGTGTGGCCGGCGCTGAACAACGCCGCCGCGTGGCCGTCGCGGACCGCCTCGGCCGCGAGCCGGATCGACGCGCGGGGCTTGCGCCGGAGCGCCGCGGCCGGCGCTTCACCCATCTCGATCCGCTCGGGCGTGTCGAGGAGACCGACGTCGAGTCCGCGCGCGGCGGGGTGCCGCGCCAGCTCCGTTTCGACGACCGCCTGCGGTCCCGCCAGCAGGAGGCCGACCTGCAGGTGCCGCGCGGCCACGAGCGCCCCGTCGATGATCGTCGACGGCGCGTCGTCACCGCCCATCGCGTCGATGGCGATGCGCATGGAAAAGCTTCCAGCTGCCAGCGTCCAGCTGCCAGCTCCCAGCTGTTAGGCTTCCTCCACCGGCTTCACCTGGCGGCCGCCGTAGTATCCGCAGTTCGGACACACACGGTGCGGCTGCTTCGGCTCATGGCACTGCGGGCATTCGGCCCGCGCGACGGGCGCGAGCGCGTCGTGCGTGCGGCGCTTGGCCGTGCGCGTCTTGGAGTGGCGGCGTTTGGGATTCGGCATGCGGTCACTTCTCCTTCGAACGGTCCAGCAGCCCGCGCAGGGCGGCCAGCCGCTGGTCTTCCCACTTGTGCGAACAGGTACAGGTTTCGCGATTCAGGTTCGTGCCGCACCCGGAACACAGCCCCTTGCAGTCGTCGCGGCACAGCGGCTTCATGGGCAACACGAGCTGAAACTGCTCGCGCATCAACTCGCCCAGGTCGAGCATGTCGTCCCGATAGAACGCCGTCAGCAGGTCGTCCTCGTCGACTTCACGCTCGGCTTCGCCGGTGTTATGCGCGTGCGGAATGTAGCGCAGCTCGAACTCGCTGTTCACCGGGACGTCGAACGGCTCGAGGCACCGCCCGCACTCGAACCTTAGCGTCGTCTGCAGCTGTCCCTTGACGCGCACGGCGTCGCGATCCTTGTGCACGTCCATCGACAGATGCACCGGGGCGACGATGCGGTAGTCCTCCGCGTCGGCGGCGGGAGGTCCGAACGCGGACGGCGGAAAGGTGCGGTCGACGTGCTCGTCGGCCCGGCCGTGCCGCCCGAGCTGGCTGAGATCGAGCTGCATAACACCACGAGACGCCCGCGGCAGCGGGCGCAAACCTCACATTATAACAGTTGGGTGCTGGGGAATCGCCGCGTGCTGGGGGCGGGGTGCTGAGAGAGGGTGCTGGGGAATCGCGGGGTGCTCAGCCCACAGCACTCGATCCCTTCAGCACACCCTCTCAGCACCCCGCCCCCAGCACCGGCGATTTCAGCGTCAGTACTGCTGTAATGAGACCCAGGGCTTTGGGATGAACAGCTGCTCGTACAGATTGACCGCGTACCGGTCGGTCATGCCGGCCACGAAGTCGCGGGCGGCGGCGTCGAGGCCCTCCTCGTCGATCGTGCGGCGATCGAGGAACTCGTGGGGCCGCTCGCGCACCTTTTCCCAGAGGCCGCCCAGAATGCCGGCGGCCTTCTTGAACTCGGCGGTGGCGATCTCGTTCTCGTAGACCGCGTCGAACAGAAAGCTGCGCAGCCCGATCGTGGCGTCGAGGATCTCGCCGCTCATCCGCACTTCGGTGAGGGCGCCCGCCAGCGTCTGCATGACGACGTCGGTGACCATGCGGCCGATGCGCGCCGACGAGGTGTCGCCGAGGACCTCGATGTGTTCGCGCGGCAGATCGGCCACGGTGAACAGCCCCGCGCGGACGGAGTCGTCGATGTCGTGGTTGACGTAGGCGATGATGTCGGCGACGCGCGCGATCTGTCCTTCGACGGTGCTCGCCCGATGCGCGGGGTCGGCGCCGACGGGGACGCCGTGCTTGCCTTTCGAATGGCGCGCGATGCCGTCGCGGACCTCCCACGTGAGGTTCAGGCCCTGGCCGTCGTGCTCCAGCACGTCCACGATCCGCAGGCTCTGCTCGTAATGCTCGAACCCGCCCGGGACGAGCGCCTGCAGCACGCGCTCGCCGGCATGACCGAACGGGGTGTGGCCGAGATCGTGGCCGAGCGCGATCGCCTCCGTCAGCTCCTCGTTCAGACGCAACACTTTCGCGATGCTTCGCGCGATCTGCGACACCTCGAGCGTGTGGGTGAGGCGCGTGCGGTAATGATCGCCCGTCGGCGCGAAGAACACCTGCGTCTTGTGCTTCAGGCGGCGGAACGCCTTGCAGTGGATGATGCGATCGCGATCGCGTTGAAACGCCGGACGGATCGGATCCTCGGGCTCGTGCTTCAGGCGTCCCCTGGTGTCGCCGCTCTTCGCCGCCTGCGGCGCGAGGATCTGGCGCTCGCGCGCCTCGAGGTCTTCGCGAATCGTCATCTGCTCAGGATATCCCGCAGAAAGCTCGTGCCGTTGGGCAGCCTCGGCACCTCGAACACCTCCGCGAGCGTCTGGCCGAGATCCGCGAACGTTTCGCGGACACCGATGTCGACGCCGGGCCTGACGGCCGCGCCCGTCACGAAGATCGGCACGTGCTCTCTGGAATGATCGGTGCTCGCCGTCGTCGGATCGTTGCCGTGGTCGGCGGTGACGACCAGGAGATCTCGATCGCCGAGCCGCGGGAGCAGCCGCTGCAACCGCGCATCGACGCGCTCGAGGTTCGCGGCGTACCCGGCGGTGTCGTTCCGGTGTCCGTACTGCGCGTCGAAGTCGACGAGGTTCGCGAAGATCAACCCGCGGGATGTAGACGTCACGGCCCGCGAACAGATCCTCGATCTTGCCGACCGCGACGACGGGTGTGCCCGCCGCCGTGAGCTCGTCGAGGAGCGTGGTGCCCGAGGGCGGCAGCGCGTAATCGCGCCGGTTGGCGGTGCGCTTGAACGCGCCGGGCACGCCGACGAACGGCCGCGCGATCACGCGGCCGATTCCCAGGCCTCGTCCGGCGAGCTCGTACGCGATCTCGCACATCTCATAGAGGTGAGGCACGGCAATGACGTCCTCGTGCGCGGCGATCTGAAACACGCTGTCGGCGGACGTGTACACGATCGGACGTCCCGTCCGCATGTGCTCGGGCCCCAGCTCGTCGACGATCACCGTGCCCGACGCCGCCTTGTTGCCCAACGTCGTCCGCCCGATGCGCTCCTCGAACGGGCGCAGCAGCGAATCCGGGAATCCGTTGGGGAACGTGGGGAATGCGCGCGGCAGCACGATGCCCATCAGCTCCCAGTGCCCCGTGACCGAATCCTTCCCCGCCGACCGCTCTTTCATGCGTCCGAAGGCGCCGAGCGGAGCGTCCGAGCGGCCGCCGACGTTCGCGACGCGCGGCAGGCCGAGCGAGCGGAGCGTCGGCACCTTCAGCGGCACACGCGCGGCGATGTTGCCGAGCGTGTCGCTTCCGCGATCGCCGTACGCGTCGGCGTCGGGCAGTTCCCCCGCGCCGACGCTGTCGAGCACGATCAGGATGACGCGGGTGGGAATCGTCAATTGGCGACTGCCGAGTGAAGATCGCAGATTGAGAGCGACCGATGATTATGGATTTGGAGTTGCCTTGCAGATTACACAATGCCAAATCCAATCACAAATCGCGAATCGACAATCCCTCATTCGGCAATCTCCAATCGACCCTCTGCAATGACGGTGGCCACCGTCTCCTGGCGTTCACCTGGGCCCTCGATCCACCGTACGTTCGGCTCCTTGCGGAACCAGATCAACTGCCGGCGCGCGTAGCGGCGGTTCTCGCGGACGATGAGCGCGCGCGTCGCCGCTTCGTCGCGCACGCCGTGCAGGTGCTCGAGGGCCTGGCGGTAGACGAGGCCCGTGAACGGCAGCGCGGTTTCCGGGATGCCGCCGGCGAGCAGACCGCGGATCTCGTCGAGCAACCCGCGCGCGAACTGCGCCTCGACGCGCCGCGCCACGCGCTCGGCGGTGTCGGCGGCGGGCATGCGCAGCGCGAATGCCGTCACCTCGTATTCGGGCAGCGGCGAGACGGTTTCGACGAAGTGCGCCGTGAGCGGACGTCCGGTCAAGAGCCAGACTTCGAGCGCGCGCACGAGCCGCTTGCGATCGCGCGGTTGGATGCGCCGCGCCGACTCCGCGTCCACGCGCTGCAGCCAGCGGTGGAGCGCCTCCGGTCCCCGCCTGGCGGCGACGCGGTCGAGACGCGCGCGCAGCGCCTCGTCGCGCGCCGGCCCGTCGAACAGGCCGCGCGTCAACGCGCGATAGTAGAAACCCGTACCCCCGATGAGGATCGGCAGCCGCCCTCGGGCGGTGATCGCACGGATGATCTGTGCCGCCTCACGTGCGTAGCGCGCCGCCGAGTACTCCTCGGTCGGATCCGCCACGTCCACCATGTGATGCGGAATGCCCTGCCGCTCGGACGGGGATACCTTGTCGGTGCCGATGTCGAAGCCGCGATATACCGCCGTCGAATCGCAGGCGATCACTTCGCCATGATGGCGGTGCGCGAGCGCGATTCCGAGCGCGCTCTTCCCCGTCGCCGTCGGCCCCAGAATCGCGACGAGTCTCGGACGATCCGTCACCAGATGCGGAAGGCGCGGCCCAGCGCGAACGCGGCGAGCACCGTCAGCACGATCAGAAGCCCGGCCTGCTGCGTGCGCGTGGGCGAGATCATCGGTCGGGATTCTCGTTGAAGTAGAACGTCACGGTGAAGAAGGCCTTCTCGTCCGGATACTCCGGCGGCAGCGGCATCGTCGGATTCGACGACTTGATCGCGTTGTCGGCCGAGCTCGTGAAGGCGTCGATCGCAGACGGATGCAGCACCTGCAGATCCGTGATGCTGCCGTCCTTGTGCACGTTGAACGTGAGCACGACGTGGCCGTGCATCGACATCGCGGCCAGCGGGATGAACCAGTTGCGCCGGATCTGCGCGACGAAGCGGCGCAGCCACGGACCGAACTCGACACCTTTCGTGTCGAACTGGATGGACGGCGCGGGGGAATCGTTCCCGCCCTGCAGGTTCTGGAACGTCTCGCCGCCGGTGTAGCGCTGCACGTTGCGGACCGCGTCGGCGAGAATCCCTGCGGTCGGTCCGTGCGCCGTGTTGTGTTCGTCCGGTCTCGTCACAGGCGCCATCGGCGCGTCGGGAAGCGCCAGCGCGTTCGGATTGGCGTTCGCCTGCTGGCCCTGATCCCCCTGTTGCGAACGCCGCGACGCGGGCTGTTCCGGCTGCGGCGTGGGCGTGCGCGAGGCATTCGCCTCGATGCGTTCCGGCGAGTTGCCGCGAGCGAACGGCATCGGGTTCGTCGGATTCGGCGCACGCTCGAGCGTCTGCGCGCGGCGGTTCTTGTCCGACAAGTCTGCCAGTATCTTCGGCATCTTCGTTTCGATATCGACCCGCGGCGCGACGAACACGAAGCGCGCGCTCTCGCGCCGGCGCTGCAGCTCCGCCTGACGAAGCTTCTCCAGTTCCTGCTGCCGCTGTGCCTCGTACGCCTTCACGAACGGCAGATGCGGCCAGGCGAGCCCCGCGATGACGAGAAGCAGGTACGCGATGATCGTCAGCAGCGTCTGCTCGAGCCGTGTGAGCGACCGCGGCAGCGTCGGCGTGTCCGGGCGGAGATCCTCGAAATCGAAGTACATCAGGGAATTACAGACAAGTATAACAGTGCTGATTGCTGAATTCTGAACGCTGAATTCAATCCGTGATGCTCTTCATTCCGCATTCAGCGCTCGGAATTCAGCACTTCCTGGCTATATACAAATAGACGATGCCGAGGCTCATCGGGACGGATCGGACGTCCGTAAATCCGTTGCGCGCGATGAAAGCAGCAAACTCAACAGGCGACGGAAAGGCGCCGACCGATGCCGGCAGGTACGAGTAGGCGCTTTCGTGCTTCGAGACGAGACGTCCCACGCGTGGGAGTACGGCGCGGAAGTACCATTTGTACAACGCTCTCAATCCGGGCGCAGTCGGCTCGCCGAACTCGAGGATCGCGAGGCGCGCGCCCGGCTTGAGGACGCGCGCGAGCTCACCGAACGCCCGCTCCGGCTGATTGACGTTGCGGATCCCGAAGGCGATCGTCGCCGCGTCGGCCCACCCGCTCCGCACGGGGATCGCCGCCGCGTCGCCCCGCACGAGCGCGATCGCGCCGGCAAGACCGGTCTGACGCACTTTCCCGGCGGCCAGCCGCAGCATCGCGCCGGCGAAATCGACGCCGACGACGCGCGTCCGCTCCGCCGCGCGCGCCGTCGCGATGGCGAGGTCGCCCGTGCCGGTGCAGAGATCGACGACGCGAGCGCCGGGCGCGAGCTGCAGCTCGCGCACCGTGCGCGCACGCCAGCGTCGATCGAGGCCGGCGCTCAGGAAGTGGTTGAGAAAATCGTAGCGCGCGGCAATCGCCTCGAACATCGCCGCGATGCGCGCGGGAGATTTGTCGGGCGGGGGCATGTCAGTTCAGAGCTTCCAGCTGCCAGCCACGCGGATGCAGCACCTTACTGGAAGCGGGGAGCTGGAAGCTGGACGCTCACCTGACATAGATCGCCAGCGCCGTCGCCGCGAAGTACAGGATCCCGACGTAGCCGTTCAGGTCGAAGGCCCGCTTCACCTGGGAGAGATCGCGTTCGCTCACGAGCGATTGCTCGTACGCGAGCAGCAGCGCGACGGCCGCGACGCCGGCCAGGTACAGCGGCCCGAGATCCGCGACGACGCCGAGCGCGGCGAGACAGAGCACCGTCACGACGTGCATCGCGCGCGAGATGACCAGCGCGCGGCGGACGCCGAACGTGACGGGGATCGACCACAGGCCGTGCGCCCGATCGAACTCGAGGTCCTGACACGCGTACAGGACGTCGAAGCCGCCGACCCACGTGCCAATCGCCGCGCCGAGGAGCCACGGCTGCGCGTCGCCGATTCGCCCGCCGGCCGCGAGCCATCCACCGACCGGCGCGACGGCCATCGCGAGGCCGAGGAACAACTGCGTGTAGGTCGTGAACCGTTTCGCCAGCGAATACCAGAACACGATCGCGAGCGCGACCGGCGAGAGGACGAAGCACACCGGCCCCAACGCCCACGCGGCCGCCACGAACACCAGCGACGACACCGTGACGAAGACAATCGCCTCGCGCCGCGTCATCGCGCCCCGCGGCAGCTCGCGCCCCGCCGTCCGCGGGTTGAGCGCGTCATGACCCGCGTCCACCAGCCGATTGAACCCCATCGCCGCGCTCCGCGCCGCAACCATCGCGACGACGACCCAGAGCACGCGCGACGCGACGTAGGACGTCGTCCACGACGCGTTGCGATGCAGCGCGAGCAGCGCTCCGGTCAGCGCAAACGGGAGCGCGAAGACGGAATGGCTGAAGCGGACGAAGGATAGGTACGTTCGGAGTCGGTTCACGGTTCACGGTTCACGGTTCGGTTCCGAACCCCGAACCCTACGCGGGATCGAGCCACTGGACGTCCAGCGGCTCGATCCCGCCGAGAAGATATTCTTCCACATCCGTGACGCCGTCTGGCACGCGCACGGCCAGCAGTTCGGCGCGCTTGCCCGGCTCGATCGTGCCGAGATCGCCGGCGAACCCGAGCGCTTCGGCGCCCGACTGCGTGGCGCTGCGGAGGATCGCACGGGCGCGAACGGAGGGCGCGAGACGCCGGACCTCGGCCATCTCGTGGAACATGTTGAGATCTTCCACGCTCGCGAGACTGTCGGTGCCGATCGCGACGCGTACTCCGGACGCGTAGAAGCGGTCGATCGGCGGGTCGCCCGCGCCCGTCCAGCGGTTGCTTCGCGGACACGTGACAACGGTCGCGCGCGCCGACGACAGGCGCGCCAGCTCGTCGCCGGTCAACTGCACACCGTGGACGGCCACCAGGCGCTCGTTCAGCAGCCCGACGCGTGCCAGGTATTCGACCGGGCCGCATGCCGGCGGCGTCCACGAAGGATTCCACACGCCGAGGTGCTCGAGGACGCTCCGCCAGGGCCCCGTGCCGTCGCGGAGGAACTGGATCTCTTCGGGCGATTCCCCCAGGTGCACGCTGACCGGCGCGTGCTCTGCACGGTCCGCGATCGCGGAGAAGAGCGCCGGCGAAACGGAATAGGGCGCGTGCGGCGCCAGCGACGTCCGGAGCCGCGCGATCGGCGTCAGCTCCGCGAGCTGCGCGAGGGTCCGGTCCACGAACCCGCCGGGGTCCGGCGCGCTGAACCCGAGCATCTCGCGGAAGATCATCGCCGACATCTCGGTGTCGGCGAGCGCGTCGTACGCGCTCAGGGTATTCGTGATGTCGCCGACGAGGCACGTGCCCGATGCGCGCGCCTCCGCGATCGCCGCCGCGATCGGCTCGCGCGGCTCCTCGGTCACAGTCCGGCGGAGCGCCATCAGCGACTGCGCCCACACGCACATGGCGTCGCACGGCGGCACGCGGCCGCGCATCCACGACAGCTCGAGGTGCACGTGGGCGTTGACGAGACCGGGCAGGATGGCGACCGAACCGAGGTCCTCGCCGCTTGCCGGACGTTCTTCGATCGATGCGACGCGCCCGCGATCGACGACGACCGCGCCGCCGGCGATCGGCGGCGCCGCGATCGGCAGGACCCAGGCAGCCCGATAGCGGATCAATTGCCGGTGAGCCGCGCCTTCTTCTCGGTGGCGCTGCGGGCCGGATAGCGGGCGATCTCGGGCGGACGGCTCGTGTCGCCGTCCGCGCGCGCGACGGCGAGCTCGAGCATCCGCGGCACCGCGCGCTCGCGGAAGATCGGATCGCCGAGGATCTCGTAGTGCATGTTGCGCCGCTTCGGGATGAAGCCGGCGTTCTCGATGTTGCGCACGATCTAGATCTCGTCCATGCAGTAGCTCGCGCCGGCCGCGCGGACGACGTTCTCCTCGATCATCACGCTGCCCATGTCGTTGGCGCCGAACGCGAGGCTGAGCTGCCCCACTTTCCCTCCCTGCGTGACCCATGACGCCTGCAGGCTCGGGAAGTTGTCGAGCACGAGCCGCGCGAGCGACAGCGTGCGGAGGTAATCCATGCCCGTCGCCTCTCGTCCGCCCAGCTCGGTGTGCTCGATCACGGAGACGCAGCAGATGGTCGATGCGCTCCTCGACCGTCTCGACGTGCCCGTACATCATGGTCGCGGTCGTCTTCAGCCCCGCGCGGTGCGCGTGACGCATGACGTCGAGCCATTCATCGGACGACGCCTTGCTGTAGCAGTTGAGCAGCCTGCGGACGCGATCGACGAGGATCTCGGCGCCGCCGCCGGGAATACTGTCGAGCCCTGCGGCCACGAGCCGGTCGATGACGTCGGGCACCGTCAGCCTCGTCAGCCGCGACAGATGAATGACCTCCGGCGGAGACAGCGCGTGCAGGCGGAACTCCGGGTAGCGCTGCTTCACCGCGCGGAACAGATCCTCGTACCACTCGAGCGGCAGGTCCGGGTTGTGGCCCCCCTGCAGCAGCAATTGAACACCGCCGACCGCAATCGTCTCGTCGATCTTGCGGAAGATCTCGTCGAACCCGAGGACGTAGCCTTCCTCGGACCCGACCGGCCTGTAGAACGCGCAGAAGTTGCATCGCGCAACACAGACGTTCGTGTAGTTGACGTTGCGGTCGATGATGTAGGTGACGATGCCGTCCGGATGTTTGCGCGATCGGATCTCGTCGGCGAGCCCGCCGAGCAACGGCAGCGGCGCATGCGCGTACAGGTCCAGCGCCTCGGCGCCGTCGATGCGACCGCCGTCGACGATCCTGGCGGCGATGCTGTCAATCCTCAGCATAGATGCGCAACTCGCCGTCGAAGACGACGAGGCCCTGTTCGGCCGCATACGAATAGAAGGTCCGGAGTCCCTCCATCTCCTCCCATCCGAGGCGGTACTGAATATTATCGCGTAGGTATTGCTCGCCGACCCTCTGGTATTCGACACGCGTCGTGAAGTAATCCCGGGCGATCTCGGCGTAGTGGGCCGTTCCTCGATCGCGCGCCTGCTGGAGCGCTCGCACCTCCCCGGGGGTGACCCGGTGGGGCGGCCCCGCCCAGAACGCGTACACGAACGGAAGACCGGTCGCCTCCGTCCAGCTCTCGCCCAGATCGATCTTCCGCGCACGAACCGCGTCGTGGTCGAGCAGCAGCGCGTTGTCGCCGATGATCAGCGCCGCGTCTGCCTTGGCGAGCATCACCTCGAGATCGGGCGCCATCGGCACCGGCTCGGGCGCGATGCCGAACGCTCTTCGCGCGATGACCGCCGCGAGCGCGACCGACGTCCGCGAGCTCGTATCCATCGCAATCGTTCGGATGTCCCGTGGATCGCGGCGCGTATACAGCGCGACGGAGGCCACGGGTCCGCGCGACGCAATCGCCAGATCCGGAAGGATCCCGTACGGTCGAGGCCCGCGAAGATATTCGATCGACGGAATCAGCCCCAGATCGATCGCGTCCTCGTGCAGCAGCCGCGCGCATTGCGACGGAATGTCGTAGCGAATCGTGAACCGCGGATCGCGCTCGAGGCCGTATACCAGCGGCCGCGCGTTGAGATATTCGACCGCGCCGAGCCGGATAGCGCTCATGCGCGCGGTTCACCCGTCGCGGTGCGCTCGACGGGCTCGAGGCCGGCCGCGACGATGTTGGCGCGGATCTCTTCGATCGGGCTGCGCCGCCTGCCCAGATCGCCTTCGAGCGGCGATACGCCGTCGACGTCGTCGGCGCCCATCGTCAGCGCGACCTGCGCGAGCTTCGGCCCGTACAGCGCCCAGTCCACCTGAATCGACGGGATGTTGTCCGCGAACAACCGCGCCAGCGCGATCTGCTTGACGTCGTCGTATCCCGTGGACGGCTGCGCGGCGGAACCGCTGCGCGGCAGCGGCGCGAACAGCTGGATCACGCCCACCGCGGCCTGCAGATCGTGCGCGAGCTGGACGATGCGAAGGCGGTCGCCGCTGGCGAGCCGATGGACGGTGACGCGCGGAATGGCCAGCCCCGCATCGAGCGCGGCGGCCGCCGCGCCCTGCACGTCCTCGAGCAGATCGATCGGCAGCTCGGCAATCGTCTCGAGGCCCGCGTCGCGGAGCGTCGCAAGCAGGTCGCCCAGCGGCCGATTCGACTCCGTCGCGAGCGCGACGAGATCCGCGAGCGAGAATCCGGTGACGGGAACGCCCGCCGCCGCGGCCAGCGCCCGCCGCACGGCGTCGCCGGCGCTCTCGATCGTTGACGGACGGCCGATGATCCTGAACTCCCCCGCGCTCGCCGACGCCGGCGGCGACGATGGCATCGCGTCCACGTGCGCTTCGAGCACGCGCACGAACGTCGTCCGCGTCCCGTGCCGCGCGCGCCGCGCATCGTCGGCGCGCACGCCGATGCCGATCAGGTCCGGACTGTCGAGAATCGTCCGGGCGTCGTCGATCGAAATGGCCGTCATGCGGTCCAACCCCGCCGGATGCGTCCCCACACGTCGTCCGCTTTCCGCGCGGCCTGCTCGGTCGTTTGAATGCGCGTCGGCCACTGCCGCCGGAACCCTTCGGACGCCCACTTGCGCGTCGCGTCGATCCCCATCTTGGTGCCGTACGCGGGCAGGTCCGTGGCGTCCTCGAGATCGTCCATCGGACCGCGCGTGAACTGGACGTCGCGCTCGGGATCGATATGCGTCCCGACGATCCACGCAACCTCCGCTTCGTTCTGCACGTCGACGTCCTTGTCGACGACGACGATGGTTTTCGAGAACATCAACTGCCCGAGCCCCCAGAACGCGTTCATGATCTTGCGCGCATGCCCGGGGTATCGCTTGTCGATCGACACGAGCACGAGATTGTGGAAGATGCCCGACGCGGGGAAGTGCATGTCGACGACCTCGGGCAGCGTCTTCCTGATGAGCGGCAGAAACAGACGCTCGCTCGCCTTGCCGAGGTAGTAGTCCTCCATCGGCGGGATGCCGACGATCGTCGTGTGATAGACGGGACGCTTGCGGTGTGTCAGACACGTGAGGTGAAACACCGGGAAGTCCGCCGCGTGCGAATAGAACCCGGTATGGTCCCCGAACGGTCCTTCGGCCCGGCGTTCGCCGGGGTCCACGTAACCCTCGAGCACGATCTGCGCGTTCGCCGGCACTTCGAGATCGACGCTCACGCAGCGCACGAGATCGACGCGCTCGCGGCGCAGGAAGCCGCCGAGCATCAGCTCGTCGAGTCCTTCGGGCATCGGGGCCGTGGCCGCGTACGTCAGCGCGGGATCGGGGCCGAGCGCGACGGCGACCGGGAGCCGCCGGCCGAGCCGCTCGGCGACGCGATGGTGCTGCGCGCCACCCTTGTGGCGCTGCCAGTGCATTCCCGTGGTGCGGCCGTCGTAAATCTGCATGCGGTACGTGCCGATGTTGCGCGCGCGCGTTTCCGGATCGCGCGTGAACACGAGCGGCAGCGTGATGAACCGGCCGCCGTCCTCGGGCCAGCATCGCAGGATCGGCAGATCGTCGAGCGATCCGTTTTCGCGCACCACTTCCTGACACGGCGCGTCCTTGACGGTGCGCGGCATCAGGTCGCGCAGCCGGTTGATCATCGGCAGCATCTTCAGCGCGTCGAGCATGCCCGACGGAATCTTCGGCGTCGCCAGTTCGTCCACCTCGCGCGCCAGGTCGTCGAGCGTCTGCACGCCGAGGGCCATGCAGATGCGCCGCATCGAGCCGAACAGATTGATGGCGACCGGCACGTCGAATCCGGTGGGCTGCTCGAACAGCAACCCCGGTCCGCCGCCCGGCGATTTCGAGACGCGATCGGTCACCGCGCAGATCTCGAGATCCGGGCTGACCGGCTCCTGAATGCGAGCGAGCTCGCGGTCTTTATCGAGCGCTCTGAGAAAGTCGTTGAGATCCTGGAACATCTCGCTGTGATATCCGATCGAACCGCCGTTACATCACCACAGAGCTCACAGAGTCAACAGAGAAAATGACCTCTGTTATCTCTGTTTCCTCCGTGGTGAAATCTCCGATCGCTCGAGTGCGTCAGACGCTCTCCATCTTCTCCGCAATCGCCTGCGCCAGCGCGAGCGCGCGGCGGCCGTCGTGGCCGGTGACGAGCGGCGGCCGCTTGTCGCGGACCGCGGTCACGAAGTCCTCCAGCTCGCGCCTGAGCGGCTCCTCGCGCGAAACGGGCAGCGGCCCGCCTTCGATTGACGGCCGGCCGCCGTCGCGGCGGACGAGACGCCATCCCTCCACCTCCTGCGCGACGTAATCGATCGAGATGTAGGCGTCCGGCTGGAAGAAGCGGATCTTCCGCACGCGCTCCCGGCTGATCCGGCTGGCCGTCACGTTCGCGATGCACCCGTTGGCGAACCGCAGGCGCGCGTTGGCGATGTCGTACCGCGGGGTCAGCACGGGCACCCCGACCGCTTCGATGGCTGTGACGTCTGAACGTACCAACGCCAGGATGATGTCCAGGTCGTGAATCATCAGATCGAACACGACGTCGATGTCGAGGCTGCGGTCCGGAAAGGCGCCGAGCCGGTGGACCTCGATGAAGCGCGGCGACGTCACCAGCGGCAGGACGGCGGCGACCGCCGGGTTGTAGCGCTCCGTGTGCCCGACGGCCAGGATCGTGCCGGACTGCTCGGCGGCGGCGATCAGGTCGTCCGCCTCCGCGAGCGAGCGCGACAACGGCTTCTCGACGAGCGCGGGCGTTCCGCGCTCCAGGAACGGCCGCGCGATGTCGCGGTGCAGCTCCGTCGGCACCGCGATCGTGACGGCATCCACCTGCCCGAGCAGCTCGCGGTAGTCGCCGAGCGCCTTCGCCCCCGTCGCCGCCGCCGCGGCCGCGGCGCGATCGGCGACCGTGTCCACGACGGCGACGAGTTCGGCGGACGGAATCTCCGCGAGCAGACGCGCATGGTGACGGCCCAGATGACCGACGCCGACCACCGCGACGCGCACGCGCCCGCCGCGTTCAGCGCCCATCACGCCGCTCCGTCGCGCGCCCGACGACGGCGAGGCCGGCCTCGTCGGCCGCCCGCACAAAGCGTTCGCCGTCCACGAGCAGCGTGCGGTCCGCGTCGATCGACAGCGCCGTCGCGCCCGCCGCTCGCATCGCTTCGATGGTCGCTACGCCGACCACCGGGACGTCGAAGCGCATGTCCTGGTTCGGCTTCGCCACTTTCACCACGCGCGTGCCGGGACCGGCAATCTGCCCCGCGCGCCGGACCACTTCGTCGGTCCCTTCCATCGCCTCCACCGCGACGACGGCGCCGTCCTTCACCACGACGGTCTGTCCGATGTCCAGACCCGCGACGGCATCCGCCATGCGATATCCGAACCTGAAATCCTCCGCCTCGACCGCCGACGGCGCGCGGCGCGTCAGCGTGCCCGCGCGCGCGAGGAGCGGCGCGAGAAACGCCGTCGAGTCGAGCAGCTCGATCCCCTCGCCGCGGAGGACGTCCGCGACGGCGGAGATCAGCGCATCCGTATTCCTGGCTTTCAGCTTCGTGAGCACCGACAAGAACGTCAGGTCGGGGATGATGCCCGAGAAAATCTTCGCGTGCTTGACCTGGCCGGCCATGACCGCCTGGGACACGCCGGCGGCCTTCAGAAGCTTGATACACTTACCGAGATGGCCGAGCGAGACCCAGTGGAGGTCCGCGCCGGCGTCCCTGGCCGCCCCCTCCAGCTCGGGAAAGGCTTCCTCTTTGACGGCGACCACGGTCACGTCGTGGCCGATGTTCCGTGCTCCCTGGAGCGCCAGAAAGGGGAAGGTGCCGTTGCCGGCGATGATGCCTATGCGGGCCACCGGTGAACCGTCGTCATGCGCGCGCGGAAGGTTTAGTCTATCCTAGGAGAGAAGATGCGTCGATTGACCCTCCCGCTGGCCGGCCTGTTGTGCGCGCTCGGCGCCGCCGCGTGCGGCAGCAGTCTGCTCAGCCAGATTCCGACCGCCCCCAGCTCATCGCCGAAGACCGATACGTTCGCCGGCCAACTGACGACGAACGGCGGCACGAGCTTTTCCTTCACCACCGTCGCCTCGGGGCCCGTGAAGGCGACGCTGACCGACGTCGGCGGCGGCGTCGCGATCGGCTTCAGCCTCGGAACGTGGGACGGGACGACGTGTCACCTGGTAATGGCGAACGACGCCGCAGTCGCGGGGGCCGTTCTCAGCGGGACCGCGTCGTCAGCGGGTACATACTGCGTGCGCGTGTACGATCCGAGCCCGAGCACCGTGACCGATGCGGTCAGCTACTCGGTCAACGTAGAGTATCCGGGACCGAAGACCTAGAACTGACACTGACGCCCTTCATTCCTCCACCAGCTCTTCCAGCCTTCGGCTCGGGCGGCGCATGCCGACGCCGCGTTTCGAGCTTCGGATGAACTGCACCATGTAGCGGACCTCTTCGCACTGGAGCGCGGGGTCGCGCTCGATCTGCGCGAGCGCGCGGCTCGTGTTCGAGTGCAGCAGATGGCGGAACGCGCGGTGAAGTTTGGCGATGATGTCCTGCGGAAAGCCGCGGCGCCGCAGACCAATCGTGTTGATCCCGTAGATGCGCGCGCGGTTGCCGACGGACTTCACGAACGGCAGCGCGTCCTTGGTGACGACCGAGTAGCCGCCGACGAACGCATGGCGCCCCACGCGGCAGAACTGATGGACGCCTGAAAACGCGCCGATGTTGGCGTAATCGTCGACGTGGACGTGCCCGGCGAGCGTCGCGCCGTTGCCGAAAATCGTCTCGCTGCCCACCTGACCAGATTGTGATCGCCGACCCTCGTGACGCCGCCGCACCCCGCGGTGCCGCGATGGATGGTCACGAACTCGCGGATGACGTTCCGGTTTCCGATGACGACCCGCGTCGCCTCGCCGCCGAACTTCAGGTCCTGCGGGATGAGGCCGATCGACGCCATCGGGAAGATCTCGTTGCCGTCCCCGATCTCCGTCCACCCATCGATCACGGTGGACGCGCCGACCTGGCAGTCGCGCCCGAGGCTCACGTGTTCCCCGATCGTCACGTACGGACCGATGACGGTGCCCGCGCCGATCCGCGCCCGGTCGTGGACGATCGCGGTCGGGTGCACCTGCGCGCGGTCGCGGCCCGTCGCGGCGTGTGCCGGTTCCACGCCCATCAACAGCTGCGCTTCCGCGACGACCGCGTCGTCCAGGTACGCGACGGCCTGCGCGCGCGCGAGGCTGCGCCGGCGGACGCCGAGCGTGACTTCGAGCCGCAGCCGATCGCCGGGGACGACCTGCCGCCGGAACTTCGCGTTGTCCACGCCGCGCAGCCACACGCGCTGGTCCCCGGGCGCGTGCGACAGCAGGAGGGTTGCGACCTGCGCCAGCGTCTCGATCATCAACACCCCGGGCATGAGCGGCGCGCCGGGGAAGTGTCCCTGGAAGAATTCTTCGTTGACCGTGACGTTCTTGACCGCGACGAGCCGGCGTCCGGGCTCGTGTTCCGTCACCGCGTCAACGAGCGGCGACGGATAGCGGTAGCAGAGCCGCTCCAGGGAGGCGCGGATATCGATCGGCACGGGGGGAGTCTAACAAATTGGCGAGTTGGTGAATTGGTGAATTGGTGAATTACTGAATTGGAGAATTGGTAAATTGCCGGTAAGGAGCACGGATTCAATTCACCAACTCACCAACCCACCAATTCAGCAATTACTTCTTGGCCGCGGGCGTATTCAGTTTCTTGATCACGTCCTGCGAGATGTCGAGGCCAGGATCGGCCCACGCGACGCCGGAGTCGCGGAGGCTGAACACCATGTGGAGCCCCTTCTCGTTCGCGACCTGCTCGATGACCGGCAGCAGCTTCTTCTGGAAATCGCCCTGCAGCTCGGTCTGCAGATCGTTCAGCTCCGCCTGCGCGTTCTGCTGCGTGAACTGGATGTCGCGCTGGAGCTTGTCGATGTCCTTCTCGAGCTGCCCCCGGGCGGCGTCGCTCAGGACGGATGCGCTGGTGTTGAGCTTCGTTTGGAGCGCCGTGAGCTGCTTGTTCTTCTCGTTGATCTCGGTGACTTTCTTGTCGTTCATGGCCTTCAGCTTGGTCGACGCTTCCCTGCCCGCGTCGGACGCCTGCGCGATCTCCTGAATGTCCACGAACGCAACCTTCGCGCCCTGCGGGAACGGCGCGGGCGGTTTGGCGGCGGGAGGCTGCGCGGCCGGCGGCTGCGTCGCGGGCGGGGTCTGGCCGATGGGCGGCTGCGCCGGCGGCCGCTGAGTGGGCGGCGTCTGCGTAAATCCAGGAGTGGCCCCCAGGGCGACAACCAGGGCGGCCATTACAAGAATCATCTTCAACGATCTCATTTCAATAATGCCCTTTCTTGACAAATAGCTTCCAGCGACCAGCTTCCAGCCGAACGAACCTGCCTCCGTCGTGCTGGAAGCTGGAAACTGGAAACTGGAAGCTTACGTCAGAACGTCGTCCCTACGGCAAATCTGAACTTGAACAGCTTCTCCGGCTGGAGGTTGTTGTCGAGCACTCCCGACCGCTGCGGGTTGAGCGCCATGATCAGACGGAACGGCACGTTGAGGACCGGCATGAAGAAGCGGATCTCCGCGCCCGTTGACGTCTTGAACGCGCTCGCCTGCCCGATCGTGCTCGTCTGATACTGGAACGGCGACGTGATCGGGTTCAGCACGCTATACAGGATGCTCGCGGCGTCCGGCGACAGCACGTTGAGCGCCGTCGTCTGCGTGACCGGGTCCTTCCACGCGAAGCTGTGGCCGACGTCCTGCACCTGGCCCGCGTCGTAGAACAGCACGAGCCTCACCGGGCCGGCGATGTTGATCAGATACTCGGCGTTGAACAGCAGGCTCTTGTTGCCGCCGGTCACCAGCCTGGAGATCGGATCGCGCGGGCCGACGCTGCGCAGGTCGTAGCCTCGGATGCTGTACTCGCCGCCGAGGAAGACCTTCTCGAAGATCGGCAGGTCCTTGGTGTCGCCGTAGGGCCGGATGTACTGGAACTGGCCGTGCAGGCCGATCGACGTCCGGTTGTTCACCTTGAGGTACCAGACGCCGTCCATCGACGGCGACATGAACTGCGTGTTGCCGCCGATGCCCGCGAAATCGAAGCCGAGCGTGTACTTCCGTCCGGTCGTCGGGAAGATTGGATTGTCCACGGTGTTGTAAATGAAGCTCGGTCCGATCTTGCCGATCCGCCGCGTGCCGTTCTGGACGGTCGTCCCGTTCAGATCGACGAGCAGCGAGTCGCGCAGGAACGGGTTCGCCTGGAGCACCGTCGGGTTCAGGTATGCGGAGTTGATGTCCTTGATCTTGACGCGCTGGTAGCTGTAGTTCGCGAAAATGCGGGCGAACGGCGCAACCGGGAAGCCCCACACCATGCTGCCGCCCGCCGTGGACTGCGTGAACTGGTTGATGTACCGGATGTCCTGGCGGTAGACGTCGACGCCCGCCGTGATCGGCCGATCGAACAGGAACGGCTCGGTGAACCCGACCTGATAGTTCTTCGCGAGGTCGCCCTGCTGCAGCGAGACGCTGAACGTTTCGCCGCGTCCCATGAAGTTCGACGTCTGGAACGCGAGCTGGCCGAAGAAGCCGTCGTACTGCGAGACGCCGGCGCCGAACGTGATCTGGTTGCGGTTCTGCTCCTCGACCTTGATCTTGACGTCAACCTTGGCGTCGGCCCCCGGCGTCTTCTGCACGTCGATCGCTTCACCTTCGACGTTCTTGAAGTACCCGAGCTGGTTGATGCGGCGCACGCTGTACTTCAGCGCCTCGGTGTTGAACACGCCCCCTTCGAACAGCCGGATCTCGCGCCGGATGACGTTGTCGCGCGTCGTCGTGTTGCCGACGAACGTGATGCGGTTGACGAAGTACTGCTTCCCTTCCTCCATCCGCACGGTCACGTTGACGACGGGCGCGTCGCTCTTCGCGGCCGGAGGCGCGGGCGCCAGGGGCGGGACGGAAGCGGCCGACGAGGTCGTCGTCTTGCCGTCGCCGGCGCCGTCCCCCTCGCCCGGTTGCACGCCGGGCTGCCCGACGCCGGGCTTCGGCTCGTTCGGGAAGTCAAGATCCGGGAAGCCCACGAACTCGAAGTATCCGCCGGAGCCGTACAGTTCCTGCGCCTTCTTCAGGCCGTCGCGGATTTTTTTCTCGTTGTAGTAGTCGCCCGTCTCCAGCTTGAACAGCGGACGCAATCCCTCGGACTTGACGACCTTGTTGCCCGCGAACGTGAACTCGCCGACTCTGTAGCGCCGCCCTTCCGTCACCGGAATCTGCAACTCGATGTAGCGCGTCTTGCCGTCCGTCGAGTCCTCGAGGACGCGCAGCTCCGGCTGGCCGACGCGCGCCTGCACGTATCCCTTCTGCCGGTAGTACTCGATCACCTTCTCGGCGTCGTCGCCCCACTTGTCTTCCTTGTAGGTGCCGCTGCCGAGCATGAACGAGAAGAGATTCGGACCCTTGTTGTCTTTCAGCTTGCGCGCGAGCGTGCCGTCGCTGATCGCCGTGTTGCCGAGAAAATCGACCTTGCCGATCTTCACCTTCGGACCTTCGGTGATGTTGAAGGTGAGGTGCACGAGCTTCGGCCCGCCGCTGACCTCTTTGACCTCCGGCTTGACCTCGGCGTACTGGTAGCCCTTCTCCGCATACAGATCGCGGACGATGCCGGCGACGCGGCGGACGAGCGACGGATCGATGAACGAGTCGAGACGGATCGCGATGCTCTTCTTCTTCAGCTCCTCTTCGATCTTCGACTGCTCGACCTTCTTCGACCCGACGTAGTCGACGATCTTGATCCGCTGCCGCTCCTCCATGTTGTAGATGACGATCTTGCCGACGACGCCGTTGGAGAAAACGAAGTCGCGCGTCTCGATCGACAGGTCATCGAGGAAATTCGTGCCCCAGAGGCGCTTGAAGTCCTGCAGGACGATTTGCTCGGTCAGGTCGTTATACGGGACCCAACGGTCCTGCGACGGCTGACTGGGCTTGAGCTGGATGTAATAGATGTAGGTCTGCGGGTCGATGACCGACGTGCCCCCCTGCCGTTCGAAGCACAGGGCGTACTGGTAGAGGACCGGCCCGGAGCCGGCCGGCGGCAGCTTCGCGGGCGGCCCAATCGTGTAGCCGCAGAACGCCATCGTGCCGGTCGGCTGCGGCTTCCCTGCTTGAGTCGCCGAAGGGGCCTGGCTCCCCGGCGCTGGCAGCGAAGGCACCGGCGCCGGCGGCCCTTGGCTCGCCGAGGCCGGCGAAGGCGGCCCCTGGCTCGCCGAAGCCGTTCCCGAAGGGACCGGCGAAGGCGGCTGCGCCGCGGCCGGGACGGCGGCAAGGACCGACAACGTTGCCGCCAGAATGAGCGTTCGAAACTTCATCGTGTGGGAAAACCGGGCGTCCGGCGGCGGGCAGGCTGCCGCGGACGCCAAGCGATGATTTTACCGGTTTTAAGACGTTTCAGGCCAGCCGGCGGCCTTCCTGCGGCTGGCCCGCCGGGCGGTAGGCCAGAGACCCGCCGTCGAGATACACCTCGATCTCGCCTCCCTTCAGGTGCCCGCGGATGAGCTCCTCGGAGAGCGGATCCTCGATGTACCGCTGGATGGCGCGCCGCAGCGGACGGGCGCCGTACGACCGGTCCTTGCACGTCTGTTCGATGACCCAGTCCACGACGTCCGTCGCGAGATCCAGCCGGATCTTCCGATCGACGAGATTGTCGTTGAGCTGCTTCACCAGCAACAGCGTGATCGTCCGCAAGTCGTCGTCCGAGAGCGCTTCGAAGACGATGATCTCGTCGATGCGGTTGATGAACTCGGGATTGAACGTCTTGCGCACCTCGCCGAGCACCATGTCGTTGACGCTGCGGCTGATCGCGCCGGCATCCGACGACTGGAACCCCAGCGACGCCTTCTTCTGGATGAAGCGGGCGCCGATGTTCGACGTCATGATGATGATCGTATTCTTGAAGTTCACCCGGTTGCCCAGGCCGTCCGTCAGGTGGCCGTCCTCGAACACCTGCAGGAGGATGTTGAACAGATCCGGGTGCGCCTTCTCGATCTCATCGAGCAGGACGACGGAGTACGGGTTGCGCTTGACCTTCTCGGTGAGCTGACCGCCCTCTTCGTGCCCGACGTATCCGGGCGGCGAGCCAATCAGCTTCGAGACCGAGTGCTTCTCCATGTATTCGGACATGTCGAAGCGGATGAGCGCGTGATCGCTGCCGAAGAGGAAGTTCGCGAGCGCGCGCGCCAGCTCGGTCTTGCCGACGCCGGTCGGGCCGAGGAACACGAAGCTGCCGACCGGACGGTTCGGGTTCTTCAGCCCCGCACGCGACCGTCGGATCGCGCGCGCGAGCGCGGAGATCGCTTTTTCCTGCGAGATGACGCGCTTGTGCAGCTCCAGCTCCATCCGGAGGAGCTTGTCCCCTTCGTCCTGATTGATCGAGGTGAGCGGGACGCCCGTCCATTTCGACACCACCTCGTCGATGTCGGCCTTGCCGACGACGACGCGGCGGGCGCTCGACTTGACGTCGAACTTCTCGCGGACGAACTGCAGGTTCTCGCGCGCCTGCACTTCCTGCTCGCGGTAGAACTGCGCCTTCTCGAAGTTCTTCTCCGAGACGGCGTTCTCCATCTGCTCGACGGCGACGCGGATGCTGCGGTTGATCTCGCCGAACTCCTCGCTGTAGCCCGCCTCGCGCAGCTTGGCGCGCGCGCCCGCTTCGTCGATCAGATCGATCGCCTTGTCGGGCAAAAACCGGTCGGTGATGTAGCGGCTCGACTGATAGACCGCGGCTTCGATCGCGTCGGACGTGTATTCGACGTGATGGAACTGCTCGTAGCGGTCCTTGACGCCGGTCAAGACCTCGATCGTCTCGCGCTCGGACGGCGGATCGACCTTGATCGCCTGGAAGCGGCGCTCGAGCGATCGATCCTTCTCGATGTACTTGCGGTACTCGGCCGGCGTCGTCGCGCCGATGCAGCGGATCTCGCCGCGCGAGAGCGCCGGCTTGAGGATGTTCGCGGCGTCGAGCGAGCCTTCCGCCGAACCCGCCCCGACGAGCGTGTGCAGCTCGTCGATGAAGACGATGACGTTCGGGTTCTCGGTCAGCTCCTTCATGATCGCCTTGAGGCGCTCTTCGAACTGACCGCGGTATTTCGTCCCCGCGACGATGAGCGAGATGTCCAGCGCCAGCAGACGCTTGTCGGCGAGGAAGTGCGGGACGTCGCCGTAGACGATCTTCTGCCCGAGCCCCTCGACGATCGCCGTCTTGCCGACGCCCGGCTCGCCGATGAGGACCGCGTTGTTCTTCGTGCGCCGGCAGAGAACCTGCTGGACGCGCTCCAGCTCGATATGACGGCCCACGAGCGGGTCGAGCTGGTTTTTCATGGCCGCTTCGGTCAAATCCCTGCTGAACTCGGCCAGCAGCGGCGTTTCCTTCACGCGCGTGAGGGTGGTCTTCTCGTTGAGCAACGCGACGATGTCCTCGCGGACGGTGTTGAGGCGCATCCCCTTTTCCATGAGGATCGTGGCCGCGACCGAACGCTCCTCGCGCAGGATGCCGAGCAGCAGATGCTCGGTGCCGATGTAGTTGTGCAGGAGGCGGTCCGCCTCTTCCGCCGCGAACTGCAGCACCCGTTTGGTTTCCGCGCTGAACGGAATCTCGACCGACGTCGAGACCTTCTCGCGGAACACCGTGCGCCCTTCGATTTCCTTGCGAATGCTTTCCAGAGAGAGGTGGGACCGCGCAAAAATCCGGGACGTGAGCCCTTTGCCCTCGCGAATCAGCCCCAGCAGCAGATGCTCGGTCTCGATCGAGATGCTCCCGAGCTGAGAAGCTTCGTAGCGCGCGAAGAAGAGCACGCGCCGCGCTCGTTCCGTGTACCGTTCGAACATCCGCGTCCCTATGTGTGTGGTGCGTGGCCTGAGGGCATCGCCAGACCTGAGCGCATTATACGGCAAAGGTGGGCCCCGGCCAACGCCTTTCTGCTGTGTAAGTTCGTCAGAGAGCGACAGTTAGTCGTCTCGTGCCGTCGGACGCAGAAAAGGCGAAGGCCGGGTTCGAGCGCTACTTCTTGGCCGCCTTCCGCGTGACGCGCACGCTGGCCGCGTGCTTCGTCGCGCCCATGTCGTGATACCGGACGGTGACGTTGTCGCCGGTGCTGACGAAGTCGGTGATCTGCGTCGCCTTTTTCTCCGACTTCATCGCCTCCGTCTTGTGGCTCGCCCCGCTGGCGGTCACATTGGTCTTGCTGTCGACGGCGAAGGTCTCGTCACCGGTCTTCGTGGTGATCGTCAGCGAATCGGCGCTGACGGTCTTGACGGCGCCCGTCGCCGTCATGGTCTTGCTGGCGCCTGCGCCTTCCTTGGCCTTGCCCTTGTACTGTCCCGCGTGCGCCGCCACGGGGACGGCGAGCAGCAGAAGGGCGGCGGCGAACACTCCGAACAGACGTTTCATAACAACCTCCCTGGCCCTATGCCGCTGCCCCCTCCTACGCGGGGGAAACACCGTGTCCCACCCGCGGGTGGCAGCCGGGCCAAATATGGGGCACCATTGTGTCGCGGAGCGGGGTCATGAAGGAAGAGTACTCGAATTTTCGTGAGTTTTACCCGTCTTACCTCGACGACCACCGGGATCCGGCATGCCGCCGGCTGCACTTCGCGGGGAGCGCCGTCGTGCTGCTCGTGCTCGCCGCCGCCGCCGTCACGCGCGACTGGCGCTGGCTGATCGTAGTGCCGATCGTGGGCTACGGCTTCGCGTGGGTCGGCCACTTCTTCTTCGAACACAACCGCCCGGCGACGTTCCGTTATC
>QHWR01000388.1 GCA_003223835.1 Acidobacteriota bacterium | reverse complement strand
TCGCTCGGATCGTGAGGGGGAATCAACGTGTACGGGATCGTGCCCCGATTGTGGCAGGACGGATCGCCGATGATGCACGGCCGGTTCTCGGTCTGCTGCAGCGAAGGCCCCGTCAAGACAGTCAGGCCAATAGGGTCCGCGCCGGCGCGCACCGCGACGCAGAGCACTCCCACGGCGATCGCCCCCAGGACAGCGACTCGTCGTATTCGGTTCATCGCCTTGTGCTTCCCGGCGCCTGGACGAAGTTACGCGGACTGGACAATTCGGATCGCGGTTTTCTCGAAAGCCGTGGACTCGGACGTTTACCAGAAATTGCCATAACTCGCCTTACAATCGCGCCTGACGACGGGAGGTCAGGAGGAGAGGAGGAGGGTGAGGATGCGCACGCTTGCTGTCGGTCTAGCGCTGGGTCTGCTCCGCGGCGTCGCCTCCGCGCAGACGCCGGACGCGATGTTGTCGAACCTCACGCAACCGCAGGACTACGTCCTCAAGCGGATCTCCAGCTTCGATCAGACGGGCGGCAACGCCGACATGCGGCCGATCGCGCCCGGCGAGACGCTGACGCTCGCGGACCAGGCCGGCCCCGGCATCATCAGCCACATCTGGATCACCATCGCGAGCCCGGAGCCGTTTCACCTGAAGAAGCTCGTGCTGCGCATGTACTGGGACGACGAGTCCACGCCGAGCGTGGAGGCGCCGATCGGCGACTTCTTCGGGCTGGGGCTCGGCGATTATTTCCTGTACGAGTCGTACCCGCTCGCGGTTGGAGCCGACCGTGCGCTGAACAGCTTCTTTCCGATGCCGTTCCAACGGAAGGCGCGCATCACGGTGACGAACGAAGGGCAGGCGCGCGTGGGCGCGTTCTACTTCAACATCGACTGCCGCGTGTATCAGAAGCCGCTCGCGGCGGGCACGCTGTACTTCCACGCGCAGTACCGGCAGGCCTCGCCGGCGAAAGGATGGACCAGCGACTGGAAGACGAACGGCGAGGCGGCGGTCAACGGCAGAAAGAACCTGCAGGGTGAAGACAACTACGTCTGGATGGAGGCCACCGGCCGCGGCCATTTCGCCGGCGTCACGATGTCGGTCCTGCAGAATCAGGACTTCTGGTGGGGCGAGGGAGACGACATGTTCTTCATCGACGGTGAGTCGACACCGTCGATCGTCGGCACCGGATCGGAAGATTATTTCCTCGGCGCGTGGGATTTCGGGCAGCACGCGTTTTCGTACGGCCTGTTCGGCGCGCCGGTGAAAGGCGACGAGCGCGCCGGCTCGCGATCCTCCGTTTATCGATTCCACCTCGATTCGCCGATTCCGTTCACCAAGTCGCTGCGCGCGACGATCGAGCACGGGCACGGGAATCACCGGTCCGACAACTTCTTCTCCGTCGCCTACTGGTATCAGACCGAGCCGCACGCGGCGTTTCCTCCGCTGCCGGCGGTCGATCTCCGGGTCCCGCGACTGCATCCGGTCGGCGGCCCCGGCAGCGACACGAAGTAGCGCCGCCGATGCGCCCGCGAAGTGAACGTCGCCACGCATCGATCTCCGCCGCGATTGCGTTCCTCGCGCTGACGGCGTGCGGTCGCTCCGCGGTTCCGCCGGGCGGACCGTTCGCGTCCGACGTCGCCCAACTCCGCCAGCACAGCGACGTCGTCGTGCTGGCCGATCCCGCCCGCGAGCCGCAGGTCGTCGTTGCGCCGGCGTACCAGGGGCGCGTCATGACGAGCACGATCGGCGGCGCCGACGCGCCCAGCTTCGGCTGGATCGGATGGACCGCAGTCCGCTCGGGTCAGCGGCAGCCGCACATGAACGTCTTCGGCGGTGAAGATCGGTTCTGGCTCGGACCCGAAGGCGGACAGTACGGCCTCTATTTCAAACCCGGCGACCCGTTCGATCTGGATCACTGGCAGGTGCCGGAGGCGATCGACTGGGGCGCGTGGGACGTGGCGAGTCGAGCGCCGACGTCGGTGACGCTGCGCAAGCGCATGACCCTGACGAATCATTCCGGCGCACGCTTCGACATCGAGGTCGAACGCACCGTCCGCCTGCTCAGCGACGGTGACGTCACCGCGTCGCTCGGCGAGGACCCGAGGTTCGGCGTGCGCGCGGTCGCGTTCGAATCGTCGAATTCGGTGACCAACGTCGGCGGTGCGGCGTGGCAGCCCGACTCCGGCCTCGTGTCGGTGTGGATTCTCGGGATGTTCAATCCGTCGCCCGAGACGACGATCGCGCTGCCGATTGCGGCGGGATCGGACGAGGCGCTCGGTCCGGC
>QHWR01000066.1 GCA_003223835.1 Acidobacteriota bacterium | reverse complement strand
GCCGCCGACCACGAGCACGCCCGGCGCCGCCCGCGCCGCCGCAACCGCATACCGCACATCGTCGGCGGCATACCCGCCGGGATCGTCGATGCTGACGCTGACGCTGCCGCCGACCGGTGACGCCGTGTCGAACGCGACGTCGGCGGACGCGCCCGGCGCGAGCGAGAACGGAACCGTTTTCAGGATTCGGCCATCGGCCAGCAGCCGCGCGTTTCCGCTCCGCGGCGTGACGCCGGTGTTGCGAAGGCTGGAGACGACCCGTCGCGGCTCGATGTGCAGATCCGTGACGCCGGCGTTGGTGCGCGGCACGCCCACGTCGCCGAGCGCCAGGTCGATGTCGACCGGCAGCGCCGGCGTGCCCGCGTCGAGACCGTGCCGCTCGAAGTCGCTCACGAGGACGAGCGTCGCCGGCCCGGATTCCGCCAGTTCGACCGCTTTGTCCAACGCCGCGGCGTACCGCGTCGCGCCGAAACCGGACCCGAGCGACGCCAGCGCGCGACGCGCCTCTCCCCGCGTGCCCGGCGACGCGATCACCTCGGCGCGCTGGTCGAACGCGATGACGGCGATGCGATCCCCGCGCGCTTCGTCGACCGCTTGCCGCGCGAGCCGGAGCGCGCGATCGAATTGTCCCGGCGCGCTCATGCTGAAGGAGCGATCGACGGCGACGATCGTCAGCCGGGATCCGGCGGTCGCGTTCATGACGTACGGCCGCGCGAAAGCGCCCGCGAGCAGCAGCAGCGCGGCGACGCGAGCCGCCAGCAGGAGGAGATCGCGCAGCCGCCGGCGCCGGGACCGTTCGATCGGGCTGCGCCGCAGCAGGCGGACGGCCGCAAACGGGACCTCGGGCGCCACGTCGCGCCGCATCAGGTGCAGCACGATCGGCAGCGCCACGAGCGCCGCGCCGACCAGAAACGCCGGGTACAGAAAACTCACAGCCGCCTCTCGCGCGCCGCGAGATACGCGAGCAGCGCAAAATCGAGCGGCTTCGAGCTGTCGAGCGTCACGAAGTCGATGCCGACGCCGCGAAGCTCGCGCCGGTACTGCGCCTGCAGATCCGATAACGCCTGAAGATAGCCGGCGCGCACGCGCGCCGGATCCGCCGTCACCTGAACGTCGCTCTCGACGTCGCGGAACCGCGACGCCGTCCGGAACGGAAACTGGATCTCATCGGGATCGAGGACCTGGAACACGATGACGTCGGTGCCGCGGAAGCGCAGGTGCTTGAGTCCCTGCAGCACCGGCTCCGGTTCGTCGAGCAGATCCGAGATCAACACCACGAGGCTGCGCTTGACGAGCGCCTCGGCGAGCTGGTGAAGGGGACGCCCGAGATCCGATCGCACGCCGGGACGAATCCTCTCGAGCGTGAGCAGGATCGAGTGCAGATGGCCCGGCCGCGTGCTCGCCGGCAGGCGCGACACGATTCGCTGGTCGAACGCGATCAGCCCGGCCGCGTCGCGCTGGCGGTTCATCATGTAGGCGAGCGACGCCGCGAGGACGCTGCCGTATTCGAGCTTGCTCATCGGCGCGTCGCCGCGATACGCCATGGACGCGCTGACGTCGATCAGGAGGTGCCCCTCGAGGTTGGTTTCCTCCTCGAACTTCTTCACGTAGTGACGATCGCTGCGCGCGTAGACCTTCCAATCGAGCGTGGAGAGATCGTCGCCCGGCAGGTATTGACGGTACTCCGCGAACTCGACGCTGAAGCCTTTGTAGGGGCTGCGGTGCAGGCCGGACAGGAATCCCTCCACGATCGTCCGCGCCTTCAGCTCCATCGATCCGAGGCGCGCGATGACGGCGGGGTCGAGGAAGCGAACGTCGCGGCCGGAGGAGACGGCGGGCATCGCGGCCTACATACCGCTCGCGGGCGTGGGCACCGCCTCGAGCAGGCGGTCGACGAGGTTGTCGGACGTGATCCGCTCCGACTCGGCGTAGAAGTTCGGGATGATCCGGTGGCGCAGGATCGGATGCGCGAGCGCGCGGACGTCGGCGATCGATACGTGATAGCGTCCGTGCGTCAGCGCGCGCGCCTTGCCGGCGAGGATGAGCGACTGCGACGCGCGAAGGCCGGCGCCCCATTTGACCCAATCGCGGACGAACGGCAGGTCCTCCTGCCGCCCCGGCCGCGACGCGTCCACCAGCCGCACGGCATACCGCGCCACTTCCTCGGCGATGACGACCTGCCGGACGAGGTGCTGGAACTCGAGGATGTCGGGCCCTCCGAGCACGCGCGACGGCGACGGCGTCTCCGCTCCCGTCGTCTGCATCGCGACGCGCACCTCGTCGTCTTCCGGAAGGTACGAGACCACGATGTTGAACATGAACCGATCGAGCTGCGCTTCCGGCAGCGGATACGTGCCTTCCAGCTCGATCGGATTCTGCGTCGCGAGCACGAAGAACGGCCGTTCGAGCGGATACGTGCGCCCGGCGGCGGTGACGTGATACTCCTGCATCGCCTCGAGCAGCGCCGCCTGGGTTTTCGGCGGCGTGCGGTTGATCTCGTCGGCGAGGATGATCTGCGCGAAGATCGGCCCCTTGACGAACCGCAGGCTGCGGTGTCCGCCGTCTTCGTCGAGGACCTCGGTCCCCGTGATGTCGGCGGGCATGAGATCGGGGGTGAACTGAATCCGCTTGAACGACAGATCGAGGATCTCGGCGAGCGTCTTGATCAGCAGCGTCTTCGCGAGCCCCGGAACACCAGTGATGAGGCAGTGGCCGCCGGTGAACAGCGCGATCAGGACCTGATCGATGACGGCGTCCTGCCCGACGATGACTTTCCGGATCTCGGCAAGGATGCGTTCGCGCCCGGTCGTGACGCGCTCGGCGACGGCGGCGGCGGGGTGGGACGTCACTGAATTGGTGAATTAGTGAGTCAGCGAATAGACGATTTCGTTGATTTCCATCCGGTACGCCTGCGCCGTGTACTTCACGTAACCGGGGTAGTCGGCCGCATTGGACCACTCCCAGCCATCCCCCATATCGGTGTTCCAGTTGATCAGCACCATGGCGCGCCCCGCGTTGTCCTCGATCGCGCGCAGGTGGGCGACGTAACCCCCCTTTTCCCACGTGCGTCCCTGCAGGAACGAGCCGAGGCCGGGCGTTTGCGGAAAACCGTTCATCTTGTAGAAGCAACTGAACACCGGGTGCTCCGGCGGCAGATCGATGATCTGCCGCTCCGGAAACACGCGCTTCAGCTCGTGCTCGACGTTCGCCCACTCGACGGGGCCGTGAAAATCGTCGAAGGTCAGCGTGCCGCCGCGCAGCAGGAACTCGCGGAGGATCGCCACCTCGGCGTCCTTCAGGCGCAGGTTGCCCCCTTCCACGATGTAGATCCACGGATGCTGAAAGAGCGTCGGATCCTCGAGCGTGATATCGATCGGATCGTTGACCTGAATCGCGGTCGCCGTCCGAACGCGGCGCGACAGATTCCAGTCAGCGGCGGGCGCGTCGATGTACCACGGCTCGTCGTACATGCTCTGCCCAATCTGCGGCGGCATCGTCCACGCCGTGTAGTGCACGCGGACGAAGCCCCACTGCAAGCCGGCGAAGCGGAGATCCGGCTGCGCCGGCATCGGCGGCGCCTGCGCTTCAGCCGCGGGGACGACGAGCCAGACGATCGCGCCGGCAATCGCGACGGCCAGCGCGCCGAGAGGGCTGAACGCGACGCGGCGTCCGGTCACGTCTTCTTCGCTCCGATCGCGTTCAGCAGCAGCTCCTGGGCGCGGTCGAACGTCGGCGCGACCTCCAGCGCCGCGAGCGCTTCCTTCTTCGCGTCGTCCGCGCGTCCTGCCGCGAGGTACGCCTCGCCGAGGTCCGTGTGCGCCGCCGCCTTGTCCGCCGGACTGGCCTGCAGCGCGACGCGGAACTCGCGCACCGCCGTCGGCGGGTCCTTCGCGGTCAGCGCGATCCGGCCGAGCGCGCTGTGCGCGGCGGCGTCGAAGGGATCGAGCGCGACGACGCGGTCGAGGGCGAGTGCGGATACGCGCGACTCCTTCGTCTCCTGCGCGACCGCGGCGAGCTTGCGAGCCGCCTCGACGTTCGTGTGATCGGCGGCGACGACCGCTTCGTACTCACGACGCGCGCGCGGCTTGTCGCCCAGCCGCTCGGCGAGCGCCGCCATGATCACGTGCGGACTCTCGGGACCGATCGCCGCGGGGACGAGCGCCGCCGCGCGTTCGAGCGGCGCGTAGGCCGCGGCGTCTCCGGCTGACGCGAGCGCCTCCCCGAGCGCCAGTTGCGCGAGGTAGCTGTCGGGATGCGCGGCCGCGGCCGTCTTCAGCGCCTCGATCGGCATGCCTTCGGTGAGCGACGGCGCGTCGTGCAGCGCACGGCGCATCGCGCCGAAGCGTTGATCGAGCGAACGGTCGAAGCCGGACTGGAGATCGTCCATCGAGACCTTCAGCGTGCGCGTGACCGCCGCCTCGGTGTCGATGCCGTCCGCGAACGAGCGGACGAGTGTTCGCAGCGCCGGCTCGCCGTACGTGCGGACGATGTGGTCCACCAGCAGCGACGCCTCGTAATACGCGAGCGAGATCGTGTCGGGCCGCGTGAAGCCGGCGTTGAGGTCGCGCAGCTTCAGCACCTTCCCTTTGTCCATCGCGCGCGCGAAGGTGACCTCCATGTCGCGTCCCCACTCGGGACGCGCCCGCCCCTCTTCGTAGACGGAGATTCCTTCGGTCAGCCAGCGCGGCACGCGCTGGTTCGACATCTGCAGCGTGACGACGTGCGTCAGCTCGTGCCAGAGCGTCGCCTGCCAGTTGAACGTGCCCGGCGGCCGCGCCCGCGGCGAATCGGCCGTGACGACGCGTCCGAAGCAGGCGCCGAGCGCGCCGATCATTCCCGGCAGGCCGAGATTGCGAACCGCAAAATCGTCGTGCACCGGAAAAATCTCGACGAGGATCGGGCCTTTCGGCGTGAACTGATAGCGCTCCGACAACGTCTTCATCGCATCGTGCGCGAGCGGGATGGCGTATTCGCGCAGGACGGGCGCCTCCTCCTTGTCCATCCGGAAAATGAACTCGCCGTCCTGCACCGTGACGAAGCCGTCGAGTTTGTCGAGCACCGCAAGCAGGTTGTAGGTGACGACGTCGAACGGGTCGGCGCGGAAGGCGCGGTCGAGCGCGCGGCGCGCGCCGGGTTCGTCGCCGGTACGCATCAGATGCATCCCGAGATCGCCGGACGCGCGGCTGCTGGTCGGATCGAGCGCCAGCGCCCGCTGCACGAGCGCGGCTGCCTCGTCGAAGCGATAGTGACTCGCGGCGAGATCCCCCGCGACGCGGTAGACCTCGCCATATGCGGGGTTGATCTCCAGGATCTGCGAGACCGCGCGATCGAACGCGGCGCGATCGTCCTTCACGTACGCCATCGCCGCGATCAAGGAACGCGCCTGGAGGTTCGAGGGATTCGACGCGAGGACCTTGTCCAGTTCCGCGCGCGCCTCCCCCGCTCGATCTTCGTCGAGATGCACCTGCGCGATGAGCACGTAGGGATCGGGCAACGTTGGATCGATCGCGATCGCGCGCTGCGCCTCCGCCATCGCGGCTTCCGGGTCGTCGTCGGCCGCCACGCGCGCCAGCCCCGCGTGCGCGGGCGCCCAATCGGCGTCCGCCTTCAGGGCGGCCTGGAACGACTTCAACGCCTCGCGCCGGTTGTACTTCTCGAGGAACAACAGGCCCCAATACGTCTGAACCGCGGCGGGATCGGCGCCCGTGCGCTCGGCGTCGCGAAAGAGCGCGTTGGCGTCGCGCGCGCGCCCGAGCGCATTCGCCGCCCGCGCCGCGCGCAACAGCGTGTCGCCGTCGCTCGACCCGCCGTTCTGACGATACAGCGCGGTGAGGATGGGCGTCGCGTCTCCCCCGCGGCCAATCGATTGATACAGGAGTCCCAGCTCGAGCGCCGCGTTCCCGAGGGGGTTCGCGGCGACGATCGGTTCGAGCGTCGCCTGCGCCTCGCGATACTTGCCGCGCAGGACCGCGATACGAGCGAGGACGGCCGCCGCTTCAGGATCCGTCGCGCCCCGCGCCGCGGCCATCTTCTGCGCATCGTCGATCCGGCCGTGCGCGAGCGCCGTCGCGGCCGCGCGCGCGAACGCCGCGGGACCCTGAGCTGCGGCATTCTGCTGGATTGAGTTGGCTGATGTGGATGAGTCGGCCGACAGCCGCATGCACACCAGAAGCGCGATGACGAGCAGCGCCCGGATCGACACCGGGAGGGGACGGTGTCTGTGCATGGGAGTTGCCCGATTATAGAACACGCTCATCAGGCGATAGCAGAGTTCGTGCCGTTAAGACGTTGACTGGTAGCTTCCAGCTTCGTCATCCGTCATCCGTCATCCGTCATCAGAACATTGGACGCCAGGTGAAAAACAAGGCCGCGATCAGTCCCTGGAAGATCGCGAACGCGACGAGCCAGGGGCCGACGGCGCGCGGCGGGAGGACGGCGGCGAGCGCGAGGAAGAGCGGGAACTGCGTCGACGTCAGGCGCCCGAGCGAGAGCAGACCGCCGGACAGGAACGGCGGGACGATGTTGAGGAGGACGAACACCGCCCAGGGGATCCCGACGCGTCGGAGGACCGGCCAGAGCAACGCGACGGCAAAGATCAACCCGAGCGCGTTGAGCGCGTCGAACGGGCTCGTGCCGGCAGCGGCAAGCAGCCCGTCGCCCGGCGGCCAGGAAAACGCGCGCGTCACCGGCGTCGAGTACGTGCGGCCCCACGCGGCGTGCAGCCTCACCCATCCGAACCATGCGCCGGTCAGGTGCTTGATGTAGGCGCTGTAAATCAACATGCCGATGGCGGGGGTGGCGGACACGAGCAAGTCCCTGGTCCCTGGTCCCTGGTCCCGCGTCCCTCGTCCCGCGTCCCTGGTCCCGCGTCCCGCGTCCCGGGTCGCTCGTCGGCGCAAGAGGGGCGAGAGGGCGATCAGGCCGAGCGGGACGCTGAGGAAGAAGCCGTTCGGGCGCGTGAGGCCGGCCAGCAGACCCCAACCTGACGCGCGAATCCGCTCGTGCCGCCGGAAGTGGTACCAGGCGCCAATCGACGCGACGAGAAACAGGCTCTCGGTGTACGGCGCGCTGAAGAAGACGGCAAACGGGTATGCGGCCAGCAGGAGGACGGCCGCGAACGCGCGTTCGTCGCCGAGATCGTCGCGCGCAATCGCCGTGAGATACCACGCGGCCCACGCGAACGCCCCGATCGAGATCAGCACACCGCCCCACAGCGCGCGCGCGATCCGCGCGTCATGCGGCACGCCGCGCTCGAACGCGCCCGCCGCATGCCCCACCGCCCGCATCGTCATCGGGAACGCGGGGAAGAAGGCGATGTTCTGCTGGACGTCGAATCGATGCTGGAAGTAGTAGCCGTCGATCGCGATGCCGCCGTACCAGCCGGCGTCGAACCGGGCGGGCAGATTCGTCAGCGGGTCGGCCGACAGCTGGAAGCCCACCGGCTCCGCGACGCCGATCGTCATGACCGCGAAGTAGCCGGCGATCAGAACGACGACGCGGCTCGCGAGCGCGGCCGCGGCCGCGCGCGACCGATCGGTGGCGACGGCGGATCGCAACCAGCCGGCGAGACGGCGGTGGAGCGGATACTTCGGATGCGCGGCGTGGCGGATCGCGACGATCGCCGCCGCGATGAAAAAGATCCGGAGCGGCGAGGGCATCGCGACGCGGAGGCCCGGCGTGATCGTGAAGCGCCCGAACAGCCCGACCAGCGCGCCGAGCGCCGCGAATGCGACCGCCGCGGCGTCGCAGACCGTGACCCACCGTGGCGTCATCGACGCGTATTCTACCTTCGACCACGACGCGGCGTCGCATCAATGCGATGAACGCGAGCGTCGCGATGGGGCCGGTAATCGGCGCATGCGCCGCGAGCGCGACGGCCGTCAGCTCGCCCGCGACCGCGAGGTAATTCGGATGCGCGAGCCAGCGATACGGTCCGGCGGCGATCCGGTGCGCGCCGGGCGGGACGAGCACGCGGAATGTCCACCGATCACCAAGCGTCGCGATGGCCCAGTACTTCAGCGCCTTCGCAACGGCGAACAGCGCGAGACCGGCAGCGAACCACGCGTCGGCGCGGGCGTGGCGGATCGCCCCTTCCGCGAGCATGACGGCAAAGGCGACCGGATAGGCAGTCTGCATCGCGCGGATCACGTCGCCGCGCGGCTCGATGGCGCCCCGCGCCCGCAGCGCGCGGTCGTGCGCCGCCGACACACGCGACTCGATTAGCATGGGGACATAGACGATCGCGGCGATCGCGAATATCGCGGGTGACAACCGCTCATTCTAGTTCTATCGCTGCCTTATATCCCCGGCGAACACAATCGTCTGCTCCAGCCATGACGGCGCGTGCTTCGCGACGGCTTCGGCGACGCGCAGGGCCGGTGATGCGGACACGAGGCTGCGCAGCAGGCGGTTGAAGCGCCACTTCGACGCGAACTCGTGACGTCGCAGGCGCGCGAGCGTGGTGTGACTCGCGATGGCGTGCCGCCCGAGCGTGTCGAGGACGACGCGCGCGGCCAGCTCGGCGCCGCGGACCGCGAAGCGCAGCCCGTCGCCCGTCATCGGGTCGATGAACCCCGCCGCGTCGCCTGCGAGGAGCAGTCCCGGCATCCCTGCCGAGGAGGTTTCGACGGCCAGCGGCCCCAGCACCGACGGCGCGCCGGCCATGCGGCCGCCGCGCAGGCGTTCGCGCAGATACGCGTCTCCCTCGATCGTCCGCGCGAGGACGCCGCGCGGATCGTGGAGCCCCTGCTGGTCGGGCGTCACCACGCACACGTTGGTGATTCCGCCCGGGAGCGGCGCGACGCCGACGTAACGCCCGCGGCGCACGTGCATCTCCCCGAACGTCGAACGCCCCTCGACGCCTTCGAGGTAGGCGCCGACCGCCCAGCGCCGCGGCCGGGTGGGATGGCGCGCTAATCCGAGCCCGAACGCGAGACGCGAGCGCCGGCCGTCCGCGGCGATGACGATCGGGGCCGGCACGCGGATGTCGCGCCCGTCGCGCCCCGCGATGACGATGCCGCGCACCCGCGCATCCGGTGCACCCTCGTCGATCAACGCGCGCCTCACGAGGACCTCGTCCTCGAAGCGCGCGCCCGCCGCGGTCGCGGCCTCGGCGAGCGCGGCGTCCAACTCCCGCCGGACGATCGCGACGCCGTGCACGCCCGCCGGATATGCGCCGCGCACTTCGACGCCGCGCTCGCCCGTCACGATCATGCCGTCCACGCGCAGCGCGCGCGCCTCGAAGCGCTGCGCCAGGCCCAGCCGACCGAGCATCGCCAGCGTGCCGGGGTTGATGGTGTCGCCGCAGAGTTTGTCGCGTGGGAACTTCGCGCGATCGACCATCAGGACGCGCGCGCCGCCGCGCGCGAGCAGCGTCGCCGCGACCGCGCCCGCCGGTCCCGCGCCGCAGACGATCACGTCGAACATACGCCGTCCCTCGTCCCTTGTCCCTCGTCCCGAGTCCCTCGTCCCGAGTCCCTAGTTGTGATTTCTAATTAGGTTGTTCACTCGGGCCCCCTTGGAAAGAATGGGCGTTACCACACGTTCCGTTCAATCCGAGAGGAGGGTCCGAGTGAAGCTCCATCGTAATGCGAAGACGACGCCGCATATGCGTGCTTTGTTAGTCGAGCGCGTTCGTGTCCGACGGTGGCGCGTGTCGAGCGCCGCGAAAGCGGCTGGCGTGAGCCGGCGCACCGCGTTTAAATGGCTCGGCCGCTGGCGCGACGGCGGTGCGGCCGGCCTGGAGGATCGCCCGTCGACGCCGCTCCGTCAGCCCCGGCGCACCAGCCCGGCGCGTGTCGCCGGCATTGTCGCGGCGCGGCAGCAATGCCTCACCGCGTGGGCGATCGGCGTCCAGCTGCAAATACCGCGATCGACCGTGGCGGCCGTCCTCGCCCGCCTCGGGTTGAATCGTCTGGCACGGCTGGCGCCTGTCGAACCCGTTATCCGCTATGAGCGCTCGAGGCCGGGCGAGCTCGTGCATCTCGACATTAAGCCGCTGGCTCGCATTCTCCGCGTCGGCCACCGGATCCACGGCGACCGAGGCCAGATCGTGGCCGGCGCTGGCTACGAATATGTGCACGTCGCCATCGACGATTTCAGTCGCGTCGCCTATGCCGAAGTCTTGCCGGACCAACGCGGCCCGACGACCGCGCACTTTCTCCGTCGCACGCTCCGGTGGTTTGCGCGCCGCGGCGTGCAGGTTGAACGCGTGCTCACCGATAATGGGCCCGCCTACTGCTCGGACGCCTTCGCGACCGTTGCGACCTCCGCGCAGGTGCGGCTCAAACGCACGCGCCCTCGGCGCCCACAAACGAACGGGAAGGCCGAGCGCTTCATTCAAACGCTGTTGCGCGAGTGGGCGTACGTCACCGCCTACACGCACTCATGGCGCCGCATCCGCGCGTTAAAACCGTGGCTGCGTCACTACAACACGGTTCGGCAGCATTCGGCGTTGAAATACAAAGCGCCGTGCACCAGATTTCCCAGGGCGGCTCAGTGAACAACCTTGTTAGAAAC
>QHWR01000065.1 GCA_003223835.1 Acidobacteriota bacterium | reverse complement strand
ACCCTCGCCTTCAGCGCCGCTGCGAACACGTCGACGGCCTCGCGCAGCGGGACGATCACGGTGGGCGGCAGCAGCGCGACGATCACGCAGGCCGGCGTCGCGTGCACGGATACGATCTCGCCCACGAGCCAGTCCATCGGCGCGGGCGGCGGCACGGGCAGCACGACGGTGACGGCGCCCACCGGGTGCGCGTGGACGGCGGTCAGCAACGACACGTGGATCACCGTCAGCGCGGGCGCGGCGGGAACCGGGAACGGCAGCGTGGCGTTCAACATCGCGGCGAACACCGCCACGACGTCACGCACCGGCACGCTGACGATCGCCGGCAACACGTTCACCGTCGCGCAGGCCGGCGCCTCGTCGTGCACTTACTCGATCTCGCCGCTCAGTCAACCCGTCGGATTCGCCGGCGGTAGCGGCACGATCACGGTGACCACGACCGCCGGGTGCGGCTGGACCGCGACGAGCGATTCGGCGTGGGTGAACATCCTCAGCGGGCCGCCCGGCACCGGGTCCGGGAGCGTCCTGTTTGGCGCCTCCGACAACCCGGCGACGACGTCGAGGACGGCGACGCTCACGATCGCGGATCAGATCTTCACGGTTACGCAGGGCGGAGCGCCGTGCAGCTATACGGTCACGCCATCCAGCCTGACGCCGCCCGCGATGGCGACGACCGGAACGATCACGGTGACGACGACCACCGGCTGCGCGTGGTCGGCGGCATCGATCACGAGTTGGATCACGGCGAGCGGGTCAGGCACGGGAAGCGGATCCTTTACGTATACGATCGCGCTGAACACGACGACGGCGGCCCGCTCGGGTTCGATCCTCGTGACCGGCAACGTGATGACGGTCACGCAGGCCGCCGGCAAGCCGAAGCCCAATCCGCCGACGCATGTTCGGATCATCAAGTAAGCGGCGAAAAGCTGACGTCGCGCGACCCCGCGTCGGGGGCCGCGAACGTCAGCAGCCGCGCCCCCTCGTCGGCGACGGCGGCGCGATCGGCCGGACGCAGCCGCGCGAACGGGTGAACGATCAGCGTCGCCGTTCCGCGCTCGCGCGCGATCCCCCATCGCGCCGATGCGACGCCGTCGATCAACACGGTCCCGAGCAACCGTCCGCCGGCCGCGAACACAAAACGCCGGTGCGCGTCCGCGACGATGCGTCGCCGGTCCGCGTGCGCCAGCAGCACGTTGTCGTATTCGGGCAGGAAGCGCGGCGGCGACGCCGTGTCGGGATCGGGCCGCGGCGCGTCGGGCAGATCGAACAACTCGCGCCCCGCTTCGTCGCGAAACGTGGACAACCGGGGGCGCAGCCGCTCGAACGGTTCGCGTAATCGACTCAGACCGGACCACGCCTGCATGTCGGCAATGGTCGCCGGGCCGAACGCCGCGAGATACCGCTTCACCGTCTGTTCTGCCGATGCGGGGCTCGCCGTCCGCCCGCGCAGCCACGCGGCGACCGTCGTGTACGCGGCCGCACCGCTCGAACCCCAGAGACCCCGTGGCGTGACCTGAACCGACGGGACGAGCACGCGGACGGCCTGCGCAAGCGCCTCACGTTCTCGTCCCGGCCAGCGCCTGCGCAGGGCGTTTCCGAGATCGCCGAGCGTGCGCGGCTGCGCCTCGAGCAGCGCGCGGCCGGCATCCGCGAGCGCCGGCAGGTCCATCCCGGCGAGACGGCGGCCGAACGCTCCCTTCAACCCGCGATTCAGGACAGATTGGACGAGCGGCGCCAGCGCGAGCGCATCACGCGCGGTCACGAGGTGGATCGTCCCGCGCATGAGCACCGTCCGGACCGCGCGGCGTCCTTTGATTAATGCCGCGAGGTCGTCAGCATCGAAATCCCGGAGACGCGACCACAACCCGACGTACGGCGAGTTGGGCAGCTGCGCCTGCATCCCGACGAGATGCTCGATGGCGCGTGCCGCCGCCATCGTCTGGCGCCGCAGGAGGAGCTGGCGCTCGAGCGTCGCGCGGTTGAGGGCGCGCAACGTGAACAGATCGCCCTCGCCTGGCATCCCCGTTATTTTCCTTTTCTTTCGCCTTCGTAGACAATCATCCGCCGATGACCGCCAATGAGCGTCCGCGGGCATAGAGGGGCCGCGCTGTTTTGCGCGCTCGCGACCGCGTTGCTCGCCTTCCTCTTTCGCGACGCGATCCTTCATGGCGACGTCCTGGGTCAGGCGGACTGCCTGTTCGCCTTCCCGCCGTGGGACGCGCACCGGCCGCCCGGCTGGCGCCCTGGCTGCTGGCGACCGTCGATCGGTGCGCAAGGAGCGGCGATCGTCGATCCGTGGCAGCGTTCGCGGCCGTCGTGGCCGTCACGATCCTGGCCGGTCACCCCGAGACGGCCTTCAAGGTGTTTCTCTTCACCGGCAGCTACGCCGTGTATCGCGCGACCGCGTCCGGACGGATGACGCGGACGCTGGCGGTCGTGTGCGGCGGCGCCCTGCTCGGTGCGCTGCTGTGTTCGATTCAACTGCTGCCGTTTCTGGAATACGTCGCGCACAGCCGCGTGTTCGCCATGCGCGCGTCCCACGGCCGGCCGCTGTTCCTCAATCCCGCGAGCTCGTTCGTCACCGCGTTCGTGCCGGACTTCTACGGGACCCCGCTCGTCCACCGGTTCGCGCTGGACGGCACGAATTACAACGAGCAGCAGACGTATCCCGGCGTCGTGACGTGGGCCTTTGCGGCGATGGCGCTGTTTCATCGGCAGCAGCGCGGACGGGCGGCGTTTTTTCTCTGCTCGGCGCTCGTCGCGGCCTTGATCATGTACGGGACGTTCGTCACGCGCCTGGCGCTGGTGCTCGTGCCGCCGCTGCGCGTCGTTGCTTTGTCGCGCTTCGGGTTGATCACGATTACAGGTCTCGCGATCGGCGCGGCGGTCGGCGTGGACGCGTTTCTCGACGACAGCACCGAGCCGCGGCGGCGCCGGCGGCTCGCGTTCGCCGTCACGGCGATGGCGGTCGCGATCCTGCTCGTCGTCTGTGGATTTCTGCGCGCGTCCCGCGATCTCCTCGCCTACAGCAGGTTGGCCGCGCAGACGGCACGGGCGGTGACGAGCGCGGCCCAACTACTCGGCGCGGCGGTGGCGCTCGTGTGGCTCGCCCCCGCGCTGCTCCGGCCGATGACGTCGGTTTTCGCGATCGCGCTCCTCAGCGTGGATCTGCTGGCGTTCGCCGGCGGATTCCACCCCTTCATGCCGCGCGCCCTGGTCTTCCCGGAGATCGCCGAGCTGGACGTTCCTCGCCGGGATGCCTCGGTGTTCCGCGTGACGGGGTGGCAGGACGCGCTGCCGCCGAACACGGCAATGGTGTACGGGCTTCGGGATCTTCGGAGCTACGACGGGATCGGCCTGCGCGAGTACTCGGATCTGCTGGATGTCGGGTTCAAGTTCGACGGCGTGACACACCAGTTCGTCAATACGGCGACGCTGCACCTCGTCGATCTGCTGAACGTCAAATACGTCGTGACCGGCCGCGACGTCGAACTCCCTGGGAACCACTTTCAGCTCGTGAACGACGGCCCGTCGCGTCTGTATGTCAACACGCACGTGCAGCCGCGCGCGTTTCTCGCCGACGCCCATCGGGTGCTCGACCGGCACACGGCGCTGAGAACCCTGCGGGACGCGACTGTAGACCTGACGCGCGTCGCGGTGTTGAACGATCGCCTCGATTCGGCGCTGCAGCCGGACGCTGCGCGGAGCGCCGTCGGCACCGCGGCGATCCGCCGGTACGAAGACGGCGTCGTCACAATCGACACTCGCGCGGACGGATGCAGGCTGCTGGTTCTGACGGACGCGTTCTATCCCGGATGGATCGCGCGGGTGGATGGCGTCGAGGTTCCCATTCAGCGCGCCGACTTCGCGTTCCGCGCCGTCGGCGTACCGGCCGGAGAGCACGTGGTGGAGTTTCGGTACGAGCCCGCGTCGGTCCGGTACGGGGCCTTGCTGTCGCTCGCCGGCGCCATCGTCCTGCTTGCGCTCATCGCGACGGTCCGGCGAGGCGCCAGAACTGCGTCTCGTTGAGCAGCGTGATCTTGTGTCCCTTCTCGCGCAGCCGCTTGATCTCCATCAGCTTCAGCCCGCCCGCCCGGCCCGCGGCCTGCTGGGGATTCGGCCGGCCGCGCACGACGACGGTCGTCTGCGCCGACGGCATGCCGTGGACGATCGCGCCGGCCCGCCGCGCGGCCGCGATCGCGTCCCGCCGCGGCATCCGCAGGATGCCGGTGAACGCGAGGTGCGCGTTCTTCAACGTCCGCAGGATGCCGGCTTTCAGCGGCGCGGGCGGGTTGCACAGCGCCTCGATCAATTCGTCGGCGCTCTCGTATCGCTTGCGGCGCTCGCCGATGCACCGATAGACGATCTCCTTCAGGTGGTCGCTGCACGGCAGCCGCCGGACGTCGTGCGTGCGGATCCGCGCCCCCGCGTCTCCTTTGATCAACATGCCGAGCAGTTGCCCGACCTGGAACACGTCGTCGCGCGCCTGCCACTTCGGCGCGGCGCCCGCAAGGAACTCGCTCGGCGCCGTCATCGTGTTGAGCGTTCGTGCGGTGATGCCGCGTTGATCGCTCTGCTGCCGGACGATGCCGAAGTCGCCGAGCTTCAGATGACGGCCGTCGCACACGAAGACGTTGACGGGCGTGAGGTCGCGGTGCAGCATCTGGCCGCGGTGCAGCTTGCCGAGGACCTGGAGGATGCCGGCGATCTCGCGCCGCGCGGATCGCTCCGTCCATCCGCCGCCATTCTTGCGCAGGTACGCGCTGAGGTCGCCGTGCGCCGCGTACTCGAGCGCGAGGCAATAATGGACGTCGCCGGCGTCGCGCGTGAGAGGGAAGGCGTCGAAGACGCGAATCGCCCGCGGATGACCGTCGAGGAGCTGGCCGAAGTAGGCTTCGCGCAGCCAGCCGTCGATGCGCGGACTGATTTTGATGCAGACCGTCCCGGGCACGTCCGCGGAACGTCCCAGTCGGCGCGCCCGAAACACCTGACCGAAGCCGCCCTCGCCGAGCCACAGCTCGACGCTGTAGCGAAGCTGCGTTTCCGGGCTGACGACGATCTGTCCCGGCACGAGCAGGCGGCCGGCGCTCCGCGGGCGTACGCGCGCGAACGTCGCGGTGCGGGTCGTCGCTTCCGAGGCCGATTTCAGCACGCGACAATAATCTCGTGGCTTCCGGCTTCAGCCGGAAGAAAAACTGAACGCTGCCTGGGACTTCCACCTGAAGGCGGAAGCCACGAGACCAGAGGAAGACATTATCCGCGTTTGCGCGCGGGCAGTACCAGCAGGACGATGCCCGCGACGAGCGCGATCCCGCCGACGACCGGCGGGATCGGGATCAACTTGTGCTCTTCGGTCTGCGCTTTGAGCGGACCGATGTCCACAACGGTCTTCTCCTTCGTCCAGGAGATGCCGCCGTAGAGCACCCCGATCAGACCGATGATGATCAGGACGAAGCCCGCTATGCGTGCCGCCGTCATGGTGTCCTCGCTACGTGGTCGTGGTCAGCGGCGGTCCCTGATCGACGCCCGGCACCGGGGCGACCGGCTTGAGCGCGACGGGGCCCAGCGCGTACTCGGTCGGGCCGAGGCGCGCCGTTGACGCGAGCAGGTCGTCCCACGCGATCGCCTTTCCTGTGTACGCCGAGTCCCGGCCCATGATCGCCATCAGCGTCGCCAGCGCGGTTTCCTTCACCGTGTTCACCGGCTTGCCCGTCCGAATCGCCGTCACCCAGTCCACGTGCTCCTGCACGAGCGGGTCGTTCGTCGGCCCCTCGTACTTCCACGTCCGCTTGCCCGCGGCGTCGTAGATCAGGCCATCGAGCGACGCGGATCCCTTCGAACCGACGATGACTTCCTGCCGCTCGTTCGCGCAGCCGTTGAGCTGACGGATGGTGCTGTGCATGTGGACGCCGTTGTCGTACTCGTAGTCCACGCTGAAAAAGTCGTACTGGTCGCCGGTGCGCCGGCGTGCGTGCGCGCCCATCCCGGTCGCCTTCACGGGCGTCTTGCCGAGCACCCACAGCATCGCGTCGAGATGATGGATGTGCTGCTCGACGATGATGTCGCCGGAGAGCCAGGCCCAGTTCACCCAATCGCGTACCATGTATTCCATGTCGGACCATCCCGGCTGCGGGACGCGATACCAGAGCGCGCCCTGGTTGCGGATCGCACGCAGCGCGCGGATGTCGCCGATCGCGCCGTCGCGCACGCGCTTCCAGACTTCGATGCGCGCGAGGTCGCGCCGGAGTTGCGTGCCGGTCATGACGTTCAACCCGAGCGCCGCGGCGCGCTCGCCGGTCTGCATGACGGCTTTCGCGCCCGGCACGTCCACGGCGACCGGCTTCTCCATGAAGAGATGCTTGCGCGCGTCGACGACCGCGGCGATGTGCATCGGCCGGAAGTGCGGCGGCGTCGCGTGGAGGACGAGGTCCACGCCCGAGTCGATCAGCTCTTGGTACGCGTCGAAGCCCGTGAAGCAGCGCGACTCTTGGATCTGCTGGCCGCGCTTCTCGTTGAGCATCTGCCGCGCTTCGGCGACGCGATCGGGGAACAGGTCCGCCAGCGCGACGATCTGCAGGCTGGGCCCGGCGTCCAGAAAATTGCCGGCGGCGCCGCGTCCGCGGCCGCCGCACCCGATGAGCCCCGCTTTCAGGACCGGGCCATCCGGCGCCTGGGGCGTCGTCTTCTGCTGAGATGCGGGGGCGGGCGCGGCCTGGGCCCGCGGCCCCTGCGTCGTAGCACAACCGGCCGACACGGCGGCGGCGCCGGCGGCCGCGACCGACTCGATGAACCGGCGACGGCTGATCTCGGACCTGGGCTTCATGTCCTCCTCCTTCCTAGCTCCCGACCACGCGGAGATCGGTAGTATAAGGGCGCGTCGGCCGCTCCGGTATCTTTCGATGACGGATGAGCGCCTGCGGCCCGAGCGAGGCGCGAAGCCGCCGAGCGAGAGTGAGCGGGGGTGGGGCCCCGCGAGCGCTGAGAAAAGATGACGCATGCAGGACCGCAGAGCCGAGGACCATTGACAGGAGCCGCAGCCATGAACGACCGACGGACATTTCTCAAAGCGCTGGCCGCCACGCTGGCGGCAGCCGGCCACGCGGGCCGCGCCGACGCGCGCCAGACCGCTCCGTCCCCTCCGCCGCAAGGTGCGCCGCCCACGATCAAAAAAGCGGTGCTGATCTCGATGTTGCCGAAAGATCTGCCGTACGCCGAACGCTTCGCGATCGCGCGCACGGCGGGATTCGAGGCGATCGAGATGCAGACCACCGCGCGTCAGGAGGAGGCGGCCGAAATCCGGGAGGCCTCGCAGAAGGCGGGCCTGCGCGTCCACTCCGTGATGAACATGGATCACTGGCGGCTGCCGCTGTCGAGCAGCGACCCGGACGTCGTGTCGCGCAGCGTGCAGGGGATGGAGACGTCGCTGCGCAACGCGGCGCTGTGGGGAGCGGACACCGTGCTGCTCGTTCCCGCCGTCGTGGACGCGTCCACGCCGTATCGCGAGGCGTACGTGCGCTCGCAGCGCGTGATCCGCGAGCGCCTGCTGCCGATCGCGCGCGACCTCAAGGTGATCATCGCCGTCGAAGAAGTCTGGAACAGATTCCTGCTCAGCCCGCTCGAATTCGCGCGCTACGTGGACGAATTCGACTCGCCGTGGCTGAAGGCGTACTTCGACGTCGGCAACGTGGTGATTTACGCGTTCCCGCAGGACTGGATTCGCACGCTCGGCTCGCGCATCGCGAAGATCCACTTGAAGGACTTCAACTTCGATCGGCCGAACGGCCGGTTCACGTGGAAGCCGATCGGCGAGGGGGACATCGACTGGCCGGAAGTGCGGCGCGCGCTCGGCGAGGTGCACTACGGCGGCTACGTGACGACGGAGGTGTCGGCCGGCGATGCGGCGTACCTCAAGGATGTCGCGAGCCGGGTGGATCGATTCCTCGCGGG
>QHWR01000387.1 GCA_003223835.1 Acidobacteriota bacterium | reverse complement strand
GTCACTCGTCTGAACCGGATTGAGGGCCAGGTGCGGGGCATCCGCCGCATGGTCCAGGAACCGCGCCTGTGCGTGGAGATCCTTCAGCAGCTTGCGGCGGCCGAAGCGGCGCTCAATCGCATCAGCCTCGCGGTCTTCAAGTTTCACGTGGAGCGCTGCGTCCCCGAGGGCATCGTGCAGGGAGAACCGGAACGATCGAAGCGTCTCGCGGAACTCGTCGATATCTTCGATCGGTTTGCGAAGTAGGGATACGCTTGTCACCCGATACGGTTGATTGGACAGGGACGTCCGCGCGCTTGAATCGGCGGTCGCCCCACGGCTCGACCCGGTACGCTAAGTCTTTGAAAAATAAGGCGCTATTCCTGTTGCAAAACCTGTATCTCTGCTTGCATAGTGATCTATTCGCTTTCGGTCGCCGACCGTACCCGCGAAAGGAGGACACGCATTCGCCGCGCGCTGGAAAGCCGGTTCATATATAGAACGCTCTATGGGGTTCGTTCTCTTCTGTCTTGGAGGATGGAAATGAGATTTCGATTGGCTCGACTGATGGCGCTTTGCGCTGCGCTCGTGGTGGCGTACGCAGTGCCGTCGGCGGCCCAGGTTGCCGAGGGACGCATCGACGTTACCGTGAGTGACAGTACCGGGGCCGTTCTGCCGGGCGTCGCCGTCGATATCGCGGGGCCGCAGACCAGAACCGCGATTACGGACGCGACCGGCGAGGCGCACTTCCTGAACCTGGCGCCGGGCACCTATTCGGTCACCGCGAAGATCCAGGGATTCAGCGATTACGTCAATAACAGCGTGCCCGTCGCCGTCGGCGCCGCCGTCCCGCTGAAGGTCAGCATGGCGATCGCCGGCGTGTCGACGCAGGTCCAGGTCTCGGCGGAAACGCCGACGCTCGACGTCAGGAAGACGACGACGACCACGCACGTCACCGTTGAAGAACTGCAGAACGTCCCGTCGGCGCGCGACCCGTGGGTCGTGATGCAGACGGTCCCCGGCATCATCGTCGACCGCGTCAACGTCGGCGGGTCCGAGTCCGGGCAGCAGTCGAACTACATGGCGAAGGGCGCGGCCGGCCGCGACAACACGTGGAACATGGACGGCGTCGCGATCACCGACATGGCCGCGACCGGTGCGACCCCGACGTACTACTCGTTCGATCTGTTCCAGGAGATGCAGGTCACGACGGGGGGCGCGGACGTCAAGAGCGCCACGCCGGGTGTGCAGCTCAACATGGTGCTGAAGAGCGGCTCTAACACGCCGCATGGCTCGGCGAGCGGCTACTTCGAGAACGAGAAGCTGCAATCCACAAACATCCCTTCCGATCTCGTGGCGCGCCTCGGCGGGGGAACCGGCAAGGGCAACCGCATGCACCAGTACAAGGACTGGGGCGGCGAGATCGGCGGCCCGATCATCAAGGACAAGCTGTGGGGCTGGGGCTTCGAGGGCAAGACACACGTCGACCTACTCTCCCTCATCGGCAGCCACGACAAGACGGACCTGCACAACAGCTCGCTGAAGTTCACAGGCCAGGCGACCCCCGACCTGCGCGCGAACTTCATTGGCCGCGGCGCCAGCGCGACGCGTCCACCCGAAACGACGTACGATCAGAGTGGGCCGACGAACTTGTACAAGGGCGAGGGCAACTTCGTATTCGGGAACGACCTGTTCCTGTCCGCGAAGTACGGCCACGTCAAGGGTGGCTTTCAGCTAGTCGGCCACGGCGGTGCGGATAAGAACTGGTGGATCGACGACAGCGGTGTCAATTTCGGTTCGGTCGACACCTACAAGACGAAGCGGCCGCAAGACAACTTCAGCCTTGACGCGAACTCGTTCCACGGCAAGCACGAGCTGAAGTTCGGGTTCGGCTACCGCAAGGCGCAGGTGGATTCGACAGACGCGTATCCGGGCTCCGGGATCATCACCATTCACATCGGCTACCCGGACATGGAAGCGTTGATCAAGCGCGACACCGCGACGAAGACCGACGGCGTCTACTGGAACGTGTACGGAGGCGACACGATCACGCTGAATCGCGCGACGATCAACCTGGGCGCGCGATGGGACCGCCAACTCGGGTCGCTCGGCGCCGGCTCGGTGCCAGCGAACAAGACGTTCCCGAACATCCTGCCGGCGGTTTCGACGTCGCCCGTCAAGAATGCGATCGTCTGGAACTCCTTCACGCCGAGAATCGGCGTCACCTACGCGGCCGACGAGAACCGCAAGACGCTGTTGCGCGGCACCTATGCGATGTTTGCCTCGCAGCTCGGCTCCGCGGACGCCAGTTTTATCTCGACGATTCAGTACACGGGCATCTACTACTACGCCGTCGATCTGAACGGGAATCACGTGGCCGACGCGAACGAGATCTTGTTCAACCTCGGCAATGCGGGGTACTACGGCTTCGATCCGAGCAACCCGGGCAAGCTCGAAACGAACAACCGGATCGGCAAATACACGACGCCGGTGACCCACGAGGTGACGGCGGGCATCGATCACGAGCTGATGACGAACTTTGGCGTCAGCGCGACGTTCACGTACCGGTACATGAACCACTTCGACTGGCAGCCGCTAATCGGGGTGAACGGGACGAACTATCACCAGACCGGGACTCTGACCGGCAGCATCGATCCGATCGGCTCCTTCAGCGTGCCGTTCTACGCGATCGATCCCGCGGTCGTGCCGCCCGGCGCCGGACACAGCTATGAGCAGCGTCCCGGTTATCACCAGCGGTACATCGGGCTCGAGGGAAGCGCGACGAAACGGCTGTCCAATCATTGGATGGCGAGGTTCGGCTTCTCCACGAACAGCCACCGCGAGTACTTCGACGGGCTGCAGGCGTTGGGCGATCGGACGCCCACCGCAACGTCGCCGAACAAGGACGGCGGGCTGGTCATCACACGTACCGGCGGCAGCGGCAAGAGCAACATCTACATGGTGCTGCCGCAATACCAGTTCATCGCCAACGGCCTATATCAGGGACCGTTGGGCTTCAACTTCGGCGGGAACTGGTCGCTCCGGCAAGGCTACGCGGAACCGTTCTTCCGCAGCTCGGTTTCGGCCGGCGACGTGCTCGGCCGCAAGAGCGTCCTCGTCGTCGACGACGTCGGCAAGTTCCGGCTGCCGTACGTCAGCTCGCTCGACGTCCGCGTGGAGAAGGCGTTCAAGATCCAGCGCACGACCCTCGCGCTGGACCTCGACGTCTTCAACATCGGCAACGCCGCGACCGTCCTCGGCCGGACGTACGACATCCGCCTGACCGGCGCGACCGGCTTCAATCAGGTCCTGGAGATCATGAACCCGCGCATCGCGCGCGTGGGCGTGCGGTTCAATTTCTAGGCTCGAAGGGGCGTACGAAGGGTCGAAGAAGACGCTCGGAACACGGTAAACTGAACCCGGGGCTCGCATGGGCGGGCCCCGGGTTTTTGTTGTGCGGCTCTTCCGGAGAGGCGTCATATGAGGCTCGTGCGGTCGGTCGCCGTCATCGCATTCATCT
>QHWR01000139.1 GCA_003223835.1 Acidobacteriota bacterium | reverse complement strand
TGGTCCCCCGATGGAACCCGCATCGCCTTTCTGTCCGACCGTGACGGCACCACGCAGCTGCAGGTGATCTACGCCGACACGGGCGAGATCGCGCAGCTCACGCACGTGCCGCGCGCGCCGGCCGGCCTGCGGTGGTCGCCCGACGGCAGGCGGATCGCGTTCACCAGCACGATCCCCGACGAGGATCCCATCCTGAAGGTCGAGCTGCCGAAGCGGCCGCGCGGCGCCGAATGGGCCAAGGGCGCGACGATCGTCGATCGGCTGTCCTGGCAGCGGGACGGCGTCGGACCCGTCGAAAAAGGATTCACGCACGTGTTCGTCGTGGACGCGACGGTCGGCGGCACGCCGCGGCAGGTCACGACGGGCAAATACAACCACGCGGACCCCGAATGGTCCGCCGACGGCAAGACGCTGTATATCTCCGGCACGCGCAAGCCGGACGCCGAGTATTTGCGCAACGACAGCGAGATCTACGCCGTCGACGTCGCCGGCGGATCGATCAAGGCGCTGACGGAGCGCAAGGGTCCGGACGCGAACCCGACCGTGTCCCCCGACGGCCGCTGGATCGCGTACACGGGCTACGACGACAAGAACGAGACGAGCACGCTGTCGAATCTATACCTGATGGATCGTGACGGCGGCGCGAAGCGTCTCTGGCAGAGCCGCTTGACCGAGTCGCCGGCGAACCTTGCGTGGGCGCACGACGGCTCGGGCGTGTACTTCACGGCCGGCACCAAAGGATCGACGTCGCTGTACTTCGCGCCGCTGCAGGGTGAGTTGCGCACGCTCACCGAGGGCGTGCAGGAGTTGAGCGGGGTTTCGATATCCGACACCGGTCAGGTGGCGGCCATTCGATCGACGCCGACGCGTCCCGGCTATCTCGTCACGTTCCCGCTCGCGGCGGCACCGAACGCCGCGTCGTGGAAGCCGCTCGTGGACGTGAACGAGGACGTGCTCACCGGCGTCACGCTGAGCGACGCCGAGGAGCTCTGGTATCCGTCGAAGGACGGCCTGAAGGTGCAGGGCTGGTTGATCAAACCCGCGAACTTCCAGCCGTCGCGCAAGTATCCGCTGGTCCTCTTCATCCACGGCGGTCCGTGGTCGATGTACAACGTCGGCTTCAGCTGGTCGTTCCAGAATTTCGCCGCGAACGGCTACGCGGTGCTCTTCGTCAACCCGCGCGGATCGACCGGCTACGGCCAGGACTTCGTCAACGGGATCCAATTCTCGTATCCGGGCAAGGACTTCGACGACCTCATGGCCGGCGTCGACACCGTCCTCGCGAAGGGATTCATCGATCCGAACAACCTGTTCGTCTGCGGCGGCAGCGGCGGCGGACTGCTGACCGCGTGGATCGTCGGCCACACGAACCGCTTCGCGGCGGCGGTCGCGATGCGGCCCGTGATCGACTGGGTGTCGTTCGTCGGCGTCACCGACGGCGCGAGCTGGTATCGCCAGTTCGAGAAGTACCCGTGGGAGGATCCGAGCGATCACGTCGCGCGCTCGCCGCTCACGTACATCGCCAGCGTCACGACGCCGACGATGGTGATGACGGGCGAAGCGGACCTGCGCACGCCGATCGGCCAGAGCGAGGAGTTCTATCGCGCGTTGAAGCTGCTGAAGAAGGATACGCTGCTCGTGCGGATGCCGGACGAGTTCCACGGCTGGCGTCGTCCGTCGCACCAGTTGCTGCAGCAGCTCTATCTGATGGCGTGGTTCGACAAGCACAAACGGAGCGCGCCGTCCACGACGACGGAGTCGAGGTAGCAGAGAATCTCACCACCGAGATAGCAGAGATAACAGAGAAAGATAATTGGAATCGCCCTCTGTTGACTCTGTGATCTCTGTGGTTGAACCGAGATGTCGGGCGTGAACATCAGCGATCCGCCCGGCGCGCACGGCACGACGCTGCCGTCGATCGCGGGATCGCGCGGCGGCCCGCCCCAGGCGACGCAGCCCTTCGCGCTGTCGGACGCCGTCAGCCAGGAACGGCTGAAGTAAAACGTTTTAGCAGGCTGCAGAATGGCGCCGACGCGTGGCCGCTGTCAACCCGCGGGACGCGCCTGTGGCACACTACACCGCGTATGTCCCGCCTGCGCGGCCGCGCGCTGGCGCCCGGCGCGAGGGTCACGCTGAAGATGCTCGCCGAGCATCTGGGCCTGTCGCCGGCGTCCATTTCGCTGGTGCTCAATCGCGCGCCGGCCGCGAAGGCGATCCCGCGCCGCACGCAGGAACGGATCCAGGACGCCGCGCGGCGGTTCCACTACCGCCCGAACTCGCTCGCGCGCTCGCTGCGCCGCCGCCGCAGCTTCACGATCGGCGTGATGGTCCCCGAGATCAGCGAAGGCTACGCGGCGACGGTCATGAGCGGGATCGAAGACTCGCTCCTTCAGGCCGGCTATCTCTACTTCATCACCAGCCATCGCCATCGGCCGGATCTCCTCGACGAGTATCCCAAGCTGCTGCTCGAGCGATCGGTGGACGGGATCATCGCGATCGACACGCCGTGGACCCACGCGGCGCCGGTCCCGGTCGTCGCGGTGTCGGGGCACGGCCGGACGCCGGGGGTCACGAACATCGTGGTCGATCACGAGCGCGCCGCGATGCTCGCGCTCCAGCATCTCCACGCGCTCGGGCACCGAGCGATCGCGATCATCCGCGGGCAGCGTTTCACCTCCGACTCGTCGCCGCGGTGGCGCGCGATCCGCGAAGCGGCGCGGCGTCTTCGCCTCACGCTCGATCCGCGGCTCACGGTGCAACTCGATCGCGACAGCCCGTGGCCCGACGTCGGGCACGAGGTGACCGAGCGGTTGATCGCGACCGGCCGTCCGTTCACGGCGTTGTTCGCCTTCAACGACATTTCGGCGATCGGGGCGATTGCCGCGCTTCGAGAATCCGGCCGCGACGTGCCGCGCGATGTGTCGGTCGTCGGGTTCGACGACATCCAGAGCGCCGCGTATCAGACGCCGGGGCTCACCACCGTCCGGCAGCCGCTCCGCGAGATGGGCGTGCTCGCCGCGGAAACGGTCGTCGATCGCATCGCGCCGCCGGACGGGTACCGCCCGGTGCGCGTGATCCGCGTCGAGCCCACGCTCGTCGTCCGGGGGTCGACGGCGCCCGTGCGGCCGCCGTCTGCCTGACATGCCGTCGCCCTGGCCCGCCGAGGCGCGGCGAACCCTCCTGCCTTACGTGAGCTTCGTGCTCACCGGGATGATCAACACCATCTTCGGCCCGCTCCTGCCGTGGCTGACGGCCCGGTTCGCGCTCAGCGACGCCGAGGCGGGCCTGCTGTTCACGCTCGAGCTGACGGCGAGCGTCGCGGCCGGGATCGTGTCGGGCCTGGCGGTCGCGCGGTTCGGATTTCGGCGCACGGCCGGCGCCGGGGCGGTCTGCTCGATGCTCGGCGTCGCCGGTCTCGCGCTGCCCAGTCGGAGCGCGGTCGCGGCGGCGGGATGTCTGGCGGGGATCGGGATCGGCTTGATCATCCCGTCGATGAATCTGCTCGTCTCGAAATCGTCGCGCGGGCGATCCGCCGCCGCGGTCAGCGGACTCAACGTCGCGTGGAGCGCGGGGGCGATGGCGTGGCCGCTCGTCGTGGCCATCGGCGCCGAGCGCGCGCTCGCCGCGCTCGCCATCGCGCTGCTGCTGGCCGCGGCGTGGTGCTTCCGGGGAAACGGGGACGGCGGCGGTGGGCGCGCGTCCGCCGCTCCGCCGCTGCCGCAGCTGACGGGACTCGGCGGCGCGGCGCTGTTCGGATGGTTGTTCGTGGTGTACGTCGGCGTCGAGACAGGCGTGGGCGGATGGCTCACGCAGTACACGGCGCGAGCGGGCGCGGCGGCGTCGGGGACGTTCGTGCTGCTGCCGGCGGCGGGCTTCTGGGGCGGCGGGATGGTGGGGCGCGTGATCGCCGCGTGGAGACTGACGGACGCCTCCGAGTCGGCGGTCACGCTCGGAGGCTGCGCGCTCGCGTGCATCGGGATCGGCGCGTTGCTGATCGCGCGTCAGCCTGACGTCATGCTGCTCGCGGCCATCGTGACGGGCTTCGGGCTCGCCCCGATCTTCCCGTCCACCGTCGCCGCGTTGTCCCGCGCGGTGCCGCCGCGGATCGCCGCGGGGCTGATCGCCGCCGGCGGTCTCGGAGGCGCCACGCTTCCGTGGATCGTCGGCGGCGCGTCCACGTGGTGCGGCGACGCGCGCTGCGGCCAGCGCGTGCTGCTGGCCGCCTGCGTCGCACTGACCGTGCTCCACGCGGTTCGGATCGGACGAACGGGCGGTCCGCTTCGTTCTATTTGAGCCGGTTGAAGGGCAAGCCACAGATGAACACGGACGCACACGGACAAAGACCAATCTCACGCAGAGGCGCAGGCGCGGAGGGCGCGGAGAAGACAACTGGATAAGCGGCTGCCGCGGCTGCTCCGGCGGGCCGCGCAGCCCCCCCTACCTCTGCGTTCTCCGTTCCTCTGTGATCTCTGCGTGAGATCGTCTTCTCCGCGGTCGCGGCAGGATGGGTACCGTTTCGGGATAGAATTTCCGTCTTCCGTCTTCTTTGTTCCGTCTTTTTTTCTTCTATGTCCACGATTCTCCAGAAGCTGCCCGCCGGCGAGAAAGTCGGCATCGCGTTCTCGGGCGGGCTCGACACGAGCGCCGCGTTGCACTGGATGCGCGGCAAAGGCGCCGTCCCCTACGCGTACACGGCGAACCTCGGGCAGCCCGACGAACCCGACTACGACGAAATCCCGCGGCGCGCGCTCCAGTACGGCGCCGAGAAGGCGCGCCTCATCGACTGTCGCGCGCAGCTCGTCGCCGAGGGCCTCGCCGTCCTGCAGTGCGGGGCGTTCCACATCTCGACGGCGGGCGTGGCGTACTTCAACACGACGCCGATCGGGCGCGCCGTCACCGGGACGATGCTCGTCGGCGCGATGAAGGAAGACGACGTCCATATCTGGGGCGACGGCAGCACGTTCAAGGGAAACGACATCGAGCGCTTCTACCGATACGGCCTGCTCGCGAACCCCGGCCTTCGGATCTATAAGCCGTGGCTCGATCAACAGTTCATCGACGAGCTCGGCGGCCGCGCGGAAATGTCCGCGTACATGCAGAAGGCCGGCTTCGCGTATCGGATGAGCGCCGAGAAGGCGTACTCGACCGACTCGAACATGCTGGGCGCGACGCACGAGGCCAAGGACCTCGAGCGCCTGAACACCGGCATCGCGATCGTCGAGCCGATCATGGGCGTCCCGTTCTGGCGAGAGGACGTCGCCATCACGCGCGAGCAGGTGGTGGTGCGCTTCGACGAAGGGCAGCCGGTCGCGCTGAACGGCATTACATATAAGGATGCAGTCCCGCTGCTGCTCGAGGCGAACCGCATCGGCGGACGCCACGGCCTCGGCATGAGCGACCAGATCGAGAACCGGATCATCGAGGCCAAGAGCCGCGGGATCTACGAGGCGCCGGGCATGGCGCTCCTGTTCATCGCGTACGAGCGCCTCGTGACCGGCATCCACAACGAGGACACGATCGAGCAGTATCGCGACAACGGCCGGCGTCTCGGACGGCTCCTCTATCAGGGCCGCTGGTTCGATCCGCAGGCGATGATGCTGCGCGAGACGGCGCAGCGCTGGGTGGCGCGCGCGATCACCGGAGAGGTGACGCTGGAGCTGCGCCGCGGCAACGACTACTCGATCCTCGACACGTCATCGCCGAACCTGACCTACAAGCCGGAACGGCTGACGATGGAAAAAGGCGAGTCGATGTTCTCGCCGCAGGATCGCATCGGCCAATTGACGATGCGCAACCTCGACATCGTGGACACGCGCGACAAGCTGTTCACGTACGTCAAGGCGGGCGTCCTCGCGCCGTGGGGCGCCACGGCGCTGCCGCACGCGGTGGACTCGTCCGCCGAGCCGAAGGAAGAGCCGCCGCGAAAGCGTCCGGACCGCGACCGTTGATGAAAAGGTGCATCACTCCGCGCGCAGGGCGTCGACGGGACTGACGAGACTCGCCCGTCGCGCGGGGATGACGCAGGCGAGCAGCGCCGCGAGCCCCAGGCTCGCCATCGTCGCTGCGAGCAGGAACGGACTGTGTGCAGACGTTTGATACAGCTGCGACGCGATAAGACGTCCGAGCGCGAGCGCAGCCGCGAGGCCGACCGCCAGACCGGCAATGACCGGTCGCATCCCCTGGTCGACCACCAAACGCAGGATGTCGCGCGTCTCCGCACCGAACGCCATCCGCACACCAAATTCGCCCGTGCGTTGTCCGACCGTGTACGCCACGGCGCCGTAGATGCCGACCGTCGCCAGCGCCATGGCGACGGCGGCGAAGATTCCGAGGAGCCACATCATCAGCCGCGCCTGACCCAGCGTTTGGGCCACAACGACCTCCATGGTCTGCGGCTGGGCCACCGCAATTCCTGGATCGACGGTCGTCAACGCCGACTGCACGAGGTGCGTCAGCGCATTCAGCTCGAGGCGGCTGCGCACGGTGATGATCCCGAACGGAAAATTCTCCTGCGCCCAGGGGCGATAGAATTCCATCCCGGGCGGCTCGGCCACACGTTGTGAGCGCACGTCGCCGACCACGCCGACGATTTCCGCGGGCGTGCCCGCGCTCGTCACGAGCAGCGTCTTGCCGATCGGATTCTCATTGGGGAAGACCTTCTTTGCGCCGGCCTGGCTGATCAGCACGACGTTCTGGCGGCCGGCGAGGTCGTGTTCGTCGAAGTCGCGCCCGGCCACCACGGGAATGCCCCATGTCTTGAGGTATCCGGGGGGGATGTCGTGGCCAGGCGCCGAGGCACGCTTGTCCACCGGCGGAACCTCGACGTCCGCGCGCGCGTACAGCGTTCGCCCGCCACCAAGAAGTGGAATATCGCCGCTGACGCTCGCGCTCTCCAGGCCGGGAAGGTTGCGCAGCGCGGCCAGCGTCCGGTCGACGAACCGCTGGCGGGCGTCGAGATCGCCGTAACGCGCCTGCGGCAGGGTGATGAAGCCAACCCACACATGTTCCGGGTCGAAACCGAGGTCCTGCCGGGTCAATCGCACGAAGCTCGTGATGAGCAGCGCGGCGGCCGCCAGCAGCGCGACCGACAACGCGACCTGCGCGCCCACCAGAATCTTGCGGAAGCGCTGCTGCCGCTGGCTGCCACTCGCGCCGCGGGCGCCTTCCTTCAACCCGTCGATCAGGTCCGCCCGCGACGCCTGCAGCGAGGGGTACATGCCCACAGCCAGTCCCGTCAGAATAGACAACGTCGTCATGAAGCCCAGCATCTGAAGCGACAAGCCCGGGTCGTAACCGCGGTCGAGCGGCAGGACGTTCGAGGCCATCGATGGAATCAGCGGAACCAGCCGCCACGCGAGGAATGCGCCGGCCATTCCGGCGAGCGCGCTGACGAGGAGACTCTCGAAGAGGAAGAGCCGGAGCACGGTCGGCCGCGATGCTCCCAGCGCGATGCGCAGCGCGATCTCTCGCCGGCGCCCGCTGAAGCGCGCGAGCAGCAGGTTCGCGACATTGCTGCACGCGATCAGCAGCACGAGGGTGACGGCGGCGAGGAGCGTCGCGAACGCCGGACGCAGATTGCCGGTCACGTCTTCCGGCATCGTCTTGATCGACGTAGCGGCCGTTCGATCGAGGTTGCTCGGATATTCCGCGGCATAACTCCGATCGAGCGACGGCAGCGCCGCGCCCGCCTGCTCCTGCGTGACGGATGGCTTCAGTCGTCCCAGGACGCGCAGAAACCCGGTGCCGCGCATCATGCGTTCGTACGAAAACCCCGGGATGACGAACGGCTTCGTGGTCCACACTTCGGCCACTGCATTCGTGCCGAACCACGCGGCGGGCTGGTTCGGCAGGACGCCGACGACTGTGTGCGACACGCCGTCGATCACATTCGGATCGCCGCCGAGCCGCGCCCGCCAGAAGCGCTCGGTGACGAGGGCGACGTCGGCGCGCTTTTCTTCCTCCGCCAGAAAGTTGCGGCCGCGAATCGGCCGGACGCCGAGCAGATCGAAATAGTTCCAGGTCAACCGTCCGCCGAAGACCTGCACCGGGTCGCCGAGGCCGGTCAGTGTGAACGCGGCGAAATTCTCGGCGGCGAAATCGCTGAAGATGGTCTGCGCGTCGCGGTAATGCATGAAGCGTGGCGCCGACAGCGGAATCTCGTTGAGGTCGCGCTCTTTCGCGTTGGCGTACATGTGCACAACCCTGTCAGGCTCCCTGTAGGGGAGACCGCGCAGGAACAGATCGTCGATCAGGCTGAAGATGGCGCTGTTGAGGCCGATGCCGATCGCCAGCGTCAGCAATGCAAGCAGTGTGAATCCGGGCGACTTCAGCAACTGGCGGAACGCAAAGCGAAGGTCTCTCATCATGGGTGTGACCGGCTCAGACGCCAGTATAGACGGCGGGAGCTATGAGGAGTTGCTAGAGCTGAACGCGCAGGGAATCGGACGGCCGCGCCGGGATGGCGTCCACGAACGAGCGCCACGCGCGCTCGATTCGGAAGCTGTTGTCGGCCAGCGCGGCGCCGCAGCGCAGCACGTCCGCCTGCGCGCCCGCGCCCTGCGCCGCAATCCACACGCGCTGCACCAGCATCGTGGTTCCGATCATCGGGACGCGCACGTCGAAGTACGGCGGCGGCGACGATCGGCGCTGCCGCGGAATCTCCAGCCGCAGCCCTTCGTTGCTGACGTCGATTAGATAACAGGCCGTCCCGCTCGCCGATGCCTCGAACCGGTTGACCGCTTTTCGAGGCGAGCGCCGCAGCGGACGCTCGTCGGTCAGCGCCATCGAGACGATGCACACCAGCGTCGCGCGCTCGACCGGGCGCGCGAGATAACTCGCGCCGCGGTTCTCGGCCCGCGTCTGCGCGGCCGCGTCCGCCTCGCCGACGACCACTACAGGATTTTGCGGGTTGCGGGCTCTGCCACGCGCGGCGGCGTGCAGCCCGTCGCGAAATGCGAAATCGTAATCGCTGACGAGGATGTCGAACGAGCGCCTGAGCGCTTCGATCGCGTCCGGCGCGGTGGACGCCGTAGCGGGCTCGAAGCCCTCGGACGACAACCATGCGGCAAGCGTCTCACGCTCGGCTGCATGCGGCGAGGCAATAACGATTCGGGAGCGAGCAGCCATCGGAGCGGCCCACGCGGCCCATTGCGAGCGTTGTGCCAGCGTGAATTCCGCAGAAAACCAATCGGCGGCCCGCGATCGCGACACGAATCTGAGAGCGGACGAGACCGAACCGTAACGTCAAGAATGTCAGCGTGGTGTGATGACGACCGCGCCGCAACAGAATCGTCGCGGGCGAATCTCACGCGGGAACGCAGGGGGAAGCCTCACGCGGGACGCGGGGAACGCAGAGAAGATCCGATTTGGATTTGCTTTGCTCTGCGCGCCCTGCGCCTTTGCGTGAGCTCGTTCCAGCGCCTCTGCGTGCGCCCGTCCGGGGGTCAGATGCCGAGCGCGGTGAGCGAAACGCCGAGCACTGACGCAATTCGCGCGATCGGATTGAAAAGGATTGACGTGTTTCGCACGGCCGCGCCGCCCGCCTCCAGCTTGCGGACCAGACCGGCCAGCGCCCGCGACACGTCGTCGGCGTCGGGCCGCGCCATCGCGGCCGCGTGGACGACCCGGGCGAACTCGACGGTGACGGGCACGCGGAGATTGAACGTGTCGATGCCGCGGCGCAGCTCCGCGATGGCGATCAGCAACTCGTGCCGCGCGGTCACCGAAGGGGTCATGCGGCCCCCGTCCGCGTACGTCGTGTAAACCAGCACCTTCGCCCCCACAGGTTCACCCCTTCCCCAGCCGCCACACTGACCAAAACGGCGGCGCGGGAGGAACCGAACAGGGGTCAGCTTCGGCGGGTCTTGCGGCCGTAGGCCAGCTCGGCCCCGCCGCTGAGGATGTGGTCCACTCCAGTGGTGAAGGTTGCGTCGGCGGCGAGGAACAGGCACAGGCGGCCCGCCTCTTCGATGGTGCCCATGCGGCCGAGGAGCTGCGCCGCCTCCCCGTCCGCGCGGCATTGGCCGGGATCGGGGGCCGCGTCGATGGCCTCCTGCCACAGCGGCGTGTAGATATTGCCGGGCGAGACGGCGTTCACGCGCACCTCGTAGGCCGCTTCGTCCACGGCGAGCGCCCTGGTGAACGCGGTGATGGCGCCCTTGGTCGCGACGTAGGTCGTCGCGCCGGCCTGGCCCATCGAGGCGACGAGGCTCGACATGTTGATGATGTTGCCTTTGACCTTGCGGAGGTGCGGCAGCGCGAACTTGCACGCGGCGAAGTAGCTCACGAGGTTGAGATCGAGGAGCGATCGAAAGTCCTCGATCGAGAACGCGTCGATCGGCTGGTGGGGCGGATGCCAGCCGGCGTTGTTGATCAGGCAGTCGATCCGGCCGAACCGCGCGGCGGTCTCATCGACGAGCCGGCGGATATCGTCCACGCGGCTGACGTCGGCGCGCATGAACACCGCTCGTCCGGGTCCCTTCCGGTTCGCGTCCGCCTCGAGCGCCTTGCCTTCCTGCTCGTTGCGCGAGCAGAACACGACGGTCGCGCCCCCTTCCTCCACGAACACCCTGACGCATCCCGCGCCGATCCCTTTGCTGCCGCCGGTGACGATCGTGACCTTGTCTTTATAGCGCATCGACGTTGATCCTTCCGCCTGAAGGCGGAAGCCACAGAGTAATCTCGGGTACGGAAGCCCTACATCAACGGTGATTCGTGGCTTCCGCCTTTAGGCGGAAGATCGATAATCACATCGGGGCGATTCGCGGCGCGGGACGCGGCGGGCCCTGGCGGCTCAACTCCGTCCTTCTGGTCGTGACGTAGTACTTCGCGAGCATGTTCGGACGCTCCCACGCGGGCAGCGTCCTGCGGTCGCGGAGGTACTGCAGGAACCGCGTCGTGACCTGCGCGAAGTGCGCCTCGTGGCCCACGCGAAACGCGTCGGGCATCGTGACGTGCAGCTCCGTGCCGCGGTCCTCGACGCCGACCCCCGGATACTCGCGCTGCAGCGCGGCGATCTTCGCCTGCGCCGCCGCGAGGACGTCCGCCTGGCGCGCGCCGTCCGCGGGGATGATGTACAGCTCCGGCCGATAGCGATCCGCGCGCGTCTGGCGCACCTCCACGCGCGCCCGCGTGCCGCGGTAATACGCAAAGTGGGTGTCGCCCGCGCCGGGCGGCGCCTCCCAGTCCCAGATCACGTTCAGCTTCGTATGGACGCCACGCAGCGAGTACGACACCAGCGTGTTGGAGAAGTATTCGAGCGACCCGTTCTTGATCGATGCGGCGAGCGCCTCCGGAAACCGCGGCGCCCCCGTCACGCGGCGGAAGTTCTCTTCGCTGATGGACGTCGGCCACCGCTGCGCGCTCAACACGCGGACGTCGGTTCGGTAGTCGATCGCACGCTCGGGAAACAGCGTCCACTGCACGAGATCGACGAGATGCGTTCCGATGTCGTTGAACCCCTCCCCCTGCTCGGCGGTATCGAAGAACCAGGGCGGCCGCATGTTCGGCGCGCCGGAGACGACCTTCATCAGGTTGTGCACGCTCTCCATGTACACGCCCGGCTCCGCTTCGGTGCCCGGCACGACGTCGCCGAACGTCGCCCGATCGTTCACGAACGCGCGCTGCAGCGCGGTCGTGGTCTCGAACCGCTCCGTCATGATGTCGTAGGCGACGACGCCCTTGGCGTCGGCGTCGGCGAGCGCGGCGTCCACCTTCGGCAAATCCTCCGACTTCAGGATCCACGGCTTGTCGGCGAGCACGTGGAGCCCGGCACGGATCGACGCGAGGACGCGATCGATCTTTCCGCGATTGCGTCCCGAGAGGACGACGACATTGCCGGGGTGATCGCGGAGCATCCGCTCGAAGTAGTCCGCGCTGGTGTGCACTTCCAGGTCCCAGGCCGTCGGCCGATCGGGACGGCGGTTGTACGCGGCGATGCGGTTCAGGTGCTCGACGAGATCTGGCCCGAGCGGCGCATACACGTCGACGCGGGGCGCGACGCCCGGATACATTTCCTTCTGCACGAGCGCGGCATGGAAGTGCCCCGGATCGAGCGTCATCAAGCGCACGTCAGCCATCGACCGGCCATTCTCCTGCGCGCCGGCCGGCACGAGGCCGAGGGCCGCGACGGCGAGCGTCGCGAGCACCGCGCGCGTCATCGCGTGCCCTCCGGGGTCCACGCGATCGCGTTGAGGACCATCTGGGCCACGGCGGGATGCTCGAACTCGTGCGTCGTGTGCCCCATCTGAAGGTAGACGATCCAGCCTTTGCCGGCGCGTTTCACCCACCCCTCCGAGTCCTGCATGTAGAGCGCGCCGTTGCGATCGTCGAGATACTTGAAACCGAGAAGCACCGTCTTCTCGTGCCCGTCGGTGAACGGGACGTTCATGTAGACCTCGGCGTCTTTCAGCGTGAATGCCGGGCGCTCGCGTTCGGGCCCGGTGCCGGATCGATAGGCCGTCTTCTCGGGCCACGTGACGCCGTTCGTGGTGATGTAATGCCCGGGATTCAGATTCACGACCGTCAGATCGATGTCGTGCCGCCAGGCGTAATGGTCACCTGGCTGCGAGGGCTCGCGCGCCTTGTCGATTCCGTCCAGCCGCACGCCGAGAAAATCGAAGTAGTACCTGTTCGCCGCCTTGCCGCTGCTGATCGAGTGGTGCAGGCAGACATAGCGGCCGCCGTCCTTCGTGTACTTGATGATCGCGAGCTCGGTCGGTTCCTGCAGCGCGCCGTGGATGTACGCGACGACCGCATCGAACCCGGACCAGTCGGCGGGGGCGGACTTTTGATCGACGATCGTTGCCTCGACGCCCCCTTTGTTCCGCAGGTACGAGGCGAGCGCTTCCATCTGCGGGCGCTCGTCCATCAGGACCAACACCCGCTTGCCGGCCGCGGCCGGCGACGTCGCCGCCAACGCGATCGCCAGCATCGCCGCGCAGAATGTTCGCATGCGTCTCCGCCTCCTCAATCGTCAGCCTCCGAGGATATGCCAAAAGACGCCGTCGCGCGGCCACAGATGACCGCGGATTTGGATCTGCCACAGATGAACAAGATACACACAGATACACACAGATAAGAAAGGCCACCGAGGACACGGAATGACACGGAATGCCGTTCCTTCAGGTGAGTAAGTCAGGACTTAATTTGACAACACGGTAG
>QHWR01000138.1 GCA_003223835.1 Acidobacteriota bacterium | reverse complement strand
CGATCGCGGCAAGGCGGAGCGCGGCGGACGGCGCAACCACGAAGAGGCGCCCGGACAGAAAGTCTCGTCATGAGGACGCTGCGGATCGGCACGCGCGGCAGCCAGTTGGCGATGTGGCAGGCGCGGGCCGTGGCGGGCCTGCTCGAATCGCGCGGTCAGGGTGTCGAGCTCATCGTCATCAAGACGACGGGCGATCGGCTGCAGGAAGCGCCGCTGGCGGAAGTCGGCGGCAAGCGGCTCTTCGTCAAGGAAATCGAAGAGGCCCTGCTGCGCGGCGACGTGGACCTCGCGGTGCACAGCGCCAAGGACATGCCGGCCGTGCTGCCCGACGGGCTCGCGGTCGCGGCGACGCTGCCGCGTGAGGATCCCCGCGACGCGCTGGTCCTTCCGCGCGGCGCCGCCGCGCCGGACCTCGCGCACGCGGCCGCGGCGATCGGCGACAGCCCGACGATCGGCACGAGCAGCGTTCGGCGGATCGCTCAGCTCTCGACGCTGCTGCCGCGCGCGCGATTCGTGCCGATCCGCGGGAACGTCGACACCCGCCTGCGCAAACTCGATCAGGGCGGATTCGACGCGCTGGTGCTCGCGGCCGCCGGCATGAAGCGCCTGGGCTTCGGCGCGCGGATTTCCGCGCCGATTCCGCCGGCCGATTGCATCCCGGCGCCGGGACAGGGCATCGTCGCGATCGAGATCCGCGCGGGCGACAGCCAGACGCGGCACGTGCTGCAGGCGATCAACGACGCGGACGCCGCGGCGGCGCTCGACGCCGAACGCGCGCTCGTGGCAGCGCTCGGCGGCGGGTGCCAGCTTCCGCTCGGCGCCGTCGCGCTGCTCGATCGCGGAGAGCTGGCGATGCACGCCGTCGTCGCATCGCTCGACGGCCGCCGCAGCGTCAAACGTCAGGCACGCGGACCCCGATCGTCGGCCTCGCAGGTCGGCGTCGAGCTCGCCGACGCGCTCGCGCGCGCCGGGGCCATCGAAATCCTCGATGAGGTGCGCGGCGCGCGGGGGCCGGTTGCGGGGAGCTACTGAATTGCCGAATGCTGAGTTCCGAATGCTGAATGGAGAGCATAATGTCCTTTATTCAGCATTCAGGAATCAGCAATCGAACTTCGAATGGCCATCAAGGTTTACATCGTCGGCGCCGGCCCCGGCGATCCGACGCTGATCAGCGTGCGAGGCCGCCGGTACCTCGAGTCGGCTGACGTCGTCGTGTACGACCATCGCGTGCACGCGCGGCTGCTGCGCCTGGCGCGGCCCGACGCGGAGAAGATCGATGTCGGCCCGGCGGCGCCGCGGCCGCTCGACCAGGAGGCGATTTCGATCCTGCTCGCCGAGAAGGCGCGCGAGCACAAGAGCGTCGTCCGCTTGAAGTGGGGGGACCCCTTCGTGTTCGACAGCGGCGGCAAGGAAGCGTTGTTCCTGCACGAGCAGGGAGTGCCGTTCTAGGTTGTCCCCGGAATCCCGGCGGCGATCGGCGCGACGGCGTACGCGGGCGTGCCGGTGACGTATCCCGAGGCGGGAGACGTCCTGACGCTGGTGCGCGGCAACGAGTCCGAGTCGGATGCGCCGCCGCGCGTGGACTGGAAGCGGATGGCCGGCGTCGAGGGAACGATCGTCTGCTATGCCGGCGCGCGGCAGATCTCGGCGATCGCACAGGCCCTGCTCTCGCACGGCCGTCCGCCGGGCGAGTCAGCGGCGTTGATTTACAGGGGCACGACACCCGCGCAACGCACGGTCGAAGGGACGCTCGAAGAGATCGCCGGCATGGCGACGAACGGGGACGCCGCGCTGCTCGTGATTGGCGCGGTGGTCGGCCTGCGCCAGCACCTGCGCTGGTTCGACGATCGGCCGCTCTTCGGCCGGCGCATCGTCGTCACGCGCTCGCGCGAGCAGGCCGCCGAGCTGATCGACCTGCTCGAGGAGCAGGGCGCGGAGGCGATTCAGGCGCCCACGATCCGGATCGCGCCGGCGGAGGATCCGGAAGCGCTGGATCGCGCGTGCGCGGACGCGCCGCGTTACGACTGGATCGTGTTCACGAGCGCGAACGGCGTGGACTACTTCATGCGCCGTCTGCTCGCCATCGGAGACATCCGCGATCTCAAGGGCGTTCGCATCTGCACGATCGGGCCGTCGACCGCCGAGCGCGTGACCCGCTACGGCATGCGGGTCGAGCTGACGCCGGATGAATATCGCGCCGAGGCCGTCGTCGAGGCGCTGAGGGGGACCGAGGATCTCCGTGGCCGGCGGGTTCTGCTGCCGCGCGCCGACATCGCGCGCGAGATGCTCGCCGACGAGCTCAGGAGCGCGGGCGCCGACGTCACGGAGGTCGCCGCGTACCGCACGCTGCTCGGCAACGCCGAACGCGACAGCGACCGCGACGTCTACCGGATGCTGCTCGACCGCCAGATCGACGCCGTCACGTTCACGAGCGCCTCGACCGTGAACAACTTCGCGCGGATTTTCGGCGAGGATCAGGCCGCGGATCTGCTTCGTACGACGGTCGTCGCGTCGATCGGTCCGGTTACCGCCGAAGCCGCGCAGCAGCTCGGCATCGAAACGACGGTCATGCCCGCGCGCTACACCATTCCGGACCTCGTCGACGCGCTCGTGGAATACTTCGGTCAGGAACGCGAACACGAGGTCCGCGACGAGGAGTCGGGAATCCGCACGCGCTAACTCGAACGAGCCAACGACGATGGCCACCAGGACGACGCCCTCTTCCACGCACTCTCAGGCGAACCGCGCGCAGCTCGATCTGCGCCGCCGGCCGCGCCGGCTGCGCCGCACGCCGGCGCTCCGCGCGATGGTCCGCGAGACGCGGCTGACGCCTGATATGTTTCTCTATCCGCTCTTCGTCGTGCCCGGCGAGGGACAACGGCGTGAAGTCCGATCGATGCCGGGCGTCTATCAGCTCTCGGTGGACGAGGCCGTGAAAGAAGCGGCGGCGGCCAAGGCTGACGGCATCCCGGGCGTGCTGCTCTTCGGGTTGCCCGACGCGAAAGACGACGTCGGGTCGGCCGCCTACGATCCGGAGGCGCCGGTCCAGACGGCGATTCGCGCCCTCAAGCGCGAGGTGCCGGGGGTGCTCGTCGTCACCGACGTCTGCCTCTGCGAGTACACGTCGCACGGCCATTGCGGCATTCTGATCGACGAGGAGATCGCGAACGATCCGACGGTCGAGCAGCTCGTGCGATCGGCGCTGTCGCACGCCGCGGCCGGCGCCGACATCGTCGCGCCGTCGGACATGATGGACGGGCGCATTGGCCGGATCCGCGAAGCGCTGGACCACGCCGGCTTCCCGCAGGTCGCGATCATGTCGTACGCGGCGAAGTACTGCTCGGCGTTCTACGGTCCCTTCCGCGACGCCGCGGATTCGGCGCCGGCGTTCGGCGACCGCCGCTCGCATCAGATGGATCCCGCCAACGTGGACGAAGCGCTGCGCGAGGTGGAGCTGGACCTGGAGGAAGGCGCCGACATCATCCTGGTCAAGCCGGCGATCACGTACCTCGACGTCATCCGCCGCGTGAAGGACGAGTTCGGCGTCCCGACGGCGGCGTATCACGTCAGCGGCGAGTACGCGATGCTGAAGGCCGCGGCAAGAAACGGCTGGATCGACGAGCCGCGCGCGATGATGGAGACGCTGACGTCCATCCACCGCGCCGGCGCGGACATCATCGTTACCTACTATGCGAGGGAAGCTGCGCGCGCCCTCGCGTGATCGGTGAGAATTCGTGAATTGGTGAGCTGGTGAATTCAGGCTGGTTCATGATTCACCAACTCGCCAATTCACCAATCCACCAATTCACCAATTCACCAATTCTCACCGCGCCCGCAGGGCGCGCAACGGGTCCACCCGCGTGGCGCGGCGCGCGGGGATGTACGCGGCGACGAGGCCGACAGCGATGAGGAGGAAGACCGCGGCCGCGAACGCGACGGGATCCGACGGCGCGACCCCGAAGAGAAAGCCCCGGATTGCACGGACGGCGGCGAATGCGGCGAGGCAGCCCGCCGCCACGCCCACGCCAACGGAACTCATCGCGGCGGACAGTACGAGCCGGACGACGTTCTGCGGATTCGCTCCGAGCGCCATCCGAATCCCGATCTCCGCCGTCCGCTGCGCGACCGAGTACGCGAGCACGCCGTAGATGCCGGATGCGGCGAGCAGCAGCGCGACTGCCGCGAACGCGGACAGCAACGCCATCATGAACCGGCGGTCTGCCACGGACTGCCCGAGCCGCTCCTCCATCGTCGAGAATCTCACGGGGACATCGCCGTCGAGCGACGCAACCGCGGCGCGCAGCGCCGGCGTCAGGGATTCAACCCTGTCGCGGCGCGCCGCCCGCACCGCGACGGCCATCGCGCCCTGCGTGCGCCTGGGCCGCTGCAGATAACTGACGTACGCCTCTGGAACGACGTCGCTCAGGAGTGAGGCGCTTCGAATGCTCGCCACGACCCCGACGATCGTCATCATCGGCTCGTTCAAAGAGTCCATTCCAAAGTACCGGAAGCGCCGGCCGATCGGGTCGCCGCCGCCGACGTAGCGCCGGACGAACTCCTGGTCGACGACGACGGCAACCTCGCCGCCCGGACGGTCTGCGTCAGAGAGAAGCCGGCCGCGCAGCAGACGAATTCTCATCACCTCGAAGTAGCCCGGCGTCACGACGCGGTATCCCGCGTAACGCTTCTGGTGCGACGGCGCGACGTCTCCCTCGAAATAGAACCCGCCGCCGGTTCCAATCGTTTCACTGAACGGCAGCGCATTGACGGCGCCGGCGGCTTCGACGCCGGGCAGCGCGCCGAGCCGTTCGATCAGCTGCCGGTAGAATGCCGCGCTGCGGTCCGCGTCAGGGTACTTCGTCCCGGGCACCGCCAGGTCCATCGTCATGATGCCGTGCGCATCGAAGCCCGCGTCGATGGACATCACGTTCGAGAAGCTGCGGATGAGCAACGCCGAACCGGCGAGCAGGACGAGCGCGACCGCGACCTCCACGGCGACGAGCGCGTCGCGGATGCGTCCGCGCGCGGCGGGCAGCGCGGCGCGGCCGCTTTCGGCGATCGTGTCGCGCAGGTCGGGACGCGACGCCTGAAGAGCGGGAAGGATTCCGAACAGGAGCGGCGTCAGCACACCGAGCGCGAGGGTAAACGCCAGGACGGGGCCGTCGACGCCGATCATCTCGCGGCGCGGCAGCGGCACGGTGGTGAAGGCGAGGAAGACCCGCACGAGCCAGCCGGCCAGCAGCAATCCCGCGGCCGCGCCGAACAGGCCGAGCAGCAGGCCTTCCGTCAGCAACTCTCGCAGCAGCCGCGCCCGTCCGGCGCCGAGCGCCGCGCGAATCGCCAGCTCGACGCGCCGCTCCTCCCCACGTGCGAGCATCGCGCTGGCAACGTTGGCGCACGCGATGAGCAGGACGAGTCCGACCGCGCCGAGCAGCAGCAACAACGTGTTGCGCGAGCCGCCGGTCAGCGCATCCTGCAGAGGGACCATCGGTATCGACTGCGCGTCGTTCTCTCCCCTGTGCTCCGCCTGAAGCTGTGCGGCGACCACCGCGAGCTCCGCCGCGCCGCGATCGCGCGGCACTTGCAGGCGGCCAACGACTGCAAGGTTGTGTGCGGTCCGGGTCGTATCATCGGGCGCGATCTCCTTCGGAAACCACACGTCCGCCTGCGCGGGATGCGCGAACCCCGGCGGCATCACGCCGACGACCCGCGCGCTCAGCCCTTCGATTTGCAGATGCAACGACGCGAGATCGCGATTCCCCTGCAGCATGCGCTCCCAGAATCGATGGCTCACGACGACGGAAGGAACGCCCCCCTCAACGGTCTCCTCCGCGGTGAACGTTCGCCCGAGCGCCGGCGCGACGCCAAAAACATCGAAGAAGTCTTTGGTGACCGCGTACACATCGACGAACACGGGTTCGGTGCCGCCAAGAACCGTCGTCGTTCCACCTTCGTACGCGGCCAGCGCGCGGAAACTCTTCGACCGCTCGTGCCAGTCGCGGAAGTTGGGGTACGACACCGACACGCGCGGCGCGCTGGCCGTCTGCTCCCAGAGCCGCACGATGCGATCAGGGTCCGGATACGGCAGCGGCCGCAGCAGGACGCCGTTGACCACGCTGAATATCGCCGTGTTCGCGCCGATGCCGACGGCGAGCGTCAACACGCCGACGACCGTAAATGCCGGCCGCTTGAGGAGCATGCGAAATGCGTGAGGGAAGATCATCCTACTCCACCGCCGCCACGATCAACGTCGCGTCGTCCTCGTACGTGTTCGCGTTGAACGCGTTGACGTCGGCGAGGATGGCCGCCTGCATCGCGTCGGCCGGAAGGGCGCGGTGGTTCAGCGCCGATTCAACGAGGCGCTCCTCCGCGAATTCGTCGCCCGCGGGGCTGCGGCTTTCGGTGATCCCGTCGGTGTAGAACAACAACCGATGGCCCGAGCCAATCGCCAGCTGTCCCTGCTCGTACGCGCTTTCCGGAAAGACGCCGAGCACCGTGCCGCCGGGATTCAGGCGTTCGACACGGCCGTCGCGGCTGATGAGGAGCGGCGGGTTGTGACCCGCGTTCGCGTACGTCAGACGCCCGGCCTCGACGTCGATGCGCGCGTAACAGAACGTCACGAATCGGCCCGCCGCCATGTTCCGGCACAGGAGCCGATTCACGCTCGCGCAGATCGCCGCGGGTCCGGCGTTCTCCTGCGCGAAGGCGCGGACCGCCGCCTGCAGGTTCGACATCAGGAGCGCCGCCGGCACCCCTTTGCCGGCCACGTCGGCAATCGAGAGCCCGAGCCGGCCCGGTCCGAATGTGAGCGCGTCGAAGCAATCCCCTCCGACGCCGTTGGCGGGCTGCCACGAGGACGCGATCTGCAGGCCCGTCATGAGCGGCATCGCGGTCGGCAGCAGGCCGCGTTGAATCAGCCGCGCTTCGTCCAGCTCGCGCTGTTGTTTTGCGTCGCGGCGCTTCGTCGCCTGCGAGTCTTCGATTTCCCGCTGCAGGATTTCGAGCAGCGCGACGTCCTCCCACGGCTTCTGCACGAAACTCTTCGCGCCCCGGCGCATCGCTTCGACGGCGGTGTCGATGCTGCCCCACCCCGTCATGACGACGATGGGGAGCGACGGATCGTGCGCGCGCACCCGCGGGATCAGCTCGAGCCCCTCGCGTCCCGACGTCGTGTCGCGGGTATAGTTGAGATCCATCAGCAGCAGGTCGAACGGCGCGCCGCGCAGCTTGTCGAGGACGCCGTCGATCGAGCTGACGAATTCCGGCTCGTAGCCTTCGCCCGTCAGCAGCCAGCGGAGCGCCTCGAGCACGTCGGGTTGATCGTCGGCGACGAGCACGCGCGCGCGAAGCGAATCGGGACGAGTGGCCATGTGGAACATGCGCAGCGGTCGCCGCAACAAGCGCCGTGCCACGCCCTCCCGGTGAAAAAGCCGCGAATTCGATCGGCGCCGCGGCGCGCGTCCCGCGGGCGGGACGGACCGGTCGCGAATACGCGACGGGCGCGGGACGCGCCGGCCGGGGCGAACGCCGTCCTCGAATCGCGCCGGCGCCGCCGGCGTTGGCATACATCTTACTTATCCGTAGCGGACATGACCGATACCACCCGGATCCTGATCGCCGACGACCAGCCGGACGTCATCGACGCGCTGCGGCTGCTGCTCGTGGACGAGGGCTACGACGTCACGCCCGCGACGTCCCCGTCGGAAGCGCTCGGGAAGCTCGAGGCCGTTGACTTCGACCTCGCGATCCTCGATCTCAACTACACGCGCGACACGACGTCCGGCCAGGAAGGCTACGACCTGATGGAACGCCTGCGCGCGCTGGATCCGACGCTGCCGGTCCTCGTGATGACGGCGTGGAGCAGCGTCGCCGGCGCGGTCGAGGCGATGCGCCGCGGCGCGCGCGACTACATCGAGAAGCCGTGGGACGACGAGAAGCTGCTCGTGGGGGTGCGGACGCAGATCGAGTTGAGGCGCGCGGTGCAAACACACGCCTGCAGCGCGGCGCGACGCCGCCGTTCATCGGCGACTCGCCGGCCGTTCGTGAAATCCGCCAGACGATCGAACGCATCGCCCCGTCGGACGCGAGCGTGCTCATCATGGGCGAACACGGCACCGGCAAGGAAGTCGTGGCCGCGTGGGTGCATGCGTTCTCCGATCGCCGCGCGAAGCCGCTCATCACGATGAACGCCGGCGGGCTCGCGGAAGGCATCGCGGAGAGCGAACTCTTCGGGCACGTGAAGGGCGCGTTCACCGACGCGCGGGTGGATCGAATCGGCTGCTTCGAGATGGCGGACGAGGGCACGCTGTTCCTCGACGAAATCGCCAACATGCCGGTGCGGCTGCAGGCGAAGCTTCTGCGCGTCCTCCAGACCGGTGAGGTACAGCGCGTGGGATCGTCGCGGCTGCGCTACGTGAACGTGCGCGTCTTGTCCGCCACGAACGCCGACCTGCAGGCGGAGATCTCCGCGGGACGGTTTCGCGAGGACCTCTTGTACCGGCTGAACACGGTCGTGATTCACCTGCCGCCGCTGCGCGATCGGCGCGACGACGTCGAACCGCTCGCGCGGCATTTCCTCGCGCACTACGCCGCGCGCTATCGCAAGCCGCTCGCCGGACTCGACGCCGACGCGCTCGCGCTTCTGCGGGCGCACGCGTGGCCGGGCAACGTCCGCGAACTGGCCCACACGATCGAACGCGCCGTGTTGATGGCGGATGCGGCCGCGACGAGCGTCGCGCCGCGTCATCTCGGCGTGCACCCACCCCGCGTCCAGGGATCGGCGCCCGACGATCTGTCGCTCGAGGACGCCGAACGGGTCTTCATCGAGAAGGTGCTCGCGCGCCACCACGGCGACGTGCGACTCGCCGCGCAGCAACTTGGCATGAGCCGGAGCGCGCTGTACCGTCGATTGCAGCAGTATGGCGTCCGGAGTTAAGGGCATGCCGGCGGCGCGAGGCGGACGTCCGCGAGGTCGCGTGTATTGGAGCCTCGAGCAGGCGGTCCTCGCGCTCGCGCTGCTCGGCGGCTTCCCCGCGGCCATCGCGCTCGCGTGGATTGCCGCCGGCCAGAACTATTCGTTCGAGGTCCGCTGGACGCTCGCCGCCGTCGTCCTGGCGGTCTGGATCGGGTGCGCCGCCGCCGCGTATCACATGATCACGCACGTCCTCTACCTCGCGGCCAACCTGCTGGGCGCGCTCCACGAAGGCGATTACTCGATCCGCGGCACCGGCGCGAAGCCCGGGAGCGCCGTCGATCTCGTGATGAAAGAGATCAACTCGCTCGGCGACACGCTCCAGCGCCAGCGATCGGAAGCGGTGGAATCGACGGCGCTTCTGACGAGCGTGATGGGCGCCATCGACGTCGCCGTCTTCGCGTTCGACATGAACGAGCAGCTCGTGCTCGCGAATCCGGCGGCGGAGCGCCTCCTGGGGCGGCCATCCGCCGAACTGCTCGGCCTCAGCGCGCGCGAGCTGCGGCTGGACCGCTACCTCACGGCCGACGCCCCGCGTCTCATCGATCGGCCGTTCGGGCCCGGCAGCGGACGGCTCGAGCTGCGGCGGTCCACGTTCCGTCGCGACGGCAAGCCGCACCGATTGCTCGTCTTCGCGGATCTGAGCCGCGCGCTGCGCGAGGAAGAACAGCAGGCCTGGCAGCGCATCGTCCGGGTCCTGTCGCACGAGATCAACAACTCGCTGACGCCGATCAAGTCGATCGCGCACAGCATCAAACGAATGATCTCGCGCGTGCCGGACGTGCCGCGCGCGTCCGAGATTCAGGACGGACTGATGCTGATCGAATCGCGCTCGGGCGCGCTCGGGCGATTCCTGCGCGCGTACGCGCAACTCGCGCGGCTGCCGCGGCCGCAGCAGCAGTCGATCCGGTTGCTGCCGCTCGCCCGCCGGATTGCGGAGCTGGAGAACCGCGCGCCGGTGGACGTGCGCGCGCACGAGGACGTCCAGATCAACGCCGATCCGGATCAACTGGAGCAACTGCTCATCAACATCGTGCGGAATGCCGTGGACGCGACGATCGAGACCAGCGGGCGCGTGTGGATGGATTGGCGGCAGACGGACGGCTACGTCGAATTGACGATCGAAGACGAGGGTCCCGGACTGCCGGATACATCGAACCTGTTCGTGCCCTTCTTCACGACCAAACCCACGGGCTCCGGAATCGGGCTCGCGCTCAGCCGGCAGATCGCGGAAGCACACGGCGGGACGCTCGCGCTCGAGAATCGGCCGGACGCACGCGGCTGTCGCGCGACGCTGCGGCTGCCGCTGCCCGTTTGACGACGCGCGTCCGACGTGCCATGATCATGACCATGATCATGGTCAACATATTCGAGGCCAAAGCCAAGCTCTCCGAATACGTGGAAGCGGCCGAACGGGGCGAGCGGGTGTTGATCTGCAAGCGCAATCGGCCGGTGGCGGAGCTGCGGCCGGTCGAGCAGACCAATCGCAAGCCCCGGGATCTCACGCCCTTGTATCCCGACTGGAAGATTTCGCCGAAGTGCTTCGAGCCCCTGCCTCAGGAGGAGCTCGACGCGTGGTACGGAGGCGATCCGACGGCCGTCGCCGAACGCGTGGCCGAGCGCAGACCTTCCTACGGTCGGCAATCCGGCAAGCGCAAGCGCCGATGAAGCTGCTGCTCGACACGTGCGCGTTCCTCTGGATCGTGAACCGCGAGCGTGCGCTGCCTGACCGGGTCGTGACGGCGTTGACGACGCCAGACAACGAAGTGTCGCTGAGCGCGGTGTCCGTGTGGGAGATCGCCATCAAGCACGGTCGTGGACGGCTCCCGCTGCCGGACGCGCTCGAGCGATTCGTGCCGCACGTGCGCAAGCGTTACGGGATCGCGCTGCTCGCCGTCGACGAGGAGGCTGCCCTGCACGTGGCGAAGCTGCCGTCGCTCCATCTCGATCCGTTCGATCGCATGCTCGTGAGCCAGGCGATCGTGCACGGGATGACGATCGTCACGCCGGATCCGCTCGTCACGCAGTACCCCGCCCGCACGATGTGGTAACGGGCCTCTCCTTGACATACTAGGAAAGCCGCCGTAGGCTCTCCTGGTCAGTCTAGGAGAGTCCCCCACATGGCCAGCACGACCGAACTTCTGCAGGGCACGCTCGACCTCCTCATCCTCAAGGCCATCTCGCTGGGCCCGCTGCACGGCTACGGCGTGCTGTTGCGCCTCCAGCAGATTTCGCGGGACAAGCTTCGCATTCAGCAGGGCTCGCTCTACCCCGCGCTGTACCGGCTCGAGCACCAGGGGCTCGTGGCGTGGGCGTGGGGGGAATCCGAAAACCGGCGGAAGGCGAAGTTCTACCGGCTGACCGCCGCAGGACGACGGCGGCTCGATCACGAGCGGGCGTATTGGAGCCGGCTCTCCGAGGCGATCGGCTTCGTGCTCGATGCGGCGCCGGAGGACGTATGACGCTGCTGTCGCGCGTGCGATCGTTCGTACGGGCGATCATCTTCCGGCGTCGCCTGGAGCGCGAGATCGAGGCGGACCTGCAGTTCCACGTCGCCGAACGCGCCGACGACCTAATGTCGCGCGGGCTGACCCGGACGGAGGCGGAGCGGCGCGCGCGCGAAGAGCTGGGGGAACCCATACGATGGAAGGAGGAAGGGCGTGAGGCCTTCGGGCTCCGGATGCTCGACGACTTGCGCGGCGACGCCGTCTACGCGCTGCGGTGGCTGCGCCGGTCGCCGGCGTTCGCTGCCGCCGCCGTCCTGTCGGTCGCGCTCGGCGTGGGGGCCAACGCCGCCGTCTTCAATCTGCTGAACGTGGTCCTTCTTCGATCGCTGCCGGTGGCCGATCCGCGGCAGCTCGTCGTGTTCGGCATGAGCTCGGCCGGCGACGCCAATCCCGGAACCTTCTTCTCGTACCGGATGTTCCAGACCTTCCGGGAGCAGAGCCGCACGCTGACGGGCACCACGGCGTCCTCGGGGATCCGTTTCAGCGTTCAGCTCGATCAGCAGGACGATCCGGCGGTGACGGGTCAGATGGTCTCCGGCAATTACTACGCGATCCTGGGCGTTCCGATGGCGCTCGGTCGCCCGATTCTTCCCGCCGACGACGCGGTGCCGGGGAGCGGCGCGGTCGCGGTCCTGAGTTACGGCTACTGGCAGCGGCGGTTCGGCGGCGACGCTCACGCGATCGGCAGGCGGATCGCGCTCAACGGCGTGCCGTGCACCATCGTCGGCGTGTCGGCGCCGGAGTTCTTCGGCACCCACGTCGGCGACGCGGTCGACGTCACCGTGCCGCTGTCGATGCAGCCGCAGGTGATGTCCGAACAGGGCGGACGGATACAGGGAAACGGCGTCTTCGATTTCTGGCTCNGCAGGCAAGCGCGGAGGTCGACGGGATCTTCCAGCGCAGCCTCGCGGACGAAATGCTGCGTCAGGCTGGCCCGAAGGCAGCGCTGCTCGGACATCCCAGAATCGTGCTCGAGCCGGGCGGCCGCGGCCTGTCGGAATTGCGGCGGCGGTTCGCGCGGCCGCTCTCCGTCCTGATGGGCGCCGCCGCGCTCGTCCTGCTGATTGCATGCGCGAACGTCGCGAACCTGCTCCTCGCTCGCGCCGCCGCGCGCAGGCGGGAAATTGCCGTCCGGGTATCGCTCGGCGCGAGCCGCGCGAGGCTCGTCCGGCAGCTGCTGACCGAGAGCCTGCTGCTCGCGCTGATCGGCGGGGCCGCCGGACTCATCGTCGCCGTCTGGAGCAGCCGCACGCTCGCGGCGCTGCTGGTCGAAGGCAGCGCCGGAGCGCTCGCGGCGAGACCCGACGGCATCGTCCTGACGTTCACGTTCGCCGTCACGATCGCGACGGGGCTTCTGTTCGGCATCGCACCGGCGTTCGGCTCATCGCAGATGGACGCGAACGCCGCGCTGAAGGACGGCAGCGCGTCGGTCACCGCGACGGGACGGCGGCTCGGCATGGGCGGCGCGCTCGTGGCGGCGCAGGTCGCCATTTCGGTGGTGCTGCTCGTGTTCGCGGCGCTGTTCGTGCGGACGCTCGTCAATCTCCGCACGCTCGATCTCGGGCTCGACCAGGAGCATGTGCTCACGCTGCGGCTTCAGCCGCCAGGCAGCAATCAGAAACGGCTGAACGAGGCCCGGCTGCGGCGCGTGTACGGCTCGCTCCTGGAAAGGGTGCGCGCCGTTCCGGGCGTCCGGGCGGCCAGCCTCGCCGGATCGACGCCCCTCGCCGGCGACACGCTGAACCCGGCGATTGCCGTCGCGGGGTACGTGCCGCGCGCGGGCGAGGATATGCACGTCCGCCTGATGCAAATCTACCCGGATTACTTCGCATCGCTCGGCGTGCCGCTGCTCGCCGGCCGCGAGTTCACCGCGGCGGACGACAGCCCCCGCGCGCCGCGCCTGGCGGTGATCAACGAGACGATGGCACGGCGCTTCTTCGGCGGATCGGCGGCGGCGATCGGCCGCAGCTTCGGGCTGAGCCTGAACGGCTGGGGTTTCCAGATCGCCGGCGTCGCGCGCGACTCGCGCGAACGCGCGCTGAGAGACGAAGTGCCGCCGCTGGCATACGCGACATTCGCCCACACGCCGACGGGCCGCGGACAGATGACGCTCGTCGTCCGCGCGACGGCGGATCCGCGTGGGCTGGCCGCGACCGTCCGTCAGCTCGCTCGAGAGGTCGAGCCCGCCATGGTGATGCTGCCGGTCGAGACGCTGGCGGATCGTGTCCAGGATGCCACCCGGCAGGAGCGGCTCGTGGCGTTGCTGTCGTCGTTGTTCGGGACTGTTGCTCTGACGCTCGCCGCACTGGGGCTGTACGGCGTCCTGGCGTATGCCGTCGCGCGCCGCCGGACGGAATTCGGCATCCGGATCGCGCTCGGGGAGACGCCCGGCCGACTGGAGCGGGCCGTCCTCGGCGAGAGCCTGCTCGTCGCCGGCGCGGGAATGCTCGCCGGGATCGTCGCGGCGTTCGCCGTCGTACGGCTGGTGAACCGGATGCTGTTCGGGCTCGCGCCGCTCGACCCGGTTTCGTTCGGTGCGGCGGCTGCGCTCATGCTGGCGGTGGCAGCGGCGGCCGCGTGGCTCCCGGCGCGACACGCCGCTCGCGTCGATCCGATCGTCGCCCTGCGCCGGGATTGACACGGCCTACGGCATCTTGATTTCGTCGAGGCCCGCCGCCTTCAGACGCGCGTTGAGCTTCGTCAGCTCCACTTTCAACGCCGTCCATTTCGCCGTCGCATCCGCAATGGACTTCTGCGCCGCGGTCACGCCGGCCATCACCTGCGCCGTCGGCGCGCGATCCGCGGCCTGCAGCAACGTCATGCTCTGAGTAGCCTCTGCGCTGGCCGCGGGAATGAGCGGCGCCACGATCCCGACGCCGCGGCCGCCGCCACCGCCGCCGAATCCGCGCCCGCGGCCTGCGCCCGCGGGAGCGCCGCCGATCGCGGCCGCCTGCTTGTCGAAGTCGGCAAGCGCCTGCGCGACGTCTCCCGTCGCGCGCCCCTGAAGCGACCGCACGTCGCCGCGAATCCTGCGCAGGTCGTCGTCGGCCGTTTGAAGGGCGCGGACGCTGTCGTACAGTTTTTTCGACAACGTCGATTGCTGCGCCAGGACGAGCGGCGGCGTTTTCACGCGAGGATCCATCCTCACGACGAGCGGCTGCGTAAGGGCGCGCCCGCCGGCGGTGAGCTTTACCGTGAACTGTCCGGGCGCGACCCAGGGAGACGACGGAGCGGGCACGGTGTTGTGAGGCGTCGCTGAAATCGGGAGGCCGCGGCCGCCGCCGGCCGTCAACGGCGTGTAGTGCAGGTCCCACACGAAGCGGTGCAGGCCGGCGGCGGACGAGAATGCCTGCGGCGGTCGATACCA
>QHWR01000137.1 GCA_003223835.1 Acidobacteriota bacterium | reverse complement strand
GCTTCGGCTGCCTGCCCTGGATCCAGACGCGTCCGCCGCGGGCGTTCGTCGCCGATGTCCCGTGGCGCTCGCGATGGCGCGGCGTCAACGTCCGGCTCCTGAGCGCCACGAGCATTCAGGTCAACACGTTTCCGAGCGGCCACGCCGCCGAGGCGCTCGTGGCCGCGCTGCTCGTCATCGGCGCGTCTCGCACGGTGTCGGCCTGGATGTTCTTCAACACCGCGGCCATCTCGGCGGGGGCGGTGCTGGGACGCTATCACTACGCGGCCGACGCGATCGCCGGCTGGATCGTCGCCGTCGTCGTCTGGTGGCTCCTCGGCTGACCGGCGCGCGGCGCACTACAATCAACCAGGGGGTGACGCGATGTATGCGGCGACGTTAGCGGTGCACTCGTGGCTGCGATGGGTGGTCCTGGTCCTCGGCGTGTTCGCGATCGTCCGCGCCGCGTCGGCCGCGCGCGCGCGGCGGTGGACGAGCGCCGACGACCGGGCGTCCCGGTGGTTCACCCTCGCGTTCGACGTGCAGTTTCTCGTCGGCTTGCTGCTCTACCTCGCGTTGAGCCCGATCACGCACGCGGCGATGCGCGACTTCGGCGGCGCGATGCACACGGCGTCGCTCCGCTACTGGGCCGTGGAGCACCCGTTCGGCATGATTGCAGGGCTCGCGCTCGCCCACGTCGGCCGCGCCCGGCTTCGCCGCCAGCCCCCCGAACGCCGCGGCCGCACCGCGCTCATCTTCTTTATCCTCGCGGTGATCCTCGCCGCCGCCTCCATCCCTTGGCCGGCCATGTCCAACGGGCGGCCGCTCATCAGGGTTCTAAGGTTCGAACCCTAGAACCCTAGAACCCGTATAGCCCAGGTACATGTTCCAAGACATCCGGTTCGGCGTGCGTACGATCCTGAAGAACAAAGGAATCACCGCCATCGCGGTGCTGTGTCTCGCCATCGGGATCGGGCTGAACACGATGATGTTCAGCGTCGTGGACGGCGTGTTGATTCAGTCCCTGCCGTATCGGGACGCCGGGCGCCTGGTGCAGTTCCACACGACGAACCAACACAGCGGAATCCGGTTCGGCGCGCTTTCGTGGCTCGATCTCAAGGAATGGCGCGAACGTGCGACGTCGTTCGAGGCCATTGCCGGCGTCCAATACCGCAGCTTCACGATCGGCGACCAGAACGATCCGCAGCGCTACTCGGGAGCCGCAATCGGGTACGAGCTGTTCCCCATGCTCGGCGTTGACCCGCAGCTCGGGCGGACGTTTTCCGCCGACGACGATCGGCCCGGCGCCGAGCCGGTGGTCCTGCTGAGCGACGTGGTCTGGCAACAGCGGTATCACGGCGATCGATCGATCGTCGGCCGCGCCATCCTCGTGAACTCGCGCCCGCACACCGTCGTCGGCGTCATGCCGCCGGAATTCGAATTTCCGCAGAACCAGCAGGTCTGGCTGCCGCTCGCGGAGTACGCGTACTCGACGAAGCGCGGAGAGCGGTCGATCGTGTCGTTCGCGCGGCTGAAAACGGGCGTCACGCTCGCGCGCGCGCAGCAGGAAGCCGACACGATCGCGCAGCAGCTGGCGCGGACGTACGCGTTCGTCCCCGAGGACGTCCGCACCGTGCTCGCCGCGATGATGGGCGCGGTCACCCTGATTCTTCTGATTGCCTGCTTCAACGTCGCGAACCTGATGCTGGCACGCGCGTCGGCGCGCATGCGCGAGATCTCGATCCGCACGGCGCTCGGCGCCGGCCGCGCCCGAATCCTCCGCCAACTGCTGACCGAGAGCGTGCTGATCGGCCTCGCGAGCATTCCGCTCGGCATGGCGCTCGCGTGGGTGAGCATCCAGCTCCTCAACGCGTCGATGTCGCGCGATCAGGTGCCGTACTACATTCACTGGGCGCTGGACACGCGTGCGCTCGCCTACGCGGTCGTGGTCGCGGCGCTGACGGGCGTGGTGTTCGGCCTCGCGCCCGCGCTGCAGGCGTCCAGGATCGATCTGCAGGACGCCCTCAAGGAAGGAGGCCGCGGCACGTCCGGCGGCGGCCGCGCCTGGCTGCGCAACGCGCTCGTCGTCGCGGAAATGGCGTTGTCGCTCGTGCTGCTCGTCGGCGCATCGCTGTTCATCCGCAGCTTCCTCAACCTGCAGCAGGCCAGCGGCGGCTTCAGCACGGCTCCGCTGATGACGATGCGGTTCTACATGCCGCCGGAACAGTACAAGGACGAGGAGGCGCGGACGCGGCGCGTGGAGGACATCGTGCGGCGCATCGGGTCCGTGCCCGGCGTGCAGGCGGTGTTCTCATCGAACCTCGTCCCGCTCGGCGGCGGCGGCGGCGCGACGTCGATCGCCGTCGAGGGACGTCCGCTCGAGCAAGGCGATCAGCCGATCGTCGGGTTCACCGGCGTTACGTCTCAGATGCTGCCGACGCTGGGGCTGTCGCTGCTGCGCGGCCGTGATTTCACCGCGTCCGAGGCGCTGGCGCGCCGCCCGCTCGCCGTCATCAATCAGGCGATGGCGAAGAAGTACTGGCCCAACGACGATCCGATCGGGCGGCGGTTCCGGCGCATCGACGATCCGAACGGCGAGTGGTTCACGATCATCGGCATCGCGCCGGACATCCGGCATTCGCAGCTCAACACGACCGAACCCATCGATCCCTGCGCGTACGTGCCGTTCCCGTACGGCGCCTTTCCGAACACCGGACTGACGATTCGCGCGGCCGGCGACCCGACGCTCGTCTCCGCGCCGGTCCGAGAGCAGATCCGCGCGTCCGATCCGTCGCTCGCCGTCTTCCAGACCTACGCGATGGAGGAACTCCGTCGTCGCGGGTACTGGCAGGATCGCCTCTTTGGATGGATGTTCGGGATCTGGGGTGTGATCGCGCTGCTGCTCGCCGCGGTGGGCGTCTATGGGGTGTTGTCTTACTCCGTCGCGCAGCGCACGCAGGAAATCGGCGTGCGCGTCGCGCTCGGCGCCGCCCGTCGCGACGTGCTCGCGCTCGTGCTGTCGTACGGATCCAAGCTGGCGATCGTCGGGGTGGTGCTCGGCCTCGCCGGGGCGTTCCTGATTACGCGGTTCATCAAAACGCTGCTGTACAACGTGAGCGCGACGGATCCCGTCAGCTTCGCCGGCGTCTCGTTGTTCCTGATCCTGGTCGCGATCCTCGCGAGCTACGTGCCCGCCCGCCGCGCGACGGCCGTCGATCCGCTGACGGCGTTGCGGGCAGAATAACTCAGTCCCTCGTCCCTAGTCCTTCGTCCCGGGTCCTTCGTCCCGCGTCCCTCGTCCCGCGTCCATCGTGCGGGCGGAACCGGGACGCGAGACGAATGACCCTGGACCAGCGACGCGGGACGAGGGACGCGGGACGAGGGACCAGGGACGAGGGACTGACACAAGGTCAAGTTCTCCTCGCGAACAGACATAGAATGAGAACGATCGAGGTCATCTCATGAAAAGTCCGTGTGCGGTGGCGATCGCGTGCGCGGTGGCGCTCTTGGTACCGGCGGGCGCAGAGGCCGCGCGGCCGATGACGATTCAGGATCTGCTGACCGCGATCCGCGTCACGGATCCCCAGCTCTCGCCGGACGGACGGCTCGTGGCGTTCGTCCGCACGACGACGGATTTGTCGAGCGGGAAGCGCAACGCCGACATCTGGATCGTGCCCGCCGACGGATCCGCCGCGCCGAAAGCGCTGGTCACGGGCGACAAGAGCGAAACGACGCCGAGATGGACGCCCGATGGACGTCACGTGTTGTTCATTTCCACGCGTGACGGCGAGCCGCAGGTCTTCATCGCGGACGCGGACGGCGGCAACGTGCATAAGTTGACGAAGATCGCCGCGGGCGTCCAGGAGCCGCTCGTCGTGTCGCCGGACGGCCAGTCGATGGCATTCGTTTCGGACGTGTACGCCGGCTGCGGAGACGAGGCGTGCAACAAAGCCCGCGCCGAGGAACTGGAGAAGAATCCCGTCAAGGCGCGCGTGCTCACGCACCTGCTGTATCGGCATTGGGTCGAATGGCGCAACGGCATCCGTCATCACGTGTTCGTCACGGATCTCAAAGGCGGCGATCCGCGCGACGTGACCGCCGGCGACTTCGATTCGCCGCCCGTCATGCAGGAGGACAAGGCGGTCGCGTTCACTCCCGACGGCCGCGAGATCGCGTTCGTGTCGAACCGCGAAGGGGCCGACGCCGAAGCATGGACGACGAATCACGACATCTGGATCGTGCCGGCGGCCGGCGGCGAGGCGAAGAAGCTGACGTCGAATCCGGCGTCCGACCTCCAGCCGCTGTTCACGAAGGACGGACGGTCGGTCATCGTCCGCGCGCAGCGGCGGCCCGGCTTCGAGTCCGATCGCTTTTATCTCGACGTGTACGACCGAGCCACCGGCAGCAAGCGCACGGTGTTCGAAACGCCGGATCTCTCCGTCGGCGACTTCACCCTCTCGCCCGACGGCCAAACGATCTATTTCACCGCGACGAGCCACGGCACCGACAACCTGTATCGCGTGCCGCTCGCGGGCGGCACGCCGGCAGAGGTCGCCAAAGGCGGCGCGATCGCGGCGGTGAACGCGGGCGCTTCCACTCTCGTCTTCTCGAAGGCGGCGATGACGATGCCGGCGGAGCTGTTCAGGATCGCGGCGGGCGGCGGCGAGGCGCAGCCGCTGACGCACGAGAACGACGGCTGGCGCAAGGACGTCACGTTCAACGCCCCCGAATCGATGACCGTCACGGGCGCCGGCGGCGCGCCGGTGCAGTACTGGCTGATCAAGCCGCCGTCGTTCGACGCGTCGAAAAAGTATCCGGTCGTCTTCCTCATTCACGGAGGACCGCAGGGAGATTGGGGAGACGCGTGGTCGGCGCGGTGGAACCCGGAGTTGTGGGCGGCCCAAGGATGGGTGATCGCCGCGCCGAACCCGCGCGGCTCCACCGGATTCGGTCAGCGCTTCGTCGACGAGATCTCGCAGGATTGGGGCGGCAAGGTCATGCAGGACCTCGACGCGGTGTTCGATGCCGTCTCGCGTCTGCCATACGCGGACGCGAACCGCATGGGCATCGCCGGCGCCAGCTACGGCGGATACGCGGTTGACTGGATCATCGGGCACACGAACCGCTTCAAGGTGGCCGTCACCCACGACGGCGTGTTCAACCTCGAGTCGATGGCGCTCGCGACCGAAGAGCTGTGGTTCACCGACTGGGAGTTCGGCGGGCCGCCGTGGAGCGAGAACGCACGCGAGAACCTGGCCAGGTGGTCGCCGCACCGGTTCGCGCAGAACATCAGGACGCCGACGCTCGTGATCACGAACGAGCTGGACTTCCGCGTGCCGGTCGACCAGGGTCTGCAGTTGTTCACGGCGCTGCGACGAAACGGCGTGCCAAGCAAGGCGATCGTGTTCCCCGACGAGGGACATTGGGTGCTGAAGCCGCTCAACAGCAAGTTCTGGCACGAGTCGGTCTTCGGGTGGATCAGGCAGTACCTATGACTCGACGCGTGCTGATCACCGGCTCGTCGACCGGCATCGGCGAGGCGTGCGCGCGGCGGCTGGACGCGGCGGGTTGGCGCGTGTTCGCCGGCGTGCGCCGCGAGGACGATGCCCAGCGCCTGCGAGCGGGGATGTCGTCGCGGCTGACGCCGGTGCTGCTCGACGTCACCGACGCCGCGTCGATGGCGCGCGCCGCGCGGACCATCGGGGTCGAGGGAGCGGACGCGGGGCTCGACGGTCTCGTCAACAACGCCGGCATCGCCGTCGCCGGCCCGCTCGAGTATCTGCCGATCGCGGACTTCCGCCGTCAGCTCGAGGTGAACGTCGTCGGGCCGCTCGCGGTCACGCAGGCGTTGCTGCCCGCCATCCGCGCGCGTCGCGGGCGCATCGTGCTGATGGGATCGATCGCCGGACGCATGACCGTGCCGTTCCTCGGCCCGTACAGCGCGTCCAAGTTCGCGCTCGAGGCGATGGCGGACGCGCTGCGCGTCGAGCTGCAGCCGTGGGACATTCGCGTCGCGCTCGTCGAGCCGGGAAGCATCGCGACGCCGATCTGGAACAAGTCCGGCAAGGCGGCGCAGGCGCAGGAAGCGGCGCTGCCCGACGAGGCCCGGCGGCGCTACGGCGCGAGCACGCAGAAGATGCGCGAGGTGGCGGAGAAGACGGGGCGTCGCGGCATCGATCCCGACGTGGTCGCCGCCGCGGTGGAGCACGCGTTGACCGCGGCGGCGCCGCGCACGCGCTATCTCGTCGGCCGCGACGCGCGGCTGCGCGCGGTTCTCGGCGCGTGGATGCCGGACACGGTGCGCGATCGTCTGATCACGCGCGCCCTCGGCGTCCCGCGTCGCGGCGAGCTGACGGAAGATCGCTGAGATGCAGATCGAGCTGCCATTCGGTGTCGATCTTCCGCCTGACCGCGGAAGCCACGTACCATTCCAGGGAGATCTCGTGGCTTCCGGCTTCAGCCGGAACACCGTCCCGGCGGCGAGCGGCCACGACGCGCTGCTCTCGACCGGCGCGGAGACGTTTCCCGTCTACTTCGTGCGCATGCGCAGAGCGCGGCGCTACGTGCTCCGCGTCCGGCCCGACGGCGCGCTGCGCCTGACGATTCCGCGTGGCGGGTCGCGCGCCGAGGCGCTCCGGTTCGCCGAGCGCCATCTCGCGTGGGCCGCGCGCGAACGCGCGCGCGCCACGGCCACGCCCGTCGATCCCGGCGTCGAGCGCGAACTGCGCGCCCGGGCGCGCGAACGGCTGATCCCCGAGCTGCTGGCGCTCGCGCGGCAGCATGAGCTGACGGTGTCGCGCGTCTCCATCCGCAACCAGCGCTCGCGCTGGGGCGCCTGCTCGCCAGGCGGACACATCACGCTGAACTACCGCTTGATCCTGATGCCGCCGGACGTGCGCGAATACGTCCTGCTGCACGAGCTGATGCACCTGAAGCAGCCGAACCATTCGCCGCGGTTCTGGCGCCTCGTCTCCGCCGCATGCCCGCGGTTTCGCGAGGCCGAGCGCTGGCTGAAATCGTCCGGCCGCGCGCTGTTCTAGTCTCCTCGCGACATGGATTCCGAGATGCGCGGCAGGCGCTGCGTGGTCAGACCCTGGCGTTCCTCGGACGCGTCGGCGGTGGCGAAGCACGCCAACAACGCGAACGTCGCGCGCAACCTGCGCGATCGCTTTCCGCATCCCTACACCGCGAGCGACGCGCGCCACTTCATCGAGAGCGTGATGGACGCGCGGCCGATGACGAACTTCGCGATCACCGTCGATGGCGAACCGGTGGGCGCGATTGGATTCTCGCCGGGCAGCGACGTCGAGCGCTACGCCGCGGAGATCGGCTACTGGCTCGCCGAACCGTTCTGGGGGCGCGGCATCGCTGTCGAGGCGCTGGAACTCGTCACCGCGTATGCCTTCGACGAGTGCAACCTGCTGCGGCTGTTCGCGCTGCCGTTCGCCGACAACGACCGATCCACGCGGGTGCTGGAGAAGGCGGGGTACGCGCGCGAAGGGCTCCTCCGCGCGAGCGCGGTCAAGTACGGCGAGCCGCGCGATCAGGCGTTGTACGCGCGCATCAACCCGCGCTGGAAGGGCGCGATGTAACTGTCCGAATCCGGACGAAGCCGGGCCATGAGCGGACAGCGCCCCTCGACCAAATCCGCCCCGGATCGCAGAAACCGGTGCAAAACCTCTCATCGCACCCGACGATTGCGGCACATAACTAGCTTCGGCCTTTTTCTGTCTTTCCGTCTTTCGTCATGAACGACATCAGCTACGCCATTCGCCGCCTCTTCAAATCACCCGGCTTCACCATCGTCGCCGTGCTGACGCTCGCGCTCGGCATCGGCGCGAACACGGCGATCTTCAGCGTCGTGGACGGCGTCCTCCTGAAGCCGCTGCCGTTTCCCGAACCGAATCGGCTCGTGGGCGTGTACCACGTCTCCGAAGGGCATCGCGCGGTGATGTCGGGCCCGAACTTCACCGACGTCGCGCGCGCGAGCCAGTCGCTCGAGAGCGCCGCCGCGATCTCGCGGGAGCGGGAGATCCTCACGGGACAGGGAGAACCCGTCCGCATCGACGTGGCGCAGGTGAGCGCGGCGTTCTTCAGCGTGCTGCGCGCGCAGCCCGCGCTCGGCCGCGTCTTCCGCGCCGACGAGAACACGCCGGGGAAAACGCGGCTCATCATCCTGAGTGACGGGCTGTGGCGCGAGCGCTTCGGCGGCGATCCGCAGATCGTCGGCCGCGCGATTCAGCTCGACGGCGTGTCGAAGGAAGTCATCGGCGTGATGCCGCGCGGCTTCTCGTTCCCCGCGCAACGCCAGGCGTGGGAGCCCATCGAGTACGACGCCAACTTCGCGTCGAAACAGCGCGGCGCGTGGTACGTCAGCGTCATCGCGCGGTTGAAACCGGGCGTGACGGCGGCGCAGGCGGCGGTCGAGGTCGAGAACATCGGGCGCAACCTCGCGCGTCAGTACCCCGACATGAACGAAGGCGTCGGCATGACCGTCTACCCGCTGCTCGACTCGATGGTCGGAGAAATCCGGCGATCGGTCCTGGTGCTGCTGGGGGCCGTCGGCTTCGTGTTGTTGATCGCGTGCGCGAACGTCGCCAACCTGCTGCTCGCGCGCGCGGCGGCGCGGCAGAGCGAGATGGCCATCCGGACGGCGCTCGGCGCCGGACGCGGACGTCTCGTGCGGCAACTGCTCACCGAGAGCGTGATCCTGTCGGTCGTCGGCGGCGGGCTCGGCCTGCTGTTCGCGGTGTGGGCCATCGAAGTGCTTCTCGGGCTGCAGCCGGAGGGAATCCCGCGGCTCGACAACGTCAGGATGGACGCGGCGGTGGTGGCCTTCACGTTCGCGCTCGCCGCCCTCACGGGCGTCGTGTTCGGGATCGTTCCCGCGCTGGCGGCCACGCGCGACCCGGTTTCGAGCACGTTGAAGGAGAGCGGCCGCGGGGCGCTGACGAGCGCGGGCGGTGCGCGGCTGCGCGGCCTCCTCGTGATCGTCGAAGTTGCGCTGGCGGTGATGCTGCTCGCCGGAGCCGGCCTGCTGATTCGGAGCTTCGCGCGGCTGCAGGCCGTGGATCCGGGGTTTCGTCCGGATCGCACGCTGACGTTCGACCTGACGCTGCCCGGCGTGCGCTACGAACAGGATCCGCCGCGCGTGGCGTTCTTCGATGAGTTGTTTCCGCGCCTTCGTGCGCTGCCCGGCGTCGAGAGCGTCGCCGCCGTCATGGGCCTGCCGCTGAGCGGCATGAACTTCAACATCTCGTTCGAGATCGGCGGCCGCCCGCCGGTACCGCCTTCGCAGCAGCCGGCCATGGAGGTGCGGGTCGCGAGCGCGGACTACTTCCGCACGGTCGGCATCCCGCTGAAGCGCGGGCGCTACTTCACCGACGACGACCGCGCGAGCGCGCCGCAGGTCGCGATCATCACCGAGAGCGCCGCGAGGCAGTACTTTCCCAACGAGGATCCAATCGGCAAGACGATCAATCTCGGGTGGGGACGCCAGGGTGCGAAGTACCGCGCGGGCGGACGGGTCGTCGGCATCGTCGGTGACGTGAAGGACGCCGGATTGAACGAGCCGAACCCGCCGGAGATCTACCTGCCGTACCGCCAGTGGCCGGTAGAGTCGATGAGCGTCCTGATGCGCACCGCGGTGCCGCCGCGGACGCTGTCGGAAGCGATCCGCCGCGACGTGTACGGCGTGGACGCGAACCTGCCCGTGTCGAACCTGCGGACGCTCGACGAGATCGTGTCGCGCTCGATCTCGCAGCCGCGGTTCTACATGACGCTGCTCGCGGTGTTCGCCGCCGTCGCGCTCGCCCTTGCGGCCATCGGCATCTTCGGGGTGCTGTCGTACGCGGTCGCGCAGCGCACGCGCGAGATCGGGATCCGCATGGCGCTCGGCGCCGCGTCGGACCGCGTGCTGCGCCTCGTCGTGGGCCGCGCTCTCGCCCTCACCGGCATCGCCATCGTGATCGGAGCGATCGGGGCCACCGCTCTCGCCCGCCTGCTGGGCGCGCTGCTGTTCGGCGTGGGGCCCGCCGACCCCGCCACGTTCGCGGCCGCGGCCGCGACGCTGGCCCTCGTGGGCGCGCTGGCCGCGTACCTGCCGGCGCGGCGCGCGGCCCGCATCGATCCGGTGCGCGCGCTCGCCGAAGAGTAGAGTCTATAATGCGCTCGTGCCTGCGAAATCCATCGTCATATACGGCAAAGGGGGATGACCCTACACCTCGGAGGCCCGTGAGGCCTACGCCGCCAAGGGTCACCGCGTCGACTACCGCAACGTCAAGAAGTCGGCCCCGGACCTCGACGAGATGCTCGTCCACTCCAAGGGTGCGCGAAAGGTGCCCGTGATCGTAGAGGACGGCCGGGTCACCATCGGCTTCGGCGGCACCTGAAGCGTTTGACACGGGCCGGTCCGGCCTTCCCGATTCGAATCAGTCCAGCCTCTTCACCATCTGCAGGTAACGCTCGCCCCGGCGCTCGGCCCCGAGGTCGAGGGCCAGCATCAACCCGGCCTCCAGGATGAGGCCCATGCCGACCGCGTAGAGCGTCCGGCCGTAGGCGTCGATGGACGCGAAGGCCAGCCCCGCGGCGAGCAGCCCGACCTCGATGCGCTTGTAGAGCACGAAGCTTCGCTGCACGCGGACCATGCGGGCCGTCTCGTCGGACCGGTAACCGGCGGGGTTCGAGCGGAGCTGCTGGAGGAGCCGTGCCCGCTGCCCGGGCGTGCGCAGGAAGATCACTCCTCCCACGACGAGCTGGACGAGGCCCGCCGCGAGCAGCGGCCATGCCATCGCGCGGAAGGGGCTGCGCAGCGCGACGAGCGCGGCCGAGGCAGCCGCCGCGGCGGCCGCGCAACCGACGAAGACGACGCTCTTCGCGCGCTCGGCCGAGAAATAGCGGACGAGCGCGGCCTCCGCGACGGCCGGCGCCGGCGCGGCCGGCGGCGTGGGCGCGCTCATGGGAACAGCGTGCGGGCGTTGGTCTCCATGATCTTGACGATCGCCTCCTTCGGCAGCGGCAGCTCCTGGAAGTCGCGGGCGTTGCCCGCCATGCTCCGCACTCCCGGCGAGGGCCAGTCGCTGCCGTAGAGCACCTTGTCCGCGATCTCGGCCAGGCGGGGGAAGTAGCGCAGCGCGGCCTTCGGGGGAACGCTCGCGACGTCCATGAACACGTTGGGGAAGCGGCGCACGAGGAAGAAGGCCTGCTCCATCCACAGCGGCCGGCCGCCGTGGGCGAGGATCACGCGCAGGTCGGGGAAGTCGACGGCGACGTCGTCCACGGTCATCGGCTCCCCGAGGCGGCTGCGCGCGCCGGGGAAGATCGACGTGCCGGTGTGGATCATCACCGGCAGCCGCAGCCTCTGCGCCTCCTCGTAGAGCGCGCGCAGGCCGTCGAGCCCGTCGAGGTACGCGTTGGCCGCGAAGCCCATGTGGGGCGGATGGACCTTGAGCGCGCGCACCCCCGCCTCCGCCGCCCGCCGCACCTCCGCGCCCGCGTCCTCCGTGAAGCCCGGGTGCACGCCGCCCATCGGGATGAGCCGGTCCGGAGCCTCGGCGCAGTACCGCG
>QHWR01000136.1:7463-15725 GCA_003223835.1 Acidobacteriota bacterium | reverse complement strand
ATATAGGCGAAGGGGGCGCCCACGAGCTGCATGATTTCAATTTCGTCACGACGGGCCGCCGCCGCCAGCCTGACGACGTTGGCGACCGTCAGCGCGCTCGCCAGCGCGAGCATGAGGACGATGACGAGCCCCATCCCCCGGACGATCCCGATCATCGCGTTCAGCCGGGCGAGCCACCGCCGGTCGTAGCGAACGTCCGCGACGCCCGGCAGTTCGGACAGGCTGCCGGCGAGCGCATCGATGGCCGCGGCGGCCCCGCCCGCGTCCGACGCGAGCCGCACCTCGAACGACGCGGGAAACGGATTGCGCTGAAGGTTCGCGGCGGCGCCGGCGAGATCGGGAAAGTCGCGGCTGAACTCCGTTTTCGCGTCGTCTTTGGAGAGGAACTGGATGGAGGTGGCGAGCCCGCTGCGGTTGAGCGTCTCGCGCACGGCGGCGGTCTGCTCGGGCGTCGCTTCCTCGCGCATGTACACCGACAGCTCCGCGGCCTGCCCCCAGCGGCCCACGAGACGCTGGACGTTCGTGTTGACCATCAGGAAGAAGCCGAGCACGAACAGGCCGGCGGCGATCGTCAGGATCGAGAGCAACGCGGCGCCGCGGCCGCGCCAGAGGCTCGCGAACGCTTCCGCGAAGAAGTAACGGAGCGCGCGCATCACGCAACCTCCACGATGTGGCCGTGATCGAGCGTCACGGCGCGCCGCCCCACGCGGCGAATCAGCTCGCGATCGTGCGTCGCGACCATCACGGTGGTGCCGCGCGCGTTGATCTCGCGGAACAGGTTCATGATCTCGAGCGAGAGGTCGGGATCGAGGTTGCCGGTCGGCTCGTCGGCCAGAATGATGATCGGATCGTTCACCAGCGCGCGCGCGATCGCGATGCGCTGCTGCTCCCCGCCCGACAGCTCCAGCGGAAACGCGTTCATGCGATGCTGGAGACCGACCCACTTCAAGACCTGGAACGTGCGCCGCTGCTGCTGCGAGTCCGCCATCCCGAGCACGCGCGGCACGAACGAGACGTTCTCGAGAACGGTCTTGTTCGGCAGCAGTTTGAAATCCTGGAAAACGAACCCGAGCGACCGGCGGTACGCCTGCACCTGCCGCTGCGTGAGCTGCGCGAGGTCCCGGCCGCCGACGACGAGCTTGCCGTCCGACGGCACGTCCTGCCGCAGCAGCAGCCGCAGCAGCGTGGACTTGCCGGCGCCGCTCGGCCCCGTGAGAAAGACGAACTCGCCTTTGTCCACGCGCAGCGTCAGCTCGCGGAGCGCGTAGACGCCGCGGCTGTACATCTTCGAAACGCCCTGGGCCTCAATCACCGGTGTGCTCCTGCCCGGTCAGCGCACGGCGGAGGATCGTGTTGACCGTTTCGGGGTTCGCCTTGCCGCGCGTCGCCTTCATCACCTGGCCGACGAGAAAGCCGAACGTCTGCGTCCTGCCCGCGCGGAACTGCGCGACCGGTCCCGCGTTCGCGTCGATGATGTCGGCCACGACCGCCGCGATCGCGCCTTCGTCGTCGATCCGCCGGAGTCCCTCCGCCTCGACGATGGCGGAGGCGCGGCGGCCCGACGCGAACATTTTTTCGAAGACGTCTTTCGCGACGGGGCCGCTGATCTCGCCGCGGTCGACGAGCGCAATCAGCTCCGCCAGCGCGTCGGGGGCGAGCGTCACCTGCTCGACCGCGATCCCCAGCTCGTTCATCTTCCGGGTCAGCTCGACCATGATCCAGTTGCTCGCGGCCTTGGCGTTGCCCGCGGCCGCGGCCGTCTTCTCGAAATAGTCCGCGAGCGCCATCGACTGCGTGAGCACGCCGGCGTCGTAGTCCGGCAAATGATACTCGGTCGCGAACCGTCGGCGCCGCGCATCCGGAAGCTCGGGCAGCGTCGCCCGCATCCGGCCGATCCAGGCGGCGTCCACCTCGAGCGGCAGCAGGTCGGGCTCGGGGAAGTAGCGATAGTCGTCCGCTTCCTCTTTGCTTCGCATCGCGACGGTCCGTCCCGCCGCGGCGTCCCACAGGCGCGTTTCCTGGGCGACGCGGTTCCCGGCGCCGAGCGCCGCGATCTGCCGATCGATCTCGTGCTCCAGCGCGCGCTGCACGTGGCGGAACGAATTGAGGTTCTTGACCTCCGTCTTGACGCCAAGCGCCGTCTCCCCCGCGGGCCGGACGGAGACGTTGGCGTCGCAGCGGAGGCTCCCCTCCTCCATGTTGCCGTCGTTGACGCCGATGGCCACGAGAATCGCACGCAGGCGCGTGAAGAACTCGGCGGCCGCGGCCGCCGACCGCAGGTCGGGATGCGTGACGATCTCGATGAGCGGAACGCCGCTGCGGTTGTAATCGAGATAGGTGAAGCGCTCGGAGTCGGCGAAGCCCTCGTGCAGCGACTTGCCCGCGTCCTCCTCGAGATGGACGCGGATGATCCCGACGCGGGCCGCGCCGTCGGGTCCGGTGTACTCGAGCGCGCCTTCGGTCGCCAGCGGCCGCTCGTATTGCGAGATCTGATACCCCTTCGGCAGGTCCGGATAGAAGTAGTTCTTCCGCGCGAAGATCGACGATGGCTGAATCGTACAGCCAAGCGCCATCGCGGCCCGCGCCGCGAACTCCACCGCGCGGCGGTTCAACACGGGCAGGGCGCCCGGAAGCCCGAGGCACACCGGGCAGATGTTCGTGTTCGGCGGCGCGCCGAACCGCGTGCTGCAGCCGCAGAAGATCTTGGTATCGGTCAGGAGCTGCGCGTGGATCTCGAGACCGATGACGGGCTCATACATGGCCTGCAGAGGCAACAGAGACAACGGCATTCCACCACAGAGGCCACAGAGATAACAGAGATAATTCTCGTTCTCCGTGAACTCTGTTATCTCCGTGGTGAGACCCGTCTCCGCTGCCTCTATGGGTCCACGGTCCGCGGGCCCGCGGCGCGCACTTCCGGCGTCGCTTCGCCCTCGAAGATCTTGAAGTTCTCGACGAACATCTGCGCGAGCTTGCGCGCCTGCGCGTCGTAGTCGGCGGCGTTCTTCCACGTCGTGCGCGGCCTGAGGACCTCGGCGGGAACGCCGGGGACCGCCGACGGGACGTCGATGTTGAACGTCGGATCACACTCGTACGCCACGGTGTCGAGCTGACCGGTGAGCGCGGCGCGCACCATCGCACGCGTGTAGGCGATCTTCATCCGCGCGCCGACGCCGTACGGACCGCCCGTCCAACCGGTGTTCACGAGCCAGACGCGCACGTTGTGGCGCGCGATCCGCTCGCCCAGGAACTTCGCGTACACCGTCGGGTGCAGCACCATGAACGGCGCGCCGAAGCACGTGCTGAACGTCGCCCTGGGCTCCGTGACGCCGCGCTCGGTGCCCGCCACCTTCGCGGTGTAGCCCGAGAGGAAATGATACATCGCGCCCGCCGGCGTCAGCCGCGCGATCGGCGGCAGCACGCCGAACGCATCGGCCGTCAGCATGATGATGTTGCGCGGATGCCCCGCCTGACCGGACGGGACGGCGTTCTCGATGAAACTGAGCGGATACGCCCCGCGCGTGTTCTCCGTCATCGAGTCGTCGTCGAGGTCGAGCTGGCGCGTGTTCGCGTCCATCTTGACGTTCTCGAGCACGGTCCCGAACCGCTTCGTCGTCGCGTAGATCTGCGGCTCGGCCGACGCCGACAGCCGGATCATCTTGGCGTAGCAGCCCCCTTCGATGTTGAACACGCCGTCCTCGCTCCACCCGTGCTCGTCGTCGCCGATCAGGCCGCGCTCGGGATCGCTCGAGAGCGTCGTCTTGCCCGTGCCCGACAGCCCGAAGAACAACGCGACGTCTCCCTGCGCGCCGACGTTCGCCGAGCAGTGCATCGAGAGCACGTTCTTGAGCGGCAGGACGTAATTCATGACCGTGAAGATCGACTTCTTGATCTCGCCCGCGTAGCTCGTGCCGCCGATCAGGACGACCTTTTTCGCGAAGTTCAGGATGATGAAGGTCTCCGAGTTCGTGCCGTGGCGCCCGGGCTCGGCGGTCAGGCCCGGCACGTCGATGACGGTGAACTCCGGCTTGTGCCTGGACGGCGCGTTCGTCGCGTCGCCGCGGATGAACAGATGGCGCGCGAACAGGTTGTGCCACGCCTGCTCCGTGATGATCCGGATCGCCATCCGGTAGCGCGCGTCGGCGCCGGCGAACGCGTCGAGGACGAGCAGCTCCTTGCCCTCGCAATAGGTGAGCAGCCGCTGGTGCAGCGCGTCGAAATGCTGCGGCTCGATCGCGCGATTGATCTTGCCCCACCAGACGTGGCTCTCGCTCGACGGCTCGCGCACGATGAACTTGTCGTTCGGGGAGCGGCCGGTGTGCTGGCCGGTGCGGCAGACGATCGGCCCGTCGGCGGCGATCAACGCCTCGCGGCGGCGGACGGCCTCTTCATAGAGCGCCGGCACGCTCTGGTTCCAGTAGACCCGCGCGACGTTCGTGATGCCGTGCGCTTCGAGTCCGGTCTCCTGATGCACGTGGGCCATTGCGCGATCGCCCCCTATAAACAAAGGAGAAATCGTACCACAATGGGCGCATCGGCGCTGAATGGGCGAGTTCGTGAATTGGTGAATTGGTGAATTGGATTACCAATTCACCAATTCACGAATTCACCAATTCACCGATTCACCGATTCCTCGGAAGGCTTCCACGACGGCGGGATCGAACTGCGTACCGGTGCAGCGGGCGAGCTCGAGGAACGCTTCGCGCGGGCTGATCGCGTCGCGGAACACGCGCGGCCGCGTCATGGTGTCGAACGCGTCGACGACGGCGATGATGCGGGAGCCGAGCCGGACCTCGGACGCATGTACGCCGCGCGGATACCCCAGCCCGTCCATTCGTTCGTGCGCGTCGCGTACGAGTTCGGCGGCCTCCGCGAGGTACGGAATGCTGCGGATCAGATCCGCCGCGACAATCGGATGGAATCGGACGAGGGTCTGCTCTTCGACGGTGAGCGGCGCCGGCTTCCGGAGCACCGCATCGGGAATCGCCAGCTTGCCGAGATCGTGCAGCAGCGCCGCGCGCTCGAGCACCATCGTCTCGGCATCGGCCATGCCGAGCGTCCGGCCCACGCTGACGGCGAGCGCGGCGACCCGATACGCGTGCGTGTACAGGTCGTGGTCGCTCGACGTCAGCATCGACAACAGGGCGTCGAGCGCCGCGTCGTCGTCGATCCGAAGCGCCGCGATCGCCTCGATCAAGCGACGCCTGCGCTGATCCAGTTCCTGCTCGAGCGACTCGCGCCACCGGCGAGACTCGCGGGCGGCGCGGTGCCACTCGAGGCCGCGGGACACGGCCTCCCGCAGCCGATCGCGGCCGAACGGCTTGGTCAGGTAGTCGATGACGCCCTGCCGCAGGCTCGCGACCGCGGACGCGACGTCCTGCACCCCGGTCGCCATGATGACCGCGGTCTCGGGCCATTCCTGCCGGATCTGCTGAGCGAGCCACAGCCCGTCGTGTCCCGGCATCCGGATGTCGCAGAGCGCCACGGCGGGCGGCGTCTCGTGGAGCCGCGACAGCGCTTCGTCGGCGTTCGCGGCGGTCCTCACGTCGTAGCCACCGGCGATCAGCCAGCGGCTCATGAGATCCCGTACGCCGAGCTCGTCGTCCACGACGAGGACCGATGCGGGCATCGGCTCCTCGACGAGCCCCAGGGCATTCGCGTAAGCAGGTTGTGACATGGCGACTGCTCTCTTGCAAATGGCGCGGCCAGCGTTGCGCCCCGATTTCGACAACGAATCGCCGCCGTTCGCGATGCGAGCGCCGCCTGCTGCGGATGCGGCCGGCGCGGCACGCGCACGGTCGACTTATGCGCCCATCGCCTGCTCGGCCTCGCGCCGCCGCATGATCGTGCCGGCGAGGTCCAGCCGCTCGAGCCGTCGATACAGCGCGCGCCGGCTGAGGCCGAGCATGCGCGCCGCCGCCTTCTTGTTTCCGTTCGCGCGCGCGAGCGCGCGCTGGATGTGCTCGCGCTCGACGTTGACGAGCAGATCCGAGTCGCCCTGCCGGGGCGCCGCGACGCCGGCCGCCGCGGGTCTCATCACCAGCGCCGGCATGCTGACGGCCAGCTCGCGGTCGGTGATGAAGTCGCCGTCGGCGAGAATGCAGGCGCGCTCGATCACGTTCCGGAGCTCGCGGACGTTGCCGTCCCACGCCGCGGTGGCGAGCAGGCGTTCCGCTCCCGCCGTCAGCCCGAGCAATGACTTCTGCAGCCGCTCGGAGGTTTCGCGCACGAACGCGGCGGTCAGGTACGGAATGTCCTCGCGGCGATCGCGCAGCGGCGGCAGCCGCACCTCGACGATGTTGAGACGGTAATAGAGGTCGCTCCGGAACCGTCCCGCGGCGATTTCGGCGCGCAGATCGCGGTTGGTCGCCGCGACGACGTGCACCGTCACGCGGCGCGGATCCAGCGAGCCGACGCGGTGCACTTCCCCGAGCTCCAGAACGCGCAGCAGCTTGGCCTGCACGCTCGGCGGCAGCTCGCCAATCTCGTCGAGGAACAGCGTGCCGCCGTCGGCCAGCTCGAAGAGGCCCGGCTTGTGATCGGTCGCGCCGGTGAATGCGCCGCGCACGTGGCCGAACAACTCGCTCTCGAACAACGTCTCGACGACGGCGGAACAGTTCACCGTCACGAACCGCTTGTCGCGGCGGGGCCCGAGCTTGTGCAGCGCGCGCGCGACCAGCTCCTTGCCGGTGCCGGTCTCGCCGCTGATGAGCGCCGTCCGCACGTGCGGCGCGAGACGCCGGATCATCCCGAAGAGGTCCTGCATGATCGGCCCGCGGCCGATCATCCCGCAGAACTCCAGCCGCCGCGCCACGTCGGACTCGAGCGAGAGCACGTGCCGCCGGCGCTCGATCTCCTCGCGCACCGACGTCAGCAGCTGTTCGAGCCGCGCGACGTCGAGCGGCTTGCTCAGGTAGTCCGTCGCCCCGAGCTTGATCGCTTCGACGGCCGTGTCCACCGATGCGTAGCCCGTCATCAGCACGGCCTGACATCGCGGATCCGTCTCGCGGATCGCGCGAAGAACCTCGAGCCCGCCGACGTCGGGCATGCGCAGGTCCACCAGGACGAGATCCGCGCGGTTGGTCCGAAGTTGAGCGATCGCCTCGCCGCCGCCGGAACACGTGATCACCTCGTAGCCGGCACGCCGCGCGAACCGCCCGACGACGTCGAGAATTCCCTGCTCATCATCCACGACGACGAGTAACGGTCGCAGCCCCGTCATACGTACTCCCCCGTCCGGCTGACGCCGGACTGTGATGTGGAGTCCTCCGTTGACCCGGTCCTCCGTCCTGCCTCCGCCGGCGCCGCATCGACGCCGGATGTTTCGTTGGCGTCCGCGCGGCCGTCGCCGAAGTCGTCGTGGCTCAGCGCCGCCTGCACCGCCGCGCGCACGGTGCGCAGCTCGATGGGCGGCGTCAACAGCGCGACGGCCTGTTCGCGTCCGAACTTCGCCACGTCGCCTTGCGCGGCCCCGCTGGTGAGCACGAGCGGGATCGATCCGCCCTTGGCTTGTCGCGCCGCGCGCCAGGCATCGACGTCACCGGCGACGATGCCGCCGTCAATGAAGATCGCCCCGAGGTTGCCGGCGCGATACCGCGCCAGCGCCGCCGAGGCGTTGTCGGCGAACGCCACGCCGAACCCCCAGCCGGCGAGCATGGCTGCAACGTAATCGCGCTCGCCCTGTTCGGTGTGGGCGACGAGCAGTTCTTCGTTGGCGGCCGTCGGCATGTACGCCGGCAGCAGCAGCGCAAACGTCGTCCCGACGCCGACCTGACTGTCAACCGCGATCTGGCCGCCGTGATCGCGCACGATCCCGTAGCAGATGCTGAGCCCGAGCCCGGTTCCCTCGCCGACGTCGCGGGTCGTGAAGAACGGATCGAAGACGCGCCCGAGATTGCCGTCCTCGATGCCATGCCCCGTGTCCGACACCGTGATCTGCACGGCGCCGGCGTCGGCGACGTACGACGCGCCGACCTCGAGCCGCCGCGTCGCGCGCCCGCGCATCGCCTGTTCGGCGTTGAGCACGAGGTTCAGCAGCGCCTGCTGCAACTGGCCCGCGTCCGCGAGCACGCGCGGGAGACCCCGCTCGAACGCCATCTCGACGTCCACGCCGTTCAGCCGGAATTCGTACGTGCGCAGCGCGAGGACGCGCGTGAACAAATCCGCGACGTCCTGCGGCGAGCGCTCCGCCGTCTGGCGCCGCGCGAACGCGAGCAGGTTGCGGACGATGCGCGCGGCCCGCTCCGATTCCTCCGCGATGCG
>QHWR01000136.1:0-7383 GCA_003223835.1 Acidobacteriota bacterium | reverse complement strand
ACGAGCTGCCCGATCGCCGACAGTTTCTCCGCCTGAAGGAGCTGCGCCTGCGTGGTCTTCAACCGCTCGACGGTCGCGACGAGCCGTCCGTTCGCGGCGGCGAGCTCCTCGCTCAGCTGCCGCAGCCGCCGCGCGCTGACGATTTCTTCGGTGACGTTCTTCGCCACCTGCACGACGGCCGCGCCTTCACGCGTGTCGGTGATCGTGAACGTCGTCACGCTGAAGATCCGGCCGTCGGCCGTGGACACTTCCGAGCGGCTGCCGTGCTGGCTGACCGCGCGCCCGACGGCACACTGTGGAAACCGTCCGCCACACAGCCCGACGTCGTCGCACGTCCGTCCCCGCATGTCGGTAATCGGGATCTGCAACTGCGCGGCGAGCGCCGCGTTGCCGCGCAAGATGCGTCCCTGCGCGTCGAACACGGCGATCGGATCGCTGATGGCGTCGAACGTCGCTTCCCACTGGACCTTGCCGAGCCTCGCGTACGAGTGCAGCCGCGCGTTCTGCACCGCCGATGCGATCTGACCCGCGATGATGCACAGCAATTGCTCGTCGCGCGCGTCGTAGCGATCCGGCTGGCTGCTGCCGATGCTCAGCGCGCCGAGCAGCTCGTCGCCGACCAGCATCGGCACGGAGACGACGCCGCGGACCGGGATCGATCGAGCCATGTCGGGCGGAAGCAGCGCCTGGAGGTCCGGCAGGACGACGGGCGCGCGCGTCGCGAGCGTGCGGTCGCTCGGCCGATCGATGACGGCGTTGGGCCCCGACCACAATTCGTCCATCTCCGCCGGGCAGGTTTCGATGATGTCGGTGTAGAGCTTCGTGATTGGATCCTGCAGCCGGACGCTGCCGCCGCGCGCGCCGAGCGCGGACATCAATCGCCGCAGCGCGCGGTCGAGGAGATCGCGCGGGTCGAGCGAGCGGCGCAGGTCTTCGCCGAGCTCGTTGATGACGTGGAGCTCCCACATGAGACGCTGGTTGTCCAGGTTCATCCGGCGGTGTTCCAGCGCACGCGCGACCGTGGCGAAGAGATGGTCCATGTCGAACGGCTTCGGCACGAACGCGAACGCCGCCAGCTCGTACGACTGAATCGCCGATGCAACGGACGTCGTCGCCGACATCACGACAATCTCGACGTCCGCGGCGCGCTCCTTGATATGACGGATGACCGTGAAGCCGGACTCCGTGCCGAGCCCGAGGTCCACGAGCGCGGCCGCCACCCCGAAGGTCTCCACCGCGGCGCACGCGTCATGCGAATTCGTGGCGGTCACAGGCGTGTAACCGTGCACCCGCGCGTTCGACGCGACGAGGCGCAGCAGGGCCTCGTCGTCTTCAACGATGAGCAGTTTTGTTTCGGCAGACACGGGCGGGTCCGCTCACGCGTGAGCAAAGGACACGCCGCAAACGCCCACCGCGCGGCACAAGGGCGCAAGCGGCGCGTTCGCGGAGCGTTAGGGAACAACGCCGGGAACCGCCAAGGACCGCCCGCGGGCGGAACGTTTCAGCGCTGAAACGCCGGCGGTTTCAGCGGTGCATCAGGAGGACTGCGCCGTGCCGCTTGGAATCTGGTGTTTCTTCATCAGCCGCCAAAGCGTCGTCCGGCTCACGTGCAGCTCGCGCGCGGCCGCGGCGATCTCGCCGTGGTGGCGAGTCAGCGTTGTGACGATCATGTCCCGCTCGGCGCGATCCCGCGCGGCGGCGACGGTACCTTCGGGCGGCGCCTCGCTCGCAACGCGCGCGGCGAAGATCTCCTCCGGCAGATCGTCGGTCTGGAGCTCCGGCCCGCGCGCGATTGCCACCGCCCGCTGCACGATGTGCTGGAGCTGCCGGACGTTGCCGGGGTAGTCGTACGCCAGCAGCGCATCGCGGGCGGCGGAACTGCATCCCGTCACGCCCGCGGGCGCTCCGTACCGGGCGAGGAAATGATTGACGAGCCGCCCGACGTCGCCCGGACGCTCGCGCAGCGGCGGCACGTGGATGCGATGAACGTTGAGACGGTAGAAAAGGTCGCGGCGAAACGCGCCGGAGTCCACCGCCGCCTGAAGGTCGGCGTTCGTCGCCGCGATGAACCGCACGTTCACCGTGCGCGCGTCGTTCTCGCCGATCCGCCGCACCTCGCCCGATTCGAGCGCGCGCAGCAGTTTCGCCTGCAGCGCGGCGGGCATCGTCCCCACCTCGTCGAGCAGGAGCGTGCCGCCGTTCGCGTGCTCGATGAGACCGGCGCGCGCGGCCGCCGCGCCGGTAAAGGCGCCGCGCGCGTGGCCGAAGAGCTCGTTTTCCAGCAGCGAATCGCTCAGCGCCGCGCAGTTCAGCGCGACGAACGGACGCGCGGCCCGCGGACTCTCGGTATGGATCGCGCGCGCGACGAGCTCCTTGCCGGTCCCCGTCTCCCCCGTGATGAGGACGGTGCCGTTTGCGGCCGCGGCACGCGCGATCAGCGCTTTCAGGCGCTGCATCGGCTCGCTCTCCCCGACGAGCGCGGCGAGCGTGTCGCTGCCGCCTATCTGCCGCTGCAGCAGATCGACCTGACGCGCGAGCTGGCGCCGGTCGGCGGCGGCAAGCACGCGCATCAGCAGCTCGTCCCGGAAGAACGGCTTCTGGACGAAGTCCACGGCGCCGAGCTTCATCGCCTCGACCGCGGTATCCACGGTGCCGAAGGCGGTCATGACGATGAACGCGGAATCCACGCGCTGCTCGCGAAGGCGCCGAAGGACCTCGATGCCCGAGATGCCCGTCATCCGCATGTCGGACAGGATCACGTCGAAGGCGCCGCCGCGCGCGAGCGCGAGTCCGTCTTCTCCGCTCTCCGCCGTCTGCACGGTGTACCCGGCGGCGCGCAGCATGCGCTGCACGGTCTCGCGCACGCCCTGGTCGTCGTCGATCACCAGGATCCGGGACACGCAGGGGATTCTACAGGACGCGCGGCCGCGGCTCATCAACCCCGCAGATCTGTAACCCGGCGCCGCCCATATAATGAGGTGGACAGCCCGAAAACGACCGGTCCGGTAAACGGCCGGGCGGACGCGGCGTATTCCATGACAGGGCCATCTCCAGCGCTCGCCTCGGCGCGTGAAGCGGACGGCGCCGCCGCCTCGGCGGTGAAGGCGCTTCAGGCGGAGGGGCGGAACGCGGAAGCGCGGGAACGCTACGCGGAGCTGATCGCGCGGCATCAGCGGCGGGCCTCACGCATCGCGCACCACTACCTGCGCGACGCCGCCGAAGCCGACGAAGCAGTGCAGGACGCATTCGTCAAGGCGTACTCGCACCTGGCGTCGTTTCGGGAGGAGTTACCGTTCGACGTCTGGTTCACGCGCATCCTGATCAATGGGTGCCTGGATCGGATCAAGGCGCGGACGCGCCGCGAGCGCTGGGTGCAGCCGCTCAGCGACGCGCGGTCGCCGGACCGCGATCTGACGGAGCGTGTAGCCACCGCCGGACCATCGCCCGAAGAGGCGCTCCTGGCGCGCGAACGCCGCCGGACGATTGCCGCCGCGCTCGCTCGGCTGCCGGAACGGCAGCGCGCGGTGTTCGTCCTGAGCCACGTCGAGGGGTACACGTCGCGCGAGGTCAGCGCGCTCACGGGTCTGAACGAATCGACCGTACGCGTGCATCTGTTCCGCGCGATTCGGAAGCTGCGAGCACTCCTGGGCCCCGACGGGCTCGGCGCCGCCGCAGAGGAGAAAGGGAAACGCCGTGTCGGTTCTTGAACGCCTCGGAGGCCGCCTGCTCGCCGGGCACGTCACGGAGCGGGAGTTCGCGCGCGTCTGGGTTGACGGCGGGGCGCATCCGCACCTCGACGCCTGCCTGGAATGCCGCGCGCGGTACGACGCGTTCGCAGCCAGCCTTACCGCCGTCGCCGAGGACCTTCGCACCGAGGCGGACGCCGCGTTTCCGCCCGAGCGCCTCGCGCTCCAGCAGGCGCAGGTGCTGCGCCGCCTGGAAACGCTCGAGCGTCCCGTCCGCATCATCGCCTTTCCCCGCGCCGCCCGTCCGGTGATTGCCGGTCACTCGCACGTCCGCCGCTGGATCACCGCGGCGGCGGCGGCCGGCCTCATCGCGGGCGTCGGCATCGGCCAGCTGCTCGAGTGGCGGCGTACGCTGTCGATCGATCGAACGCCGGTCGCGATGACGGCCGACAGACACACCAGCGCGTCGGCGCCGTCCTCACGGGCCCCGGGCGTCCGCACGGTCTCGGTTACCCTCGGCGACGAGGATTTGCTGATGGGATCCGACGCGCTGGCGCGTCCGCGCGTGCCCGCGCTCGGCGCGCTGGACGACTTGACGCCCCACGTGCGCGACATCTCGGATCGCTCCCGCTAACGTGAACCCGTCGCGACCCCTGATCTTCCGCAAAGGCCTCGACATGAAGGAGGCCGTCGCCGGCGAGCTTGCCGCCGCGTACCACAGCTCGCTCGTGAACGACGTCCGCGCCGGCGGATTCCGCCACGACGACGGGCGGCTCACCGTTCATCTCGCGCGCGAATTCGGCTTCTGCTACGGCGTGGATCGCGCCGTGGACTACGCGTATCAGGCAAGGCGCCGATTTCCCGGCCGCAACGTCTTCCTGACCGGAGAAATCATTCACAACCCGCACGTCAACGAGCGGCTGCGCCGCGCGGGAATCCGCTTCTTGAGCGATCCCGAAGAGCGATCGCACGTGCTGGGCCCCGACGACGTCGTGATCCTGCCCGCTTTCGGCGTGACCGTCGGCGAGATGGCGCGGCTGAGCGCGCAAGGCTGCACGCTCGTGGACACGACGTGCGGCTCGGTGCTCAACGTCTGGAAGAACGTCGTGCGCTACGCGCGGGACGGCTACACCGCCGTGATTCACGGCAAGGTGCGCCACGAGGAAACGCGCGCGACGGCGTCTCAGGCATTGAAGTATCCGAACGGCCGCTACCTCGTCGTCCTCGACGGCGACGAGGCGTCGCTCGTCTGCGACTACATCCGTGACGGCGGCGATCGCACGGCGTTTCTCGACCGGTTCGGCGACGCGGTGTCGCCGGAGTTCGACCCCGATCGGGACCTGGCGCGCATCGGCTGCGCGAACCAGACGACGATGTTGATGTCGGAGTCGCTCGAGATCGAGCGGATGTTCCGGATCGCGATGGCGGCGCGCTACGGCGAGGCCGCGCTCGACGACCACTTCCGCGCGTTCGACACCATCTGCAGCGCCACGCAGGAACGCCAGGACGCGGTCGAAGCGCTGATCGCGGCGGAACGGCTGGACCTGATGATCGTGGTCGGCGGGTACAACAGCAGCAACACGTGCAACCTCGCGCGCATCTGCGCGGCGAAGGTGCCGACGTATCACATCGCGGATCCGGAGTGCCTCATGTCGCCCGATCGGATCCGCCATCGTCCGGTCGGCGCGCCGTCAACGACGCCCTTGGGGGAGCTCGTCTCCGACGGCTGGCTCCGGCGGCACGGCCCTGTCGTCGTCGGCCTGACCGCGGGCGCGTCCACGCCGAACAACATCGTGGGCGAGGTCATTTCCACGCTGGCGAGGTACACAAAGGATCGGTGCTGAGGGCTGCGGGCTGGGGCATGGTGCTGCGCGAAAGACGTGCACGATGCACCGTGCACCGCCGTGCCCAGCACCCTGACCCAGCACGCAGCCCCCAGCACGCGAGCGGTTACCGTTCCAGCCGCGACAGTTCCCTGCCGTCGATCGCGGTGACCGTCAGGCGAATCTTGTGGCCGTTCTGACGTGCGAGGAACCGGTACAGTTCGCTGCCCGGTTTGGCGAGGACGGTCGCATTGGGTCCGAGCGAAAAATATCCTTCTTCCGCCTCGTGCTCCGCGGAGCTGACCTGCGCGGTCATGATGCTTTCGTCGCGGTCCGCCGCGCGGCCGATGCTCATCGCGACGAGGATTAACGCCACTACCAGCCAGCCAAGCATTGCCCCGCGCACGATCCCGCTCCCTTTCTCGCTGCCGGCCGCGACGGCCAGCTATCTGACCCAACGTCGTCGGCCCGCGAACCGAACGTCGCAATGGGTGTGCCACCGCAACCACCTGTTTTCGCGGCGCTTAGACCGCGGCGGCGCGAGACCGTGAGAACGTCTCTGCCCACCACGGGGTAAACGCACGTCCTCACGGGGTCGTAATAGGCCTTGTAGTTCCACGCGGAGAAAGCACGAGCAATGGTCAGAGATATCGTCGGGGTCTCCACGGCGCTGCTCTTCCTTGCCGGCGGGGCTCTTCCGCTGCGGGCGGCTGAGCTTTGCGAACGCCAGCAGCGAGGGGGCGGCGCGCCGCAGCGCCCCTCACAAGAACAGTCGAGCGATCGCCCTGCCCCGCACCCGTACAAGTGGTGGGTGGACGGGCGCGCAGAACTGGGCATTTCCGACCAGCAGGCGGCCAGCGTCGAGCAGATCTGGCAGTCGAGCGTGACCAAGCTTCGCGCGCAACGCGAGCAACTCGACCAGCTCGAAGCGGTCCTGTCGAAGATGATCCTGGAAGGGGCCGACGAATCCGCGGTCTCGAGCCAGGTCGACCGCGTCGAAGGCGTCCGGAGCGAGCTGAACAAGGGACGCACGCTGATGCTGTACCGGATGAACCGCCAGCTCACGCCGGAGCAGCGCACGAAGCTGAAGGCGATGCACGACCGCTACGAAGCATCCCGGAAGAAGTAAGCTCACCCCGGACGAAGATCATTTGTGGAGGTAGTCGTGAGGACGAAGGTACTGGTGACGGCCGTGGCCGGCCTGATGATGGCGAGCGCGCCCGCGCGCGCGCAGCAACAGAAGACGGACGTCGATGCGGCGCGCGTGCACGAACTGGTGCAGCAGGCGCTGAAGCAGGTCCAGCCCGTCGCCCCCGCGCCGCAGGCACTCACCGTCGTCAGCGGCCCCAGGATCGACCTCTCGATTCAGGACGCGACGCAGCGCGGCCTGGAGAAGAACATCGATATCTCCGTCGCGCGGCTGACGCCGCGCACGTGGGATTTCACCATCGTGGGTCTCGAGGCGAACTACCGGCCGAACCTGACTTCGTTGTTCAGCAACACGAGCCGCAGCACGTTTCCGACGAACCAGACTCAGGGCATCAGCACCATCACGAAGACCGGTACAGCGCAGTGGCAGGGCGGCCTGGCGCAGAACCTTTGGTGGGGCGGCAGCTCGTACTCGGTGGGATTCGTGAACTCGCGGCAGAACTCGGCGAACGCGTTCGCCACGCGGAATCCGCAGTACAACTCGAGCCTCACCGCGTCGCTGACGCAGCCGCTCCTGCGCGGATTCCGGACGGATTCCACCCGTACCGCACTCCTCACGGACCGCCTTTCGCAATCGAACGATGAGATCGCGCTGCAGTCCACGATTGCAACAACGGTAGCCAACACGCGGAACGCTTATTGGGATTTGGTGTTCGCCATCCAGG
>QHWR01000135.1 GCA_003223835.1 Acidobacteriota bacterium | reverse complement strand
ACGAGGAGGATTAACGCGGTGAGAATGCGGGGCTTGCCCGCGAGCCGCGCACGGACGGACTGCGCCAGCCGCTGCCGAAGGGTCATGACGTCGTCACGATGACGCAAGATGCGGGCCCGCGTGGAACGGACGAGGTGTCGCCTCATCAACGCTGCGATCCAATGGTACCGCGAAAAGCGCGGCGCGCACAGACGATCTGGTACCGCGACGCGCGGCGAGCACGCATCGAATCGCGGTCGTTCGGCGTGGAGGACGAGAGGATGAACGAGTGCACGCGCGCGCGAAGCAATCGATGCGGCCATCGCGTGAACCGATCGACGCGACGATCGCGCGAACCGATCGAGATGCGTGCGCGATGCGAACGCCGTCCGACATGCTCTGCACGCCGCGCCGCTTCTCCGCGTGCGTGGGGCGTCCCACCAAATCGCGCGCCAGCAGAATTCACCATCTGCGCGTGCAGCAAATGCACGGAACGCATGCGTGAAAAACATCGCGCTGACAAATTCGTCAGGGTCATGACTACCCATCACGATTTATAAGAAAACCCATAAGAGATCTCTTGACGTCGGACATCGCGCGGGCGTATCGTGCGCGCCTCACCCGGAGGATACGGAACACTCCTCGCGCGCCGCCGCCCGGCGGCGCATCGCTGCGGCGAGATACAGGAGGAGGAGCGCGTATGAATCGTCCACGCGCAGTCGTTGTGTCCTTCGTCGTCGTGTTCACCGTGTTCGTCGGATCGTTCGTGCTGACCGTCGAGGGCCAAAGCGCCACCGAAGCGCCCGCGGCGTTCGACAACCAGACCAACGGGTTCCTCACGCAAGCCGCGTTCGATGCGGCCCGCGCCACGTTCGAAGAGCGTGACGAGATCGCCGACGGTCTCGGACCCGTGTACAACGCGCAGAGCTGCACGGAGTGTCACCAGAATCCGGTGACCGGCGCCATCAGCCAGATCAACGAGCTGCGGGCCGGACACCTGGATGGCAACGGCAATTTCGTGGACGCACCTGGGGGATCGCTCATCAACGATCGTTCGATCAACGCGCAGTTCCAGGAGCGCGTCCCCGGCGCCGAGAACGTCCGCACGTTCCGGACCTCGCTCAACACGCAGGGCGACGGATTCGTCGAAGCGATCAACTCGAACACGCTCGTCGCGATTGCGAACAGTCAGCCGGGACAGAGTGGCGGGCAGATCGCCGGCCAGTTCATCCAGGTGCCGGTGCTCGAAGCGCCGGGCAACATCCGCGGCGGCCGCTTCGGGTGGAAGAACCAGCACGCGAGCCTGCTCTCGTTCTCGGGTGACGCGTACCTCAACGAGATAGGCATCACGAACCGGCTCGTGCCGGCCGAGAACACCTCGATGGGCCGCTCCGTCGCGAGCATCGACACCGTCCCGGATCCGGAGGACACGACGAACGACATCGACGTGTTCACAGACTTCATGCGCTCGACGAAGGCGGTGCCGCGCGATACGGCGCTCGCGGCGACGTCCGACGCGATCGCGGGATCGCAGCTGTTCGATCAGGTCGGCTGCAACATCTGCCACGTCCGATCGATCACCACGTCGACCGCGGGCACTGTCATCAACGGCGGCGCGTTCACCGTGCCGGCCGCGCTCGGCAACAAAATCATCCACCCGTTCGGCGACTTCCTGCTGCACGACATCGGCACCGGCGACGGGATCGTCCAGAACGGCGGCCAGTCGACGCGGAACAAGGTGCGCACCATGCCGCTGTGGGGCGCGCGCACCCGTGATCGCCACATGCACGACGGCGAATCGCTGACGTTCACGGATTCCATCCTGCGGCACGCCGGCGAGGCGACGGGCGTCGCGAACAACTTCCGCTCGCTCAGCGCGAATCAGCGGAACCAGATCGTCGTCTTCCTGCAGTCGCTGTAGATCAATCGCGGAGATTCGAGGTTCAGGGTTCCGGGCCCTGAACCTCGAACATCATCGACGCGGCCGCACGACCAGCGTGGCGCGTGCGGATCCGATGCACGGCGGCTCCGCCGTGACCGAGATCGTGTAGCGATCGGGCGCCGGGTAGGTGTGACGAACGCGGTCCGGCAGGTCGCGCGACCGCGAGTCCGCGTTTCCATCCCCGAAGTCGATCGAGTACTGGCACGCCCCCCTTCCTGTGACGTCAATGGTGACGGCTTGTCCGGCCACGGCGCGCACCGGCGAGACGGTGACGCCCGAGAGCTCCGCCGCGGCGTTCGCGTCGGTGACCGTCAGCTTCTGCGTGAACTTGCCCGCGCAGGGAGGATCGGGCCGGACGATCACGACGTAGGTATCCGGAACAGCGTAGGTGTGCCGGATCGTCCGTGGGAGTGCGCCCGATTCTTCGCGTGTGTTGCCGTCGCCGAAGTCGACCGTGAACGCGCACGGGCCGTTGCCCGCCACCACGATGGCAACCGGCTGCCGGACCCTCGCCGGCGACGGCGTCATGTCCACGCGCGCGATCTTCTCTCTGGGTTCCGGCGGCGGCGGGGGCGTCGGGGGTGACGGCGGCGGTTTCACGTCGAGCGTCGTTCGGACTTCGCCGTCGCAGTTGCCCATCCCTTTCGCGACGACGGTAAACCGCCCGCCCGCAGCGAACGCGTGCGTCTGGGTCACGGGCAGGTTGTAGATCGCGTACGTGATCGCCGTCCCGTCGCCCCAGTCGACGAACACCGCACCGCACGGATTGGTGCCGGTTGCCGTCACCGTGACCGGCGCGCCGGCGGCCACGGGATTCGGTTTCACGCTCACGCCCTGCACGACGCCGCGCTGCGCGGCTGACGCGACCGCGCCGAACGACAGCGCCGCGAACACGAGTGGTCGAAGCACGATAGTCATGCACGCACCTCTGCCTGGACGGCTGCACAACACGTGCCCTCTCTAGCTCAGCGTGCCTCGCCAGCTCAGGGGTCATCGTGATCCCCTCAGGCGGTGTCCCACGTACCGCTCGTAGGACGCCTTCAGGCCGTCCGTCCGCCAGTCGATGATCGCGGCCGCGCGGAGCCGCTTCAACTGATCCGCGAGCGCGCGTTCCCGTTTGATCGCGACGACGCGTCCGGCGATCTCATCGCGCGCGTCCTGGAACGAGCCGCCGCGAGCCGCCGTCCGTGCCTCGAGCTTCAGCAGCCGATACGCGTCCGCGGTGCGCACCGGCGGGCTGACCTGACCCGGCGCGAGATCCCGCAGCGCGGCCTGAACGAACGCCGGCACCGTCCCGGGATCGACAGGACCCACCACGCCCGCGGCGCCGCGCGACGGCGCGTCCGAGTACGTCCGGGCGACGTCGCCGAAGTCTTCGCCGCGCCGTACGCGATCCTGCGCCGCGACGAACTTCATGACGGCCGTGTCCCACCGGCGCTGCGCGACGGGGGCCGCGCGAAGCTCCGCGTCGGACGGCAGCGTCACGACGATCTCGCGAAACGTGATCGTCGACGGGGCGGCGAACTCCGCGGCGTGCGCCATGTAGAACGAGAGCGACTCGTCCTCGGTGGCGTCCACGCGCCGGAAGATCTCCTGACGTACCCGTTCGATCAGGACCTGGCGCTGCACCGAGCGGCGCAGGGCGGCCGGCTGAATTCCCTCACGCGCGAGCAGGGCTGTAAACGCCGCGTCGTCGGCGATCCCGTTCTCTTCGCGCATCCGCGCCAGCACGCGATCGACGTCCGCGTCCGTCGCCTCGAAGCCGAGGTCGCCGGCGCGCTGGACCATCAGCAGTTCGTCGATGGCATCGGCGACAATCTGCGGCGCCAGTTCCCCGGCCAGTTGCTGCAGCGATGCGTCTCGATGAAACTCCGCGGCCGAGACAGGGCGCCCGAGATGGCGGCTCAGCGTGACGATCTGACGTTCGTCGAGCTCGGTCTTGGTGAGCACATCGCCGTTCACCTTCACCACGATCGCTTCGACGACCTGCGCCTCCCCCGCACGCACGCCGGCCCAGAGAACGCTCGCGATCGCGCACATGACCGTCGGGGCTGTCGCGGCACGCATGCGCGTCGCGTTCGGCCGCACGTCAGACCAAACGGTTGCTGATGGCGTAGTGCATCAGCTCGGCGGTGCTCGTCATTTTCATTTTTTCGAGGATCCGGCTTCGATAGGTGCTGACGGTCTTGACGCTCAGCCCGAGTTCCGCGGCGATCTGCGAGACGGTGCGCCCGCGCGCGATCATTCGAAGCACTTGATACTCGCGATCCGACAACGCCTCGTGCGCCGCCCGCGCGGCCGCTGTGAGATCGTCGGGGTCGGCCGCCTCGGCTGGATAGCGTTTCCCTTTCAACACACCCGCCACGATCTTGATCAGCTCACCGGGATCCGCGTCCTTGGTCAGATATCCCGCCGCGCCCGCGGTGATGGCGCGATGCGCGAACTGCTCCGCGGGGTGCATGCTGACGATGAGCACCGGCACGGAGGGGTAGGTCGTGTGCAGCGTTCTGAGAACCTCGAGTCCGTCGGGTCCGCGCAGCGTGAGGTCGAGCAGGACGGCGTCCCATGCGCCGTCTTCCATCTTCGCCAGCGCCGCCGGCCCGGTGTCCGCTTCGCCGATCATGACGTCGGGCAGCCCTTCGGCGAGCACGCGCCGGATGCCCTGCCGGACGACGGGATGATCGTCCACGAGGAGGACACGCCTCACGTGCGGGTCTCCAGCGTGGGCCGAGGCGCAGGGCGGTCGGCCTCGACCGGCAGGATGGCGAGCACGCGCGTGCCTCCGCGAGGCGCCGGGGCGACGCGCACGTCTCCCCCGAAGACGAGCGCGCGCTCGCGCATCCCGAGCAACCCCATCGTTCTCGGGCTCGCAATCTGCTCCGCCGTGATCCCCCGGCCGTTGTCCTCGACCTTCATCAGGACGACGCCGCGATGCCGCATGATGCCGATGCGGACGGCTCCGGCCTCGGCATGGCGCGTCACGTTGGTCAGCGCCTCGAGCAGGATGCGGTACAGCGCGATGCTGCGCTGCGCGTCGAGTTTCAGATCGTGCGGCCGTGCCGTGACTCGACAGCGAATGCGCGTCCGAGATTCGAAGATGCGCGCCTCCCAGCGGATCGCCTCGACGAGGCCGAGATGATCCAGCACGGGCGGCCGAAGCGTCGTCGTGAGTTGACGGAGCATCGCGATCCCGACGTCCACGAGTCCCGCCGCCGCCTGGAGCCGATCGACGATCCCAACCTGCGCGGGTGTCACGGTCGCGCGAAAGAGATCGACGGCGGAGAGCAGTTCCAGCCGGATGCTGGTCATCCGCTGTCCGAGTTCGTCGTGCAGCGTCCGCGCGAGCCGCCGCCGCTCCTCTTCTCGCGCGGTTTCGGCGTGCGCGGACAACTCGCGCAGCCTGTCCTTGGATGCGCGCCAGCGCTGCTCCGCGAGCACCTCGCTCGTGACGTCGAGATACCGCCAGACATGCCCGACCAGCGACTCGCCGGCGTGTACCGGGAGGTAATCGCGGCGCAGCACGCGCCCGTCGCGCCAGGCAATCCTCTGGCTGACTCGAACGCCGCCGGCGCGCAGTTCCGCGCGTCGCGGCTCGTCGCTCACGGGGTGCGACGGCAGCCCGCTCACGGGGTCGGAAGGTCCGACCAGACGCACGTACTCGGAGTTGGCGAACACGGGAGTGCCGTCAGCGCGCTCCACCAGAACCGGATCGAGATGATCGAGCACTGCCTCCAGGAGCGCATAGCTATCGGCGTGGCATCTGCCGCCTCACTGTCGGACAAACACCGACATCAATACAGGATTGTTCCGATTGTCGGGTCTCCTGACGTGTCACGTCAGACAAACGCGGATGGTCAAACTCGCACACGCCCGCTAAAGTTCTCTAAAGCTCTCCAAACCTCGTCCGCGCTCCCCGGTCGCGGGCTGTGAGCCGCAATTCTGTCGTCCTCTCGGTACGCGCGCTCCCCGTTTCTTTGTGCGCTTTATGAGACGAACCGCTTGCGATTCGGCGGCGCTGTCCGCTCATGCGATCGCGGCCGCCCAGCCGTCTGCAGTCCCGCGCGTCCTCGTCGTGGACGATACGCCGGCGAACGTCGCGTTGCTCGAACGACTTCTCAGGCGTGAAGGGTACGCGGTGGTGACCGCCGCCGACGGACACGAGGCGCTCGCGAAGGTGCGGACGGATTCGCCGGACCTCGTCATCAGCGATGTGTTGATGCCGGGATGCGATGGCTTCCAGCTCTGTCGTGCGCTCAAGAGCGAGCCGGAAACGCGTCTCCTGCCGATCGTCCTCGTGACGTCGCTCTCGGGCGCCGATGAACGCATTCGCGGCATCGACGCGGGGGCCGACGATTTCATCGCGAAACCGTTCGATCCGCACGAACTGCGCGCGCGCGTCCGATCGCTGCTGCGGCTGAAGCGCTACACCGACGAGCTCGATTCGGCGGAGGCCGTCATTCTGAGCCTGGCCCTGACGATCGAAGCGCGCGACCGCTTCACGCAGGGACACTGCCTCCGCCTGTCGCAGCTCGGCGCCGCGCTCGGCGGCCGCCTCGGTCTCGGCGTGGAAGACATCCAGACGCTCGAACGCGGCGGGATTCTGCACGACATCGGAAAGGTCGGCATCCCCGACGCGATCCTGCTCAAGCCCGAACGCCTGACCGCCGAAGAGTTCGCCATCATCAAGACGCACACGATCATCGGCGATCGGCTGTGCAGCGAGCTGAGCCTGCTCCGGCACGTCCGATCGATCGTGCGTCACCATCACGAGCGTCTCGATGGGACCGGATACCCGGACGGACTGCGCGGCCGCGAGGTGCCGTTGCTGGCGCAGATCATCGGCATCATCGACGTCTACGACGCGTTGACGTCGGCGCGCCCGTACAAGTCGGCGCTGCCGCGCGATCGCGCGCTCGAGGAGCTGGCGCGCGAGGTCGAGAAGGGCTGGCGGGATCCCACGCTCGTTCGCGAGTTCGCCGCATTGTCGGTGGAGAAAGACTGCGATGCGCGCTAGAGATTTGAGAGACCGGTTGCGTTGGGCGAACGTCTCCCTGCGGTACAAAGGACTGATCGTCGTCGGCATCCCGATGCTGCCGCTCGTGGTCACCGCCTTCCTGTGGTACTCGAACCAGCGGCGCGCGGATGCCGCCGATGGTCTGGTGGCGCACACGCTGAAAGTGAAGGCCGAACTCTCTCACACGCTGACGCTGCTGGTTGACGCCGAGCTCGGCGCCCGCGGGTATCTGTTGACGCGCGATCCAGAGATGGTACGCGCGTTCCACGCGGCGACCGCCGCGCTGGTGCCGACCCTCCGGCAACTGGTTCAGGACGTGCGGGACGATCCGTCGCAGATCGCACGTCTTCGCAAGATGGGTCCGCTGGCGCGGAATCGACCGCTCAGCTCGATTATCGCCCACGCCGACAAGATGCCCGCCGGATCCCCTCCGCCGCTCGATCTGCTGGAGCGAAGCCGTACGTCGATGAAAGGCCTGCGGGACGTGCTGCAGGAGATGCAGGAGGCGGAGGACGCCCTCCTGGTCACGCGGTCGGACGAGGCCCGCGCCGCGCGGCGTCAGGGGACGCGCGTCACGATCGGCGGCCTCGTCGTCGGTCTCGCGGGCGGCGTGTTCGCGATGCTGCTGTTCACCAGGAGCGTGGCGCGCCGCGTGGGAGACGTTGCGTCGAACGCCAAACGGCTCGCGCGGGGGGAGGCGCTGCTGCCGATGGAGGCCTCGCGAGACGAGGTCGGCGGGCTCGCCGACGCGCTCGATCGCGCGGGCGCGCTGCTCGCCGAACGCGACGCCGAGTTGCGCCGGCGCGTCGAGCAGACCGCCGCGGCGAACAGGGAGCTGGAATCGTTCAGCTACTCGGTGTCGCACGACCTTCGCGCGCCGCTGCGGCACATCGACGGATTCGCCTCGCTTCTGGAACGGCGAGCCGATGGACTGGACGAACAGGGGCGCAAGCACCTTCGCACGATCCGTGAAGCGGCGACTCGAATGGGACAGCTCGTGGACGACTTGCTCTCGTTCTCGCGCATGGGCCGCGCGGAAATGGCGTGCGCCGACGTCGACCTGCACACGCTCGTCTCCGACGTGGTCGAGGAAGTCCGGCGCGACGAGCCCACTCGCGCGATCGAGTGGACGATCGACCCGCTGCCGCCCGTCTACGGCGACCGCGCGATGCTGCGCGTCGCCTTTCGCAATCTCCTCGCGAACGCGGCGAAATACACGGGGCCTGTCGCACATCCCACCGTCACGGTCGGCACGCTCCCGCGCGTGAACGGCGCGCAGATCGTCTACGTGCGCGACAACGGCGTCGGCTTCGACATGACGTATGCGCACAAGCTGTTCGGCGTCTTTCAGAGGCTGCACGCCGCCGACGAGTTCGAAGGCACCGGGATCGGGCTCGCCAACGTCCACCGCATCGTCCAGCGCCATGGCGGCCGCACGTGGGCGGAAGGCGCCGTCAATCAGGGAGCGACGTTTTTCATCGCGTTGCCAGATCAGGGGGAGGCAGGCTGATGATCGCGGACCTACGAAGGATTCTCCTCGCGGAGGACAGCGCGAACGACGTCGAGCTGACGATCGCCGCGCTGGGGGATCACGGGCTCGTCAATCACATCGACGTCGTGCGCGACGGCGCCGAGGCGCTCGATTATCTGTACCGGCGGGACGCCTACGCCGGGCGGACGCCGGGAAACCCGGCTGTGCTGCTGCTCGATCTGAAAATGCCCAGAGTGGACGGTCTCGAGGTGCTGCGGCAGATCAAGGGGGACCAGCGGCTGAGAACGATCCCGGTCGTCATGCTGACGTCGTCGCGCGAAGAGGGCGATCTGATTCGCAGCTACGAGCTCGGCGCGAACGCGTACGTGGTCAAACCGGTGGAGTTCGGCGACTTCATGTCGGCCGTCCGGCAGGTCGGCGGGTTCTGGGCGGTCGTCAACGAAGCGCCGCCACGAGTGGCCGCCGGATAGCCCCGATGGAGCGCGCGCTTCGGATCCTGCACCTCGAGGACGATCCAGCCGATGCGGAGCTCGTCGCGACGACGCTCGCGGCCGAGGGACTCATGTGCGAGTTCGTCCGCTGCAGCTCGCGGTCGCAGTTCGTCGCCGCGATTGACGGCGCATACGACTTGATCCTCGCCGACTTCGCCCTTCCGAGCTTCGACGGCGTCTCGGCCCAGCGGATCGCCCACGAGCGCCGCCCCGATCTTCCGTTCGTCTTCGTGTCGGGGACGATCGGCGAGGAAGTCGCGATCGAACGGCTGAAGGACGGGGCCACCGACTACGTCCTGAAGCAGCGTCTCGAGCGGCTGCCGTCGGCGGTGCGCCGCGCGCTCGACGAAGCGCGCGAGCGGCACGAGCGGCGCAAGGCCGAGTCCGAGGTGCGGCGGCTCAACGCCGAGCTCGAGCAGCGCGTCGTCGATCGCACGGCGCAGCTCGCCGACGCGTATCGCGAGCTGGAGAAGCGCGGCGCGGAGCTGCACGAGGCCAAAGCCTTCCTCGAGGATGTCGTCGCGGCGAGCCCCTCGATGATTTTTCGTTTCGATCCGAACGACCTGCGGACGACGTACGTGAGTCCGAATATCGGCTGGCTGCTCGGATACACCCCCGACGAAGTCATCGGCGTGCCGGGCTTCTGGGAGCGCATCATCCATCCCGACGATCACGACCGCGTCTTCGGACGGCTCCGGGCCGCCCTCGACGAGACCGTCGCGCAGATCGAGCAGGAATACCGCTGCCGCAGCAAGGATGGCCGGTACCGCTGGTTCTTCAACCTGTTGCGGATCGAGTACGACGCCGCGGGACTGCCGACCGGGATCCTCGGCTATGCGCTCGACATCGCGGATCGGAGGGCGGCCGAAGCGGAGCTGCACCAGGCGAGCGCGTTTCTCGACTCCATCGTCGAACACCTTCCCGCGATGATCTTCGTGAAGGACGCCGCCGACCTCAGGTTCGTCCGTTTCAACAGGGCCGGGGAAGACCTGCTCGGCCTGCGCCGCGCGGATCTCATCGGCCGCACGGACCGCGATCTGTTTCCACGCCAGCTCGCCGACGCCTTCACCGAAAAGGATCGGGAGGTCCTGCGCGGCAGAGAGGTGATGGACATTCCGGAAGAGATCATCGCGACGCCGAAGGGCGGGCCACGCGTGCTGCACACCAGAAAGATTCCCATCTTCGATGCGGCCGGCAATGCGGCGTACCTGCTCGGCATCTCCGAGGACATCACGGAGCGCAAAGCCGCCGAGGAGGACGTCAGGCTGGCGCGTCTCGAAGCCGAGCGCGCCAATCGGGCGAAGAGCGACTTCCTGTCGCGCATGAGTCACGACCTGCGCACGCCCCTGAACGCCGTGCTCGGATTCGCGCAGCTCCTCGAGATGGACGCGGTAGACGGACAACAAGCCGAGGCGGTGCGTCAGATCCTCAAAGGTGGACGGCTGCTGCTCGAACTGATCAACGAGGTGCTCGACATCGCGCGGATCGAAGCCGGACACCTGTCGCTCTCGCCCGAACCGGTCGCGGTCGGCGAGGTCGTCCACCAGGTTGTCGACTTCGTCCGTCCCCTCGGACAGACACGCGGCATCGCGATCAGCGCCGACGTGGCCTACGACGCGACGCTGTACGTCCATCTCGATCGCCAGCGTCTGAAGCAGATCCTGCTGAATCTCGTCGGAAATGCCGTGAAGTACAACCACGACGGCGGCAGCGTGCGTGTCTCGTGCGAACACAGGCCCGGCGGCCGCGTCCTGATCAGCGTGGCCGACACCGGAGCGGGCATCCCTCCGCAGAAACTCGGGCTCCTCTTTCAGCCGTTCGAACGGCTCGGCGCCGAAGAGACGACCGTGGAAGGCACCGGCCTCGGACTCGCCGTTTCAAAGGCGCTGACCGAAGCGATGGGCGGCACCATCGGGGCACGCTCGACGATCGATCGCGGCAGCACCTTCTGGATAGAGTTCGGCGAAGTCGCCGGACCGTCGATCGCGTCGGCGGCGCCAATCGCGGTTCCTATTGCGGAACCCGCGCGGGCTGCGGCGGGCCTCATTCTTTATATCGAGGACAATCAGGCGAACGTCCGGTTGATGGAACGGCTGCTGGCCAGACGCGAGGGTGTGCGTCTGATCCATGCGCCCAACGGCGCGGCCGGGTTGCGCGCGGCGAAGGAAGCGCACCCGGATCTGATCTTTCTCGATCTGCACCTTCCGGACGTCTCGGGCGAAGAACTGCTCCGCCGGCTCTGGGCGGATCCCGACACGCGCGCGACGCCCGTCGCGGTGCTCAGCGCGGACGCAACGCCGTCGCAGGCGCAGCGCCTCCTGACAGCGGGCGCGATCGCGTATCTCACGAAGCCCCTGGAGATGGCGAGAGTCCTTCGGCTCGTCGATGAGCGGCTGGCCACGCGCCGCGAGGTTCAGGGGCAGGGGCGATGCGAATGAGTCCCTCCCTCGACCTGCTCGATATCGCGAAGCTGGAAAGCGGGCGCCTGATGTCGGTTCCCGAGCGGCTGGTGCTGCCCGCGCTGACGTCATCGATCGTCTCCGAGATGGAACCGCGGCTGATCACCAAGGGGCGCACACGATGGACGTGCGCTTCGATCCGGCGGCGCATCCGATGCATCGCGATCGACGTCGAGCAGCACAACGGATCGATCACGTGGGCCGTCTGCGACAACGGCGTCGGCGTGCCGCGAGCGGCCCTGCCGAAATTGTTCGAGAAGTTCTATCGCGCCGACAACGCCGTCTCGATCGAGGCCGAGGGCACCGGTCCGGGGCTCCACCTCGTGCGCCTCATCGTCGAGCAGGCGGGACGCGTCTGGTGCGAGTCGGAGGAAGGCCGCGGCGCGACGTTCGCGTTCACGCTGCCGACGATCGTCGAACAGGGGGACCGTCGATGACAACGGAAGGGCACGTCCTGCTCGTCGAGGACGACAAGTTCCTGCGGCGCGCCTGCGAGGCGAGCCTCCGTCAGCGAGGCTTCACGGTGGTCACCGCGACCGACGGAGAAGCGGGCTTGCGGCTGGCGCGGTCCGAGCCGCGGCCCGAGGTCATCCTTCTGGATCTGCTGATGCCGAAGCTGCCGGGGATCGAGGTGTTGCGCGCGCTCAAGGCGGATCCGGCGACGGCGGACGTTCCCGTCATGATTCTGTCGAACTCCTCGCGCGACGAGGACAAGCGTCAGGCGATGCAGCTTGGCGCCGTCGGCTATTACGTCAAAGCGAACCTGTCGCTGAAGGAGCTGGCCGCGCAGGTCAGTCAGCTGGTGAAGGGGCATGCCGGCTCGCGTTGATCTCGCGCGGCTGCGCGAATTCTCGGACGGCACACCGGAAGGGCTCCGCGAGCTCGTGGAGGTTTTCCTGAGCGACAGCGCCCAGACAATGCGCGAGCTCGCGGCCGCGGTGCGCGAGGGCGCGGCGGCGCAGGTGGAGCTCCTCGCGCATCGGGCCGGAGGATCGAGCGCCGCGTGCGGCGCCGCCCGTCTCTCGGATCTGCTGTTCGACCTCGAACGCCTCGGACGCGCGCGCGCGGTCGCCGGCGCCGGCGACGTCATGCGCGCGGCCGAAGCGGAATTCGTGGAAATCCAGGCGGTGCTCGGCGCGCATCTCGGTAAAACCCAGGATCGCCGATGAAGCGGATCCTGATCGTCGAAGACAACCGCATGCTCTCGAACCTGTATCGCAGCACGATTGCGATGGCGGGGTTCGACGTCGAGGTCGCCGCCGACGGGCCGTCCGGTCTCGCGGCGATCCGGAAGACCCGGCCCGACCTGGTGCTGCTCGACCTGATGTTGCCGGGCATGGACGGCCTGCAGGTGCTCACCGCCGTGCGGGCCGAGCCGGACCTCGCGGCCGTTCCCGTCATCGTGCTCTCGAATTCGTACACGTCCGAGCGGATGCAGGAACTCTGGGAGGCGGGCGCCACGCAGGTGCTGGTCAAGGCCAGCACGAGCCCGAAGATGGTGCTCGACGTCGTTCGCAACGGGCTCGGAGGCGCGAAATGAGCGAGCCGCCGCGCGACCCGGCGCCCTGCGGCCGGCTGGGCGACACGGAGTTCGAGCACACGTTGAGAAATCAGATCGCGATCGTGATCGGCTACTGCGACTTGCTGCTGCAGGAGATCCGGCAGGACGATCCGCTGCGCCGTGACGTCGTCGAGATGCACAAGGCGGCGTCCACGGCGATCGCGATGCTCAGGGACCAGGGAGAGTCCGTGTGATGCTGCGGAAACCATTGCTGCTCGCGATCGACGACGAGCCGGGGATGCTGGCGTTGATTCAGCGGTTCGCCGGCCCCGCGGGGTTCGACGTGGTCACCAATGGCAGCGCGAAGGACGCGATGGCGCGGCTCGCGGAACTGCCGGCGGACGTCGCTCTCGTGGATCTCCGGATGCCCGATATCGGCGGGCTCGACGTCCTCCGAGCCATTCGCGAGACGCACCCGCAGTGCCAGGTCATTCTCATGACGGCGCACGCGGCGGTCGACAGCGCGATCGAGGCGGTCAAGCTTGGCGCGCTCGATTACCTCAGCAAACCGCTCGACTTCGATCGTCTGAAAGACCTGCTCTCGTCGGCGCGCGAAGACATCGAGCGTCGCGCGGCGTTGCTGTCGGCGGAAAACGAGACCGCGCATCGTCTGGAGCTGTGCGGCCTGATCGGCCGCAGCACGGTCATGCAGGAGCTGTTCGGTCTCGTGCGACGCATCGCGCCGCACGCCAGGGCGGCGCTCGTCACCGGCGAGACGGGAACCGGCAAGGAAGGGATCGCGCGGGCGATCCATCAACTCGGGCCGCGCCGGCAGCGCCGCTTCCTCACGATCAACTGCTCCGCCGTCGTCGAAACGCTGTTCGAGAGCGAGCTGTTCGGCCACGTGCGCGGCGCCTTCACCGGCGCCACGGAGCACAAGACGGGCCTCTTCGAAGCCGCGGACGGCGGGACGTTGTTTCTGGACGAGATCGGTGAGCTGCCGGCCGCGGTGCAGGCGAAGCTGTTGCGCGTGCTCGAGTCCGGCGAAGTCCAGCGCGTCGGCTCGCTCCAGGCGAAGAAGGTCGACGTCCGCGTCGTCGCCGCGACGAACCGGGCGCTTCGCGAAGAGGCGGAGGCGGGCCGGTTCCGGAGCGACCTCTACTTCCGGCTGAACGTCGTGGAGCTGCACGTGCCGCCGCTGCGGGAGCGGCGCGAAGACATCCCGTATCTCGTCGCGGCGTTCGTGCGCGAATTCGCCGCGAAATTCCAGAAGCCCGTGGAAGGCGTCAGCCTGACCGCCGAGCGGCTGCTGATGATGGCCGACTGGCCCGGCAACGTGCGCGAGCTGAAGAACGTCCTCGAGCGGGCATGCATGCTCGCCGAAGGGCGTTGCCTGACCGAACGCGACGTCGAACGGTGTCTTCCGGCGGCGCCGGCGCGCGCCGCGTCCGCGCCCTCCGCGAGTTCCAGCGGCACCGATCTCCGGTCGCTCGAGCGCGAGCACATCCTGAAAGTGCTGCACGAGGAGCGAGGCAACAAGCGCGCAGCCGCGGCAAAACTGGGTCTCAGCCGCCGAACGCTCTATCGGCGTCTCGAGCGGCACGACATCACGACGTGATGTAGGCGCCCGTCTTCCCCGATGGCACACCGGTGGCACACTTGTGTGCCACCCGTGACCCACCGCTCACAAGCGGCGACCGGTCATGAGTTAATAAGTCATTCATTCTAAAGGCGTTACTGGCCACACACGATCGGGCATCAGAGCCGCTATTCGATAAGGCATCGCGCAATGAAGCGCGGTGCCTTCCGGAGGAGGCTCAGATGTTTCGGACCCTGACCCGTCTCGTCTTCGTCGCGGCCCTGCTGCTCGCCGCGCTGCCCGTCGCCGCCCAGGACACGCACGTGGCGAGCGGCCCGGTCTCCACGGGCGCAGATGGCCCCGCGTGGGCGAAGGGGAACGAAGGCTCCGCGTCGCACGCCATCAACGCGCTGTATGCGTCCTACGGCGTCCTGCAGGGTCTGGACATGTATTCGACCGTGACCGCGCGTCAGCACGGGGCGGTGGAAGCCAATCCGATGATGGCCGGCAGCTACAGCCGCGGCGCTGCCGTCAAAGTGCTGATGGCCGCGACGACGATCGCCGCCGTGCGCGTCATCGAGAAGAAGAACAAGAAGGCCGCGGCGATCGCGCTCATCGCGATGAACGGCGTCACGGCGGCCGTCGTCGTCAACAACATGAAGAACGCGCGGCGGTAACGATCGCCGCTGCCCGGCTAGGGTTTATAGGTCGTTGCCCGAGTACGACTGATTGAACGACTTGTTGCACAGCGGAAAGTCCGGAACGATGTTGCCGAGCAGCGCGTACGACAGCGCGCGCCAGTTCAGGAACGAAGGATCGACGATCTTCACGCGGTGGAGCGAGCCGTCCTCCCCCGCCGTCACCCAGGTGGTGATCGCCCCCCGCCAGCCCTCTACGATCGAGAACGCCGATTCATCCGGCTGAATCGCCGGCACCGGCGACGCGAGCGGCCCCGCCGGCAGCGCACTCAGCGCGCGGCGGATCAGCGCGGCGGATTGATGCACTTCCTCGATGCGAACGAGCGTACGCGCCTTCACGTCGCCGGTCGTCAACACCGGCACCTCGAACGGCAGCTCGCCGTATGCGGCAAACGGATGGTCCCGGCGTGCGTCGCGGTCAACGCCCGACCCGCGCGCCACAAAGCCGAGCACCCCCTGATCGCGCGCGGTCTTCACGAAGAGCTGCCCGGTGCCTTCGAGCCGATCCATGAGGAGCGTGTTGCGCAGGCAAATCTCGACGACATCCTGAAAATCCGCGACCGCCGCGTCGACCTCCGCCGCGACGTCGACCCGCGCCGGCGCATCCATGCGAACGCCGCCAACCTGCAGCGCGCCGCGAAGGAGCCGGTTCCCCGCGACGGACTTGTTCAGCTCGAACAGGCGCTCGCGAATCCTGAGGCAATGCGCCTGCGCGACGGCGAAGCCGGTGTCGTTGGCAATCGCGCCAACGTCCGCGATGTGGTTGTAGATCCGCTCCAGTTCGAGCAGGATGACGCGAAGATACCGCGCGCGGCGCGGCGCCTCGACGCGGGCCGCCGATTCGATCGCCTGGCAGTACGCGAGCGCGTGGCCGATCGTCGAGTCGCCGGACACGCGCTCGGCCAGTGCGACGCCGTCCGCCGGCAGCCGCCCCTCGAACAGCTTCTCCGTCCCTTTGTGCGTGAAGTACAGCCGCGGCTTCATGTCGATGATCGTTTCGCCGACGACGCTGAAGCGGAAGTGGCCCGGCTCGATGACGCCCGCGTGCACCGGCCCCACCGGGATTTCGAAGACGCCTTCGCCCCCGACTTCTCCGAATGGAAACGCCGTGCCGTCGTCCTCGAGGGCAGGACGATGCGCATCTTTCCGCAACGGAAAGTAGTCCTCCGGCCAGAACGCGTGCCGGACGAGCGGCCGCGGATCCGGGTGGCCGATCGCGCGGATGCCGAATAGATCGAATATCTCGCGCTCGAAGCGCGACGCCGGGTAGTGAAACGCCGCGAGCGAGACGATTTCAGGGGCGGCTGCCGCGACGGGGGCCGTCGCGTCGACGAACCAATTCTCGCGCGGGTGCGCGAACAGGTAGTGCACCTCGTAACGGCCGGCCGTGCGCCGCCGATCGTCGGCCATCATCACCCAGAGGTCGGCGCCGAACGTCTGCCGCAGGATGGCGGCCAGCTCCGGCACGAGCGCCGGCGACACGGTGAAACGCACGTGCCGACCGCCGGCGATCCGGAGTGCGGCGAGCGTGCCTCCCATCGCCGATTGCAGGGCAGCGCCGACGCTGTCGATTCGGGTCATCGCGACAGGATCTCCGCGCTCATCACGAGAAGGCGCGCCAGCGGGGACGGCACCACGACCCCGAGTACGACGACGAGGGCCAGGCAGACGACGAGCGGCACGAGCGCGAGCCGATCGTCTTCGCCGCGATCGACGGCGGCGCGCGCGGGCCCGTGCAACATTCGGTTCAGATGCACGACGAGCGAGATGAACGCGAGCGCGAGGAGCGCCAGGACGACCAGCATGAGCCCGTAGCGGCCGCGCGCGAAGCCGGCGCGCACGAGCGCGAGCTCGGAAAGGAACAACCCGAACGGCGGCAGACCGACGACGGCGAGCATCCCGGCTGTGAAGAGCGCCCCCGTGACCGGCATCGTGCGCAGCAGTCCGGTCACGCCCGCCAGATCCGTCGTACGGTACCGCCGGTACATACGGCCGCTCAACAGGAACATCACCGACTTGACGAGACTGTGATTGACCAGGTGAAGCAGCGCGGCGAACGCGCCGAGCGGTCCGAGCGCCAGCCCGAGACACGTCAGGCCCGTGTGCTCGATGCTCGAGTACGCGAGCATCCGTTTGTAGTTGCGCTGGGCGACGAGGCTGAAACCGGCGATCGCGAGCGACAACAGCCCCAGCGCCACCAGGAGCTCGTCGGTGAACGGCGTGGGCAGCGCCAGATCGACCACGGCCTTCCAGCGCATCACCGCGTAGAGTGCGACGGCCAGGAGGACGCCCGACATCATCGCCGAGAGCGGCGCCGGGGCCTCTGCGTGCGCGTCGGGGAGCCACGTGTGCATGGGAGCGAGCCCGGCCTTCGTCCCGTAGCCGACGAGCAGAAAGACGAACGCCAGACGCATCACTTCCGGGTGAAGGCTCGGCGCAGCCGCGAGGAGCACCGTCCACGTCAGCGCCGCCTCGCGCGCGCCGGCGTGATGCGCGAAATCCACGTACGCCAGCACCGTCCCGACGAACGCGAGGGCGATGCCGACCGATCCGATCAGGATGTACTTCCAGGACGCCTCGACCGACGGTTTGCTGACGCGAAGCGGGATCAGCATCGCCGAGGCGATCGTCGTCGCTTCGATCGCGACCCACATCAGGCCGACGTTGTTCACGGTGACGGCGCCGAGCATCGTGAAGGTGAAGAGATTCGAGAACACGACGTAGCGCCGGATCTGCGAATCCTGCAGGTCCTCGCGTCCCCACAGGCCCGGCCCGACCCACGCGGCGAGGCCCGCCACGACGGCAATGCACAGCACGAGCAGCGTGGACAGCGCGTCGGCGCGGAGCACGCCGCCGACCGCCGCGACTTCGCCGCGCGAGACGGACGTCCAGAGGGCGACGGCGGCGGCGATCGACACGACGGCTGACGCCGCAGCCGCGCGGCCGCCCGCACGGGCGGGCAGGACGAGCGCCAGGAGCATGGCGGTCAGCGGAGCGCCGAGCAGGATCGCCAGAATCATCAGTGCTTCAACCCGCTCAACTCGTCGACGTCGATCGACTCGAACGTCTCGTGGATGTGGTACACGAACACCTGCATCACCAGGAATCCCATCAATGCGTCGAGGAAGACGCCGAGCTCGACGATCAGCGGGACGCCGTACGCGCCGAGCACGGCGAGCAGCGTGATGCCGTTCTCGAGCATGAGGAACCCGATGATTTGCGTGACCGCTTTCTTGCGACTGACGATCACGAACAGGCTGACGAAGACGAGTCCCATGGCCAGCGGCAGCGCGGCCCGCGTGGGCAGGTCGCTGACCGCGACGATCGGCCGCATCACGGCGTGCGCGACGAGAACCAGAATGCCGGCGACGAGCACCGAAGCCGCGGCATTGACATACGGCTCGCCTTCACGCACGGGGCCGAAGCGGCGATCCATGTTGCGCAGCAGCGCCGGGACCGCCACGCCCTTCAGGAGGTAGAACACCGCCGCGACGGCGTACAACTGCGGGTCGCGGCCGAAGTGCGCCACCATGGCCGTAACGGCGGCCAGCACCGCCGACTGCCACGCGAACGCCGTCACATACGCTCCGACGCTCCGGCGCCACAAGAGGAAGACGGCGAAGAGCAGCGAGAGGCTCGAGCCGAGCACCGCGAACTGCGAGAAGAGGTCCGTCACGATCGCCTCACGAGGAACGCCGACGTGACCGCGAGGAGCGCCAGGATGAACGACACGCTGAGCAGCTCGGGGACGCGGAAGAGGCGCAGCTTCGCCACGCGCGTTTCGAGGACGGCGACCGCGGCCGCGAGCACGACGAGCTTCAGCGCGAGGGCGCCGGCGGCGAGTGCGATCGCCCCGGCGGTCGGGGCCGTCGCGATGCCCCACGGAACGAACAGGTTCGCGAGCAGCGCGAAGAACACGAGCAGCTTGAGCGCCGCGGCCCATTCGACGAGCGCCAGGTACCGGCCCGAGTACTCGAGCGCCATCGCCTCGTGGATCATCGTCAGCTCCAGGTGCGTGGCGGGGTTGTCGACGGGAAGACGGCCGGCCTCAGCGAGCATCACGATGAACAGCGACGCGAAGGCGAGCGCGTGGCCGGGCGTCAGCGCCGCCTCCGGCGATTGCATGATGCGCAGCGCGATTTGACCGAGATTGGTCGTGCCCGCTCCGGACGCCAGCGCGAAGATGGCCACCGCTATCGTCGGCTCCGCGAGCGCGGCGACCGTCATGGCGCGGCTCGATCCCATCCCGCCGAACGGCGATCCCGGATCGAGCCCGGCGAGCGCCAGGAAGAACGTCCCGAGGAGCAGCAGGTACACGACGACGAGCAGATCGCCGGCCGCGTCGAACGGCAGCGGCACCGACACGAGCGGTACGAACAAGGTCACCGCCACGGTGCTGGCGAACAGGATGTAGGGCGTCGCGCGAAACACCCACGACGCGTTCGTCGAGACCACCACCTCCTTGGCGAACAGCTTGCGGAGCTCGAAGTATGGCTGCGAGATCGGCGCACCGCGGCGGCCCTGCAGACGGGCCTTGAGCCGCCTGATCAAGCCCAGGAGCGCGGGCGCCAGTACGAGCGCCAGGACGGCCTGGCCGACGAGCGCCGCGCGCATATATAGAAGATAGAGGTGGACCGATCCCCCCTGCACCGAGCGTGCGGCGCCGGCCACGCGATGCACCGCCGCGACGATGGGTTCGTAGACGAGGCGCTCGAGCAATGGGCCGATGCGGCTCTCGTACGTAATCCGCCGGATGAAGTATTTCGAATCCGGGTGCACGTCGACCGTCAAGTCTTCCGTGGGCCGGTACAACTCGGCGAACACGCGCTTGAGCGGCTCGGCGAACGCGGTCGCCGTGTACTGCATGCGCGGCGTCTGCACCAGGCGGCCGCAACCCCACGTTTCGGCGCGGCGGATCCGGAGTCGCGACGCGAACACGCGCAGCAGCACGAGCACGAGCAGCATCAGCGTCATCAGCGCAAACGCGACCGCCGGGGCCGACATCGTCCCGAGCCCCGGCGGCATCCCGGCGATGAACCCGCGCGAGGTGCGCAGCTCGGCGGCTGCCGCCAGTCCGGGCAGCGGCGCGAGGATCCGGCCGATCGCCGGGACCACGAGGAACGGACCGAGCCCGAGCGCCACGCAGGCGAGGACCAGCATCGTCATCGCGACGCGCATCGAGCGCGGCGCTTCGACCGCCGCTTCGGCCGCTGGGGACCGCGGGATCGCGAGAAACGTGATGCCGAACGCTTTGACGAAACATACCGCCGCCAGGCCGCTCGTCAGCGCGAGGAGTCCAACCGCCACCGGCATCAGAACGGCGACCGCGGCGGACGGGACCGCCGCGCCGCCGAGCAGTGCCTGGAACAGCAGCCACTCCGACGCAAACCCGTTGAGCGGCGGCAGCGCCGAGATCGCCGCGGATCCGATGAGAAACGCGAACGCCGTTTGCGGCATGCGCCTGATCAACCCGCCCAGGTGCTCGATGTTCCGCGTGCCGGTCGCCCGTACGACGGCGCCGGCACACAGAAACAGCAGGCCCTTGAAGCAGGCGTGATTGATCGTGTGAAAGAGCGCCGCGACGAGCGCGAGCGCCGCGACGCCGGACAGTCCGTAACTGCGACACAACAGCGCGGCGCCGATCCCCATGAAGATGATGCCGACGTTCTCGATCGAGTGGTACGCCAGCAGGCGCTTCAGGTCGTGCTGCATGAGCGCGTACAGCACGCCGAGGAGGGCCGAGAGCGTGCCGAGCGCGAGGACGACCATCCCCCACCACGCGGCCCCACCCGGGATCAAGTCGAAGGTGACGCGAACGATTCCGTACACGCCCATCTTCAGCACGACGCCGGACATGAGCGCCGAACCATGGCTCGGCGCGACCGGATGGGCGCGCGGGAGCCAGACGTGCAGCGGAATAATCCCCGCCTTGGAACCGAAGCCGGCGAGCGCGAGCACGAAGACCGCGTCGCGCACGCCGCCCGGCAACGAGACCGCGCGCAGATCCGCAAAGGACGCGACGAGCTGTCCGCCCGACAGGAGGAAGAACATCGCGACGAGCGCCACGAAGCCGACGTGCATCACGCCCAGATACCAGTTGGCGGCCGGGACGGCGCCGCGCTGGTCGGGTTCGGCGAGGATCAGCAGCCAGGCGGCGAGCGACATCGCCTCCCACACGAACAAAAACGTGAGCGGGTTATCCGCCATCACCTGAAGCGCGAGCGTCAG
>QHWR01000134.1:3125-11407 GCA_003223835.1 Acidobacteriota bacterium | reverse complement strand
GCGCTCCTCGCGGGCTCGGTCGGCCTGTTCGTGATGCTCGCGCTCGTGATGTTCTTCACGCGGCGCGTGAATTGGTACGATTTGAGGCTGGGTTCCGCAAACGAAGGGAGCACGTAGAAAACAGAAGCCGTAGCGCAGGGCTTTAGCCCTGCTCGTGATCCGCGGCACCGACGTCAATCACGAGCAGCCCTGAAGGGCTGCGCTACGAAGATCTGCCACGGCTGACGCGGATCAATCCGATACGAAACACACGGATCAATGCAGCCACGGATTACACGGATCCACACGGATTACTCAAATAATCCGTGTCTGTCCGTGTGATCCGTGGCAAAGAATCCGTGTGATTCGTGGCCGGCGAACCGCGCTGCTCGGGGCTGTGCGACGACGGGTCGTTTACAATGATCGCATGTGTCGCAGCATCAAGACGTTGTTCAACTTCCAGCCGCCCGCGAGCGATGATGAAATTCGGGCGGCGTCGCGCCAATTCGTACGGAAACTGAGCGGGTTCACGTCGCCGTCGAAGGCCAACGAACCGGCGTTCGAGCGCGCCGTGGACGAGATGTACACCGCGGCCCGGCGGTTGATGGACTCGCTGGTCACCACCGCGCCCCCGCGCGATCGTGACGACGTCGCCGCGCGCGCCCGCGTCCGCGCGGCAGAACGGTTTGCGCGCACGTAGTCACGACCCTCCCTGATTGCCGCGCGCCTGCTTGCGCAGCACACCGAGCGCGAGCGGGTACTCGACGTACGTGCGGCTGCCGCGATCACGCACCCACGTCAGGTGCGCGACCGCTTCGTCCTTTCGGCCTGCGATTGCCGCCCTGATGCCAATGTACGTGTGCGCCTCGGTGCGGTCGCCGTTGTCCTTGGCCCGCCGCAATAGCGCGTCCGCGGTCAGCGTCCCTCCCAGGAAGTCGAACAGCGCGGCATGCCAGGATTCAGGCGCGATCGCCCGAAGCGCGCGCGCCGACAGCGCCGCGGCGTCGTCGGGCCGGCCGAGTCGCAGGTTGGCGAGCACACCGAGGATGGCCGTGTAGAGAGTGCCTTCGTCCGTCCAGCCGGCTTCGCGCGCGTACGCTTCGACGTCGCTGAGCACCGCCTCGTCCTTTCCGATGTCGAACGCTCCGTAAGCGTGGCCGCGGTACCAGGACGGGCTCGAGTCGAGGCGAACCACTTGCGCCATGGCCGCGCTCGACTGCGTGTCGCGGCCGAGCGCGAGCGTCGCGAGGCTGAGACCGAGCCAGGCGGCGGCAGATTCCGGATTCAACTTAACCGCGCGGTCGTACGCGGTCAACGCGTCCTCGAATCTTTCGGCTGATTCGAGGGCGTTCGCGCGATAGTAGTGGGCCGCGAAACTCGATGGGTCCGTCCGGACCGCCGAGTCGAGCACGGCGAGCGCGTCGTCCGGCCGGATCTGGTCGAGCCGCAGTCGTCCCAAACTGACCTGCGCGCCGACATTCGAGGGATCGGTTTCCAGAATCTTCGTCAGCGTGCGCTCCGCGTCCTCGTGTGCGCCCAGCGAAACGAACAGATCGCCGAGCACCGCCTGAACGTCGGCGTCGACCATCGGCTCCAAAGCGCCCCTCGGCTCGATCGAGGCGCCTTCTCGCGGACGGAAGATCAACGTGGGAATCGGGACTCGATTCAAATAGACGCGGAATTCGTTCTCGAGATCGTCCGTCGTCACCCCGAACCCGTCGTGGACCGCCTCGTCTATCGAGCGTCTCTCTTTGAGCGCCGCGAGATACCGGTCGATCTGGCCGCGTTCGATCCGTTTGCGCCCGAGGCTGAGAAAGTCCACGAACGCCCACGATTCCGCGTAGAACATCGCGGCGCGTTCGTCATCCTTGAACAACTTGTCGCCTGACTCTCCCAACAACTCTTTGAGCCTGAGGAGGTGTCCCGAGCGCAGGATTGTTATGCGTAAGCCAGGGGGTTTACCGATGACAATCTGACCGCTCTTCGCGTCGACATCGACCGTCGAGTAGAACTCGGCTAGTCCTTCGCTCAGCCACAGCGGCAGGTGATGCAGGTTGCGATTGATGACGTAGTGCGTGTATTCGTGAAAGGCGACCTGCAGCGTCATGTCCGAGCCCCACATCGTCGGCAGGACGATGTAGTTGACATGCGGAAGGGCCTCGAAGTAGCCCCCGACGTTTTGCCGCCGTCGTCCCCGTTCGTCGAGCGGCCGCAAGCGCGCGAAAGTTTCCTCCTTCACGACGAGAATGGTGGTGGGGACCGGAGACGTCAGGCGCAGCGAGGGGAAGACGGTCGCCATCGCGAGCCGGAATCCCTCGAGCGCGCGCACCCCGTGCCTGAGATCGCCTTGTGAAGCATTTCCGACCACTGCGAAATGCTCGGAGCGGAGCCGCTTCCAGTCCTTGCTCAGCGCGGGCGGCGACGCCCGGTCCTGCACGCCCTGCGCATCAGGCGCGATGACGAGCGCCGCAGCCAGGGCGACCATCGTAAGCCGCGCACACACGCCATAAGTTCTACAACAATCGATCATGCGCCCGCCAGAAACACGTTGACGTCCATTCCCTCCAGCGGACGCAGGGTTTCCAGCACGTGGCGCAGATACGCGCCGCTCGGGTCGCGAAGGCTGGTGTCGATCTCACCCGGTGTGGATCGGTAGCCGTCACCCACGAGCGCGATGATCGGGTGCAGCGGATCCCCCGCGGTCGTCCGAACGACGACCCCCAGCTCGTCGCGATCGGTGCGGACGACGGAGCCGATCGGGAAGAAGCTGATCGCGTTGACGAACGCCTTCACGAGCGCGGTGTTCAACTTCGTTCCCGCGAGACGCGCGAGGATCAGGCAGGCCTGCTCCGGCATCGCGGGATCCTGATAGGACCGCGCGCCGGTGATCGCCTCATAAATGTCGGCGACCGACACGAGCTGGCTCATCAGGTGCGGCACCACGCCGCGGCCGATGTCCGGATAGCCGCTCCCCTCGAGGCTGCGGTGATGTTCGAGCGCGACGGTCGGCGTCAGCGGCCCGACCCCGTCCACCTCCACGAGGATCTCCGCCCCGTACGTCGTGTGCGCTTCCATCAGCGCGCGCTCGCGCTTGTCGAGCGCCCCCGGCTTTTTGAGGACGTCGAGGGGAATCCGCGTCTTGCCGATGTCGTGCAGGAGCGCCGCTTCCGCAATCGCGCCGATCGTGTCGTCGTCGAACTGGAGTTGACGCGCGATCAGGAGGCTCAGCGCCGCGACGTTCACGGAGTGGCAGTAGGTGAGGTTCTCGTACAGCTTCACCGCGAGAATCTGGCTGAGCGCGACGCTGCTGCCCGCGATCTTGCGGATGAGGAGCTGCACGACGTCGCGGACGGTCGCGAGATCGACGCCTTTGCCCCGGCTCACGTCCTCGAACGTTCGTTCGGTGAGCGCGAGCGATTCCTCGTAGGCCGGATCGAGCGGGCCTGTCGGCGCTTCCGGCCACTGCGCCGTGCGCCACCGCGTATCGAGCGCGATCAGCCGTCCGAGACTGACGTGATCGACGTTGCGCGCCGCGAGCTGCGCGGCGAGCGACCCGTCCTCCTTGACCTGCCAGAGACATTCCGAGAGCGCGAGCAGTTCCTGGCGCGAAACCCCCGGCCGGAAGTGGATGCTGTCGACGCCGAGGTCCGTCAGCTCGCGAAGGATCTGGGTCTGCGTGTCGGAGTCGTGCCTGAACTCCACGCCGTCCACGTGCGCGATGCCGTGGATCACGTCGAGCCGCAGCGCCGGCGCGTCGCGCAGGTGCCGCTGAACCGACTCGTCGACTTCAGAGAGCTTGTGCTCGATCGCCGGATGTCCCGGCGGATACATGCCCGTCAGCCGGCGGAGGCTGACGATCCCCTTGAGCAGCGCGACCGGGTCGAGCGGCGCCGGTTCGGCTGCGTTCGGCTTGTGGCCGGGCGTCGTCACCGCTTCACCCCTTCGACTCGCTCAGGGCGGAGCCCTTCGACTTGCTCAGGGCGAGCAGCGCGCGCGCCTTGACGGCGAGACGCCTCAACGGCGGATTCCAGAAGCGGTAGCGGAACGAGACGAACGTCTGCAGGATCGGTTCGAGTCCCGTCGCGCCCGCGTGCGCGGCGCGATCGAGCAGGCGGCCGGCGGCGTCCGGCCGCCGCTGGACGAAATCGCGTCGCGCGAGCAGATCGCGCGCCGCATGGCGTGCCGTCGCGGCGGGGAACCGCCACAGGGTTTCCTCGGCGGCGCCGCCGATCCAGCCGCGGTTCTTCTCGATCTCCGCGGCGACGTGCCGGACGGCGTCGGCGGATCCGATGTGCGCGAGGCTGCGCAGCGATTCGCGCACGGTGTGCTGATCGGCGTTCTGGAATTGCGCGGCAATCGCGGACGTATATCCTGTTCCCGCGAGCCCGAGGACGCGGACGATGATGCGCGCCTGCTCGGGACTGGCGTTCGGGAGCCGCTCTGCAAGCGCGGGGGCCGCGAGCGCCGCGTGATCGGACAGGAGCTGCGCGGCGGCGCGGAGACGGCCGTCCTTGGCATCGACGGCCTTTGCCGGAGCGGCCTCGAGGAGCGCGCCGGCGATTCCGGACCCGAGCGCCTGGATCATCAGCCCCGCCGCGGCGCGCCCGGCGTCCCCTTCCTGCGCGAGCCCGATCAGCCGGGCCGCGCGTTCCGCGCTGCAGAAGCCTGCGAGCGCGCCCGCGATCACGCCCGCGACGTCGGGCCGCGGCTCCGCAAGTTCCGCCGCGAGGTCGCGATAGCGCACGAGCCACGCCGCAAACACCGGCGGGGCATCGCGGCGCTCCAGCCGATCGAGCAGCGGGGCCGCGCGGCTGACGAACCGTTGCACGGTTTCGGGGTTGGGCTCGATTCGCATCAGGCCATACAGGCAGTGCAGCCGATCCTGCAGCGAATCGGTGCCGACGACGCCCTCGCGGATGCGGCCGAGCGTCTCGCGCGCATCCTGGTCGAGCGCGAGATCGAACGCCGAGAATTCCGCAAACTTCGCCGCGCGTCCGTGGTCGATCTTGATCAGCCGCCGCGCGTGCGCATCGACGGTGGTTTCACGCGGCGCGCCGCCGCGCGTACGGAGACGATCCTCGAGGAGCGGCGCGACCGACGCGTGGCGGTCCGGCGGCAGATCGAGGCGCGCGAGCGCGCTCGTCACGACTTCGGGCGCCGCCGTTTCGAGATCGAGCAGCAGCGACAGCGAGTCCGCGAGATCGACGTCGGGAAAATCGCGGAGCACCGACCCTTCCATGCGGCCGTCGAGCAGGCCCGGCAGAATCGTCCGGCGCAGCAGCGCCTGACGCCGCTCCGGGTCGAGGCCGAGCACCGCCTCCGCGAGACGCGAGAACATCACGCGGGCGAGCCGCGGATCCAGCGCGGCGAACAGCGTCGTGACGTCGCTGAATTTCTGCGTGAGCGCATCCGCGCGCGTCACGTCGTCCGCCGCCGCGTCGTCGGTGAGCCGCAGCAGCATCGCCGCGAGCGTTCCCGGATCCTCGGCGAGCAGCGCGAGGTCGATCAGCGAAACGGTGTCGAGCCGTGCGGACGGATCGACGCGCACCCAGCCCTTGTCGGGCGGATACAGGTGATTGACGACGCCGCCCGACGCGAGCAGCTGTTCGCGGCGCTGGCGCTCCTGCTCGAGGAGTCCGGCGACCGATGAAGGGGCGCCGACCTCGAGCACCTCGGGCCGGTAGGCGGCGCGGAGCGCGATGCGATCGACGCCGTGCTCGGCGAGCAGCCCGATGAGATCGGCGCGCCCCTCGCCGCGCTCGCCGCAGCGGAGCAGGTCGAGACAGAAGTGCGCCAGCTCGCGGCCGGTCGCGGCGCGCTGGATCGTGACCTCCGCAATCGACGCCGCGTGCAGCCGCCGCGCCAGCTCCATCTCGACGAGCGTGCCGCGTCCGCGGCCGCTGCCGTCGAGAATCAGCTCGTGCGGGTTGACGCGAAACGCGACGTGCTCGCGATCCGGCGCGAGCGCGAGCGTGCGCCGGCAGGCTTCGATCGCGTTCTGACAGAGCGGGCTCGTCGGCGGATAGGTGTGGAACTGCTGCATCGCGCGCGCGAGCAGCTGCAGCAGATCCTCGCCGGGCGCGTCGGCCGGACGCGGCCCGGGGCGGGCCTCGCGCGCGCGCGGCGGGGCGGCGCCGGTCGAAGTTGTCGGCCGGCCGCCAGAGTTGTAATCCGTCGCGCGCGCCTGAATCGCCACCGTCCGAACGTCCTCCTCGGCGGGAACGCGATGAGCTGAACGCTGAATGAGTTAGCGCGACCCGCCGTCGCCGCGTCCGCGCGTGCGCCGCGGCGAGTGGGCGCGCATGGAAATGGTGGGCAAGAAACAGGCCGCCGTCAGCGTTTACGAACCGGCGCCCCGGCGGCGCGGAGCTCTCGCAGCAACTCGGCGGCGCGGCGGTCGATCGCGGCGCGTTCGGCGGCGCTCGCGCCGGCCGCGCGCTGCGACAGCTCGCGCGCCTCGCGTTCGATCGCCTCGATCCGCGCCTCGGCCTGCGGCCCCTGGTGTGCCGCGATCCTCACGCGCATCGACGCGTTCTCGGCCTCCACTTTCTGCCGCTCGGACGCGAGAAACCGCTGACGCGATGCGTCGAGCCGTTCGATCATCTGCTTCTCCGCAGCCGGCCGTTCCCTGATGGCGCGTTCCAGATTCTGTTTGAGACGCTGCTTTTGCTCGGACGTGAGGGTCTCTTTCCGGCCCCGCTGCTGCGCGGCTGCGCCGACCGGCATCGCGCTGCCCGCGGCGCACGCGACCAGAAGAGCGGCAGCGATCGTGTAACGCTTCATGTCTTCCTCCCGCTACTTGTGCGGCACGCCGCGCGGGCCGGCGATCCTGACCGCGAAATCGTAAGACACGTCGTCGTTGGGCGTCACCATCCATTTCATCGTGAGCGTTCCCTGCGTCGCGTTCGGCACGAATCCCAACGGACCGGTCAGCGACCCGCCCGTTGTGTCCCAGGAGAGTTTCTCGAGGCTGGACAGCTGCCACCCGTTTTTGAGCGTGGGAAGCACGAAAACGTCGGTGTCCTTGTCGTCGCCGATCGCGGCCCAGGCGTTATAGTGCAGCCCGCAGATCGTGCCGGCGCACGGCACGGCCCATGGCGTGATCGTGCCGAAGAACAAAAACACCGACCTCTCGTCGTCCGGATCCCATTGGTCGCCGCAGCTGTCCGAGTTCGAGTCGACGCCGCACTTCACCGGGCCGACTTCCTCCCAGGGGATCACCGCGACGTCCAGCGCCGCGCTGAAGACGACCGGCCACTCATTGGACTTTGCGTTCGTCGGCGTGACCACCTGCAGCCGCGTCTGCTGATCCATCACGCCGGAGATGTCGGCGGGCCAGCGAACCTCGATCATTTTCCCCGTCCACTTCGTGATCTCGAGCGGCGTCGGCTGGTCGGCGCCGTCCCAACGCTTGAGCGCGGCGATCACGGAACCCTTCGCGAGGCCGAAGTTCTTGCCGAGGACGGCGCCCACGCCCTCGGGCCGGTTCACCGAAAGCACCGCGGTGATCCGCGGCGCCGTCAGTGTGGGGGTCGCTCCGCAATCCACGATGGCGCACAATTGCCCGAGTCCGCCGCCCGGCTGCACATTGACCACCGTCGAGGCCGTGCCCGCGCAGTTGCCCATGCCGAGCGCGGTCAGCGTTTTGACGCCCGCCGTCGCCCACGTGTGATTCACCGAGAACGGCAACTGGCTGATGGGAAACGTGATGACCTGAGCATCGCCGAAATCAATCCGCACGGCGCCGCAAGGGTTCGCGCCCGTCACCGTAACGGTGGCGGGCTGATTCACCGTCACCGGCGTCGAGACGCTGATGGCCGTGACGTCGGGCATGCGTGCACTCGTCGGGATCGCGAGTAGAGACACCAGAACCGCCAGGGGCAGGACAGGGGGCATGCCGGGCTCCTTGGGAGGGAGATGCGGCCGGATTCTATCACTGACCGACCGCTCTGACCGTCAGGCCGGCTCCTGATACAGGCCGATCACGTTGCCGGCGGGATCCGCGATCCGCGCCGTGATCTCGGGGGCGTCGGCGCCGATCGGCTGCACGATCTTGCCGCCGTTCGCGGCGGCGAGGTCCGCTGTAGCAGCGACGCTGTCGACCATCACGTACACGAGCACGCCCGGCTGCGTCGACGGTGGACGCCGCAGCACCCAGCTGCCGCTCACGTAGCCCGTCGCATCGTCGAACGCGGTGGCGCCGTCGCCGCGCTGCCGGAGGCTCCAGCCGAACACCGTGTGGTAGAACGCGGCGGAACGCGCGATGTCGACGGCGGGGATTTCGAGGTAACAGACCTTGCCGT
>QHWR01000134.1:2533-3089 GCA_003223835.1 Acidobacteriota bacterium | reverse complement strand
ACACTTTTTGACGGTCGCGTCCTGTCCGACGATAATCGGCATGCTCGCAAACCTCCTCAATCTCCGAAAGGGGTCACGCCATCGACGCGGCCGAGCCGGCTCTCCATCGTGGCGACCGTGTGGGCGCGTACGAGATCGTCGACCGCCTTGGCGCGGGCGGGATGGGCGAGGTGTACAAGGCGCTCGATACGAACCTGAATCGTCCCGTCGCGATCAAAGTCCTCTCGGGCAATCTCGGCGACGCCGCGGCCCGCCGGCGATTTCAGCGCGAAGCGCAGACGGCCTCATCGCTCAATCACCCTCACATCGTCACGGTGCACGACGCCGGCGAGACCGACGGACGTCAATACCTCGTCACCGAATTGATCGACGGCGGCACGCTGCGGGACTGGCTGAACGACGGCACACGCACGTGGCGGCAGATCGTCGAGCTGCTGACCGGCGTCGGCGACGGGCTGGCGCTCGCGCACGAGGCGGGCATCCTCCACCGCGACATCAAGCCGGAGAACATCCTTGTCTCGCGGAGCGGCTACGCCAAGCTGGCTGATTTCGGTCT
>QHWR01000134.1:0-2506 GCA_003223835.1 Acidobacteriota bacterium | reverse complement strand
GGGGACGATTGCCGGCACCGTCGCGTACATGTCGCCGGAGCAGGTGTCCGGGCGGGCGCTCGACGCCCGCAGCGACGTCTTCTCCTTCGGGATCGTGCTCCATGAAGCGGTCGCGGGCCGCCGCCCGTTCGGCGGCGCCAGCGATCTGGAGGTGCTGCAGTCGGTGCTGCACGCCGACCCGCCTCCGCTGGACGAGCACGTCCCCGCCGCGCTTCGCATGGTCGTCGACAAAGCGCTCGAGAAGGATCCCGCCGATCGGTACCAGTCTATGCGCGATCTCGTGGTGGATCTGCGACGGCTCGTGCGATCCGGCGGCCGCGCGGTCGTCGCCGAACGGCCCCCGATCCGCCGCCGGCTGTCCATCACGATGCTGGCTGCCGCGGTGGCGTTCGTGGCGGTGGCCGCGGTCGCGTTGTATCTGAGCCGCCTGGAGCGGCGGCCCGAGTCGCCGCGTCTGGAATACACCCGGCTCACCAGCTTTGCCGACTCCGCCGTGTCGCCCGCGCTGTCGCCCGACGGCGGGATGCTGACCTACATTCGCGGCGACAGCACGTTCGTCGGTCCCGGCGAGATCTACGTGCAGCTCCTGCCGAACGGCGAGCCGAAACCGCTCACGAACGACAAGGTTCAGAAGATCAGCCCCGTGTTCTCGCCGGACGGATCGCGCATCGCGTACGGCACGGTCAACGAGAGCAGCGACTGGGACGTGTGGACCGTGCCGGCTCTCGGCGGGCCGCCGCGGCGGCTGCTGACGAACGCGTCCGGCCTCACGTGGATTCGATCGGATCCTTCTCAGCGCCGGGTGCTGTTCTCCGAACTCTCAGGCGAAGGGATCCACATGGTGATCACCACCGCGACGGAGGGACGGCTCGAGGCTCGCCGCGTGTATTCGCCCCCGGGAGACGGCATGGCGCACCGGACGGCGCTCTCGCCGGATGGACAATGGGTTCTCGTCGTCGAGATGGGCGGCGGCTGGCTTCCGTGCCGCCTCGTCCCCTTTGCAGGGGGCGGCGCACCGCGCCTGGTGGGTCCTCCGGGTGCGCCGTGCACGGACGCGGCGTGGTCACCCGACGGCCAATGGGTCTATCTCGCCGCGAACACCGGCAGCGGGTTCCACATCTGGCGCCAGCGATTCCCGGACGGCACGCCGGAACAGGTCACGATGGGGGCGACGGAGGAGCAAGGGATCGCCTTCGCGCCGGACGGCCGATCGTTCGTGACCTCGATCGGCGCCGACCAGAACACGATCTGGATCCACGACGCGCGCGGCGATCGGCAGGTCACGTCCCAGGGATACGCGTATCTTCCGAAGTTCTCTCCCGACCGTCGGAAACTGTACTACCTGCTCCGCAGCGACATCAGTACCCGAAGCTGGGTGAGCGGGGCCCTGTGGGTCATCGACCTCGAAACGGGAGAACACGCGCAGCTGCTGCGCGATTTCCGGATGCAGGATTACAGCATCTCGCCGGACGGCACCCGGCTCGTGTTCGTGGAGATCGACGAAGCGGGCCGCAACCCGATCTGGATCGCGCCGCTGGACGAGCGGGCTCCGCCGCGCCGGCTGCCTGGCGTCGAGTCGTGGCGCGCGATCTTCGGTCCCGACGGGCGCATCTTCTTCACGCAGGACGGACATCTGTTCCGGATCGACGCGGACGGCGGCGGACGCCGTCAGCTGCGCGACGATCCGGTGCGCATCCTCTACGGCCTGTCGGCGGACGGCCGGTGGGCCGCCGCGTGGACCTTTGGAAAATCCGTCGTCGTGTTCTCGCTGGCGGACGATCGCCGCATCGAGCTGTGCGGAGTGTGCGGAACGGTCGGCGCCGAGAACCGCGGGATCACGCCGCCGCTGCTCACGTGGTCGAGCGACGGCCGCTTCGTCTTCATGCACTTCGCGTGGACGACGCGCGAGACGTACGCCGTCCCGCTCCAGCCGGGGCAGGTCCTGCCGCCGCTTCCGGCAAGCGGCACGTCGGCGGAGTACGCGGCGACGCTGCCGGGCGCGCAGCGGCTCTCGCAGCTGCGGGCCTTCGTGAGCGACGATCCGTCGGTGTACGCGTTCATGCGCAACACGTCGCAGCGGAACATCTATCGCGTGCGCCTGCCCTGACCGGAGGTCACGATGCACCTGACCAGACGCGAGGTCCTGCTCGCCGGCCTGGCCGCGCCGCTGGTGTGGACGGAGCGATCGCGCGCGCCCACATTCGATCGCGGCTTCGCGCGCGTCTCTCGAATCGCGGACGGCGTCTACGCCACGATTGCGAATCCGGCGCGCGGGGGACACTGTTACTCGAACGGTGGCGTGATTGCCGGGCGCGATGCGGTCCTCATCGTCGAAGGGCACTTCGACGCGGTTGGAGCGGAGCTGGAGCTCGAGGTCGCGCGGATGGTCTCGAAGGCACCCGTGCACGGCGTCGTCGACACGCATTACCACCTCGACCACACGTTCGGCAACGTCGGCTACGCGCGGCACGGCGTTCCGATCCTGGCGTACGACCAGGTCGGGCCG
>QHWR01000386.1 GCA_003223835.1 Acidobacteriota bacterium | reverse complement strand
AAGACAAGAGCGGCAACGATCCAGACAAACTGGCGCATCAGGTTGTTTCCTGCAATTGGTGAATTCGTGAATTACTTCTTTCCCCCCACCGACTGCGGCCCGGTGCGGCGCGTGCGCGCCAGGCGGTCGAGCCGGGTGAACTCGTCGCGCTCGCGCGTGGCGTCCGCCAGCCGGCCGACGCGCTGGTAGGCGCGCGCGAGCTGGAAATGCAGGCTCGGGCTCTCCGGCGCCAGTTCGATGCCGGCCGTCAGCTCGGCGATCGCGCCG
>QHWR01000385.1 GCA_003223835.1 Acidobacteriota bacterium | reverse complement strand
CATCATGTAGCTCGCGCGTCCCGCCATCAGCACCATCTCACGGCGATCGCCCGGGAGTTCCGCGGGCAGCAGCGGCATCCGCAGCGTGGCGATCCCCATCGCCTCGATCACCCGCGCGTTGTCGTCGCCGGTCGCCGCGAACTCGCCGAGGGTTTCGAGCGCCTGCTCGAACTGCTCCGCGCGCGCCATCAGCACGGCCAGGTGATAGCGGCTGACGCTCGCAAGCTCCGGAGCGTCGCCGACGCCGAGCGTGCGCGACCGCAGCAGATCCGACACGGACCGGGCGTAGTCCTTCAGGGCGAATTCACACAGGCCGAGAAACGCGTGCGCGGCGCCGTTGTCGGGCGCGAGCCGCAGGACGGCACGAAACGCGTCCTCCGCCCGTTCGTATTTCTCCAGCGTGTAGTACGCGGTGCCCTGATACCAGTACCCCTCGACGAACTGCGGCTTCAGCCTCACGGCCTTCGCGTACAGGGCGATAGCATCCTCCCAGCGCTCGCGCTGGCGCGCGGCGGTGGCTTCCTTGATCAGACGGTCGAAGTCGGCGGCGCTCGACGCGCCGTGGCCTCGGCCCGCGGGCGACTTCGCAGCCGCGCTCGGAGTCGACGCGGGCGGCTTCTGCGCCGGCGGCGGCGGCCCGGCGAAGACCGACGCCATGCACGTGACGGCTGCGGCGCACGCGAGCGAGACCATCCGTCGCGGCGACGTGCGGGACCCCATCATCGCTCAGGCGGCTCCGCCGAGCCGCCGCGCGCCTTCGCCTGCGCTTCGGCGTTCAGCTTGTCGACGATCGCCTTCTCGCGATCGGCGTCCTGTTTGCGCTTCAGGCGGTTGTAGGCCGTCGCGAGCTGCACGTGGACATCGATCAGCTCGGGCGCGTCCTTCTCCACCGACTCGAACATCGCGACGGCTTCCTCGACGCGTCCCGTCTGGAGCCGCAGCGTCGCGAGCAGCCGCCTTGCGGTGAGATCGGCCGGACGGATGGTGGTTGCGCGCTCGAGATAGCTGGAGGCGTCCGCGAACTGCTGGTCCGTTTTCTTTATGTTTCCCAGAAAGAGGTTGGCATCGAAGTCGTTGATGTTGACCGCCAGCTCCGCGCGGAACTCGCGGACAGCCCCTTCCTGATCCCCCAGGCCGAGCAGCGCGCGTCCGTACTGCGAATGAGCGGTCGGCAACGTTGGATTCATCTGGACCGCCCGTTCGAGTTCCGTCTTCGCCGAACGGCCGTCCTTCAGCTCGAGATACGCGATCCCCATCAGCAGATGCCCTTCGGCGGACTCGCCGGCGCGGAAAATTCGATCGATATGCTTCTGTCCTTCCGCGGTGTCCCCCGTGTGCAGGAGCGCCGTCCCCAGCAGATACGCGTACGCGAGATCCGTGGTGAACATCCGCTCGCGCGCCTTCAGCAGCGCGATCACTTCCTGGTCCTGCCCGGTCTGCAGGTAGCAGTCCGCCAGGATCAGATGTCCGCTCCGCGACTCCGGATCGGAGGAGACGACACGTTTGAGCTGGGGAATCGCCTCGTTCGGCCGCGCGGATTTGTAGTACGCCGCCTCATATTGCCTGATCCCGTCGTCGAACTGCCCGAGCCGGACGTACGCGGCGCCGAGATTCGACAGCGCGTCCGCGCGATCCGGAGTGATGGCCAGCGCGGCCTTGTAAGTGTCGATCGCGCCGAGCAGATCGCCCGCCTGCTGCAGTTCCAGCGCGTGCGCAAACAGCCGATCGAAATCCTGTGCAGTCGGCGCCTGGACGCGCGAGGACACCGCGTTCAGTAGCGTAATGAGCGAAGCCGAAACGATAATCGTTGCCAATCTACTCACGATGCGGCCGGGCACTCTGCCTCGTACAATGCGGGATTCCCAATTGTAGAGTAGATTGACGGACCTTGGGTGATTGCGAGCCGAAAAACCAACCCGCGAGCCGAGTTGCTGAGCTTTTGCCTCCCCCTCTC
>QHWR01000036.1:18728-21014 GCA_003223835.1 Acidobacteriota bacterium | reverse complement strand
GCCGCGAATTGTGCGCACCAATCGTCAATCGACAATTGAATAATCTGCAATCGCCAATCGCCAATCCCCCAATCGCCAATCGTCAATCGCCAATTCCGTAAATCGCCAATCGTCAATCGCCGATTCCGTAAATCGCCAATCGCCAATCACCAATCGCCAATCAGATGTCTTCGTCAGTTGGCGCGGTGAGCGCACCGGCCGCCTTCTTCATCAAATACGACTTGATGAACGCGGTTGACGTCCCCCACCTGCTCCTTCGTGCGGTGGTCCTTGATCATCTGGTAGGGCTGCAGCACGTAGCTGCGGATATGGCTCCCGACGGCGATGTCGCGCTTCTCGCCTCCGAGCTGCTCCAGCTTCGCCTGCTGCTCCTTCATCTTCAGGTCGAACAGGCGCGCGCGCAGCACCTTCATCGCCGAGGCGCGGTTCTTGTGCTGCGACCGTTCGTTCTGGCAGGAGACGACGATGCCCGTCGGAAGGTGGGTGAGGCGGACCGCGGAGTCGGTCACGTTGACGTGCTGCCCGCCCGCGCCGCTCGATCGGTACGTGTCGACGCGAAGATCCTTCTCGTCGATCTCGATGTCCACGTCCTCCGGCAGCTCGGGCCAGACGTAGACCGACGCGAAGGACGTGTGCCGCCGCGCGGCCTGATCGAACGGAGAGATGCGGACGAGGCGGTGGATGCCCGCTTCGGCGACGAGCAGTCCGTACGCGTATTCGCCCGTGACGGTGAAAGTCGCGCTCTTGATCCCCGCTTCTTCGCCGGGCTGCACCTCGATGATGTCGCGCCTGAAGCCGCGGCGCTCCGCCCATCGCAGGTACATGCGAAGCAGCATCTCCGCCCAGTCCTGCGATTCGGTGCCGCCGGCGCCGGGATGAATCGTCACGATCGCGTTCTTTCGATCGTGCTCGCCGCCGAGCATCTTCTTGATCTCGCCCGCGTCGACTTCCTTCGCGAGATCCTCGAGCCCGCGCGTCACGTCGTCGCCGACGGACTCCCCCTGTTGCGCCCATTCGAAGAGGACGCCGAGGTCGTCGGCGCGCCGTTTCAGCGAATCGCTGAGCTGACGATCCTCTTCGAGACGGCGGCGGCGCTGCAGCAGCTTCTGGGCGGACGCCTGGTCCTTCCAGAAGTCCGGGTCCGAAACGCGCTGTTCGATTCGGGCGAGTTCGTCCGAGGGACGGGCGGCGTCAAAGATAGCTCCGCAGATCGGACGCGCGTTTGGCGAGGTCCTGATACCGGCGGAGCTGGTCGTCGAGTTGATCGATAGGCATAACGATTGGGCTTTGGGCTAAGCCTAAAGTCTAAAGCCTAAACCGGCGCCACGCCAGGGGCGAAGTCGCCACCAGCGCCACGATTGTGAGCACGACCGACAACCAGCCGACGAGGTCGCCGATGCGGCTGTAAATCGTACGGTCGGTCAGGAACCGCAGATCCTCGACGAGCACGGCGGTCTCGAACAGGCCCGTCTTCTGCAGCACGCGGCCGTACGGATCGACGAAGCCGCTGATCCCCGTGTTCGCGGCGCGCGCGAGGAACCGTCCTTCTTCGATCGACCGGAGCGACGCCTGCGCCCAGTGCTGGTACGCGGCGGACGATCGGCCGTACCACGCGTCGTTCGTGATCGTCGTCAGCAGCTCGCTGCCCTCGACGACGAACCGTCGCATGAGGCTCGAGTAAATCACCTCGTAGCAGATCGCCGTGCTCGCCCTGTGATCCCCGACCGGCAACAGCACCGCGTCGGTGCCGAAGGAATAGGCGTCCACGGCGTCCACGATCGGTCCGACGAAGAACAGCAGCTTCTTCAACGGGACGTATTCGCCGAACGGCACCAGGTGCATCTTGCGATACACCGCGGCGGTGCTCCCGTCCGGCCGGACGAGAAACGCCGCGTTGTAGAACCGCTCGCGCCGCCGCTCGCCGGGCGCGGCCGTCTTGATCGGTTCGACCTGATCGCTTCCGAGCAGGATCGTCGCGTGCGATTCGCGCGCGAGCCTGCGGATCGCCCCGCCGCGCACGAGGTCCAGCTCGTAGAAGAACGGCGTCGACGACTCCGGCCACAGGACGAACTGCGCGCCGCGGGCGACCGCCCCGCGCGTCATGTAGAGATAGCGGCGCGTGATCGCGTCGCCGACGTAGACGTTGCCTTGATACGCCGCGTTCTTCTGATCCTGGAGGATGTTGCCCTGCACGACCGCGACGCGGATCGGCGTGCCTCGCGTCAGCAGCGTGTTCGCGCGCAGCCGCATCATCCCCGCGAACCCGACGCCCGCGACGACCGCCGC
>QHWR01000036.1:0-18707 GCA_003223835.1 Acidobacteriota bacterium | reverse complement strand
CACCAGCGCGACGAATCCCGACAGCCCGTAGATGCCCACCACGGCCGCGAGTTGCGCGACCGGCAGCTCCGTCACCTGGCTGTACCCGAGCAGCATCCACGGAAAGCCGTCCCAGATATACGTGCGTCCCATTTCCGTCGCGACCCACACGGCCGGGGCGAGGAGCACGGCGCCGAGGCCGAATGTGTCCCACAGCCGCCTGACGATGGCGGCGAACGCGGCGGGAAACAGAGACAAATACAAGACGAGGAGGAACGCCGCGAAGATCGCGAGCGCGCTCGACAACCCGCCGAACGTCACCATGGTTTCCACGAGCCAGTAAAGCGTGCCCCAGAAGTACACGGCGCCGCTCACCAGACCGAGCAGCGCGGCGCGGCGCCATCCGGAGCCGCTCGTCGCGCGGGCGTGCGGGCGGATCGCGACGAGCAGCGGCGCGAGCGCGATCCACGCGCACGCCGGGTGGCCGAACTTCGGGAAGCTGAGCGCGAGGAGCGCGCCCGAGAGGAGCGCTAGCGAGAGATCCAGGGGTTGAACTGCTCGTCTTTCTTGAGCCGCCGCGCCGTCTGTTCCGCCTCGTCGCGGTCGTCGTAGCGGCCGACCTGCACGCGATAGATCACCGGCGCCTCGGGCACGGGATCGACGAGGAACGCGGGATAGCCCTTGCCCGACAACCGGTCGACGACGGCGGCCGCGGCCGCACGATCTTTCAGCGCGACCACCTGAACCACCCACTTGCCGGGGCGCGCGCCCTTCTGCGGCGGCGCGGGCGCCGCGGGCGCGGGCGCGTTCGCTTTTGGCGCGGGCGGCACGAGTGCCTTCGTGCCGGCGTCGGCCGCCGGCGGCGGCGCCGTGCCCGGCTTCGATTTGTCGGTCTTCAGTTTCTCCGCCGGCGACGCGTCGCTCTCGAGCCGCTTGTGATAGCTCAGGTTGTCGTCGGTCGCCGGGGGCGGCGGTTCCGCGGCCGGAGGTCCGGAGGCGGCAGGCGCAGCGGGAACGGGCGTGGACGCCGGCGTCGCGGCGGACGCAACCGGCTCCGCCACGTCGACGACGCGCTCGGTCCGCACGCCGCGCCCGACGAGGACGCCGCACAGAAAGATCACCACCGACACGACCGTCGTCGCCATGAACAGGAAGACGAGCTGCTTCCCGCTCAGTTGAATCTCGTGGAAGCCGTCGTCGGCGTCGCGATGTGAAAGGTCCGGCACGTCAGGCTTTGCGTCCCCCGATGAGCGTGTTGATCAAGTCGATCGGGAGCGGGAACACGATCGTGGAATTCTTCTCGGAGGCGATCTCGGTGAGCGTCTGCAGGTACCGCAGGGTGATCGTCACCGGCTCGCTCGCGATAACCTTGGCGGCCTGCGCCAGCTTTTCCGATGCCTCGAGCTCGCCCGCCGCGTGGATGATCTTAGCACGCTTCTCGCGCTCGGCCTCGGCTTGACGCGCCATCGCGCGCTGCATGTCTGGCGGCAGATCGACGTGCTTCACTTCGACGGCCGAGACCTTGATGCCCCATGGATCGGCGTGAACGTCGAGGATGTGCTGCAGCTGTTGGTTCAGCCGGTCGCGCGCCGACAGCAGATCGTCGAGCTCGACCTGTCCCAGCACGCTCCGCAGCGTCGTCTGCGAAAGCTGCGACGTGGCGTAGTGATAGCTCTCGACCTCGACGATGGCCTTGCGCGGCTCCATTACCCGGAAGTACACGACGGCGCTCACCTTCACGGACACGTTGTCGCGCGTGATCACGTCCTGCGGCGGCACGTCCATGACGATCGTCCGCAGGCTGACCCGGACCATACGGTCGATCGGCGCGAACACCAGGATCACCCCGGGCCCTTTGGGTTGGTCGAGCAGCTTGCCCAGCCGGAAGATGACCGCGCGCTCGTACTCGTTGAGGATCTTGATGGAACTGATGATGTAGAAGACGACGATGACGACGATGATGAGAACAGGCATCGCGCGACTCCTCCTCCTGCGTGCGGGGCGCCGGCTACAGCTACACGCTCCGGACCTCCGGACTGCGCTTCACGGTGAGCACCAGTCCGTTCACGCCGGTCACAACGACAGGGTCCCCTACTGATATCGGCTCGTCGGAGGTCGCGGTCCAGATCTCGCCGTGGGCCGAAACGCGGCCGACGCCGCCGGGGTCGATCGACGAGAGCGCCTGGCCCGCGGCGTGCAGCATGCCGCTTTCGCCCGTCACGGCCGGACGCCGTTGCGCCTGCACGCCGAGGCCGACCAGGAACAGGATGATGCCGGAAAGCGCCAGCGTAATCGGAATGATGAGCCGAAGTCCAATCTGCAGCTCCGGCAGCGGCGAGTCGATCAACATGATCGAGCCGAAGAACAGGCTCGTGATGCCGCCTATCGCCAGCAGGCCGTGGCTGACGACCTTCACCTCGAGAATCAGGAGCATCACGCCGAAAAAGATCAGGGCGACGCCGGTGTAGCTGACCGGCAGCACCTGCAGGGCGAAGAACGCGAGCAGCAGGCACAACCCGCCCACGACGCCGGGCACGACCGAGCCCGGGTTCCACAATTCGATCGTCAGGCCGAGCGTCCCGAGCGTCAGCAACAGGTACGCAATCTGCGGATGCGCGACGGCGCTCAGGACGCGCTGCGCCCACGTCATCTCGTAATCGCGGACGCGCGCGTTCGCGAGCTTCAGCGTGACCGCCTCGCCGTTGAATCGCTTGATCGTGCGGCCGTTGAGTTGGCGCACCAGGTCGGGGACGTCGTTCGCGACGAAGTCGACGAGCGGCGGCGTCGCGCCGGTGGCTTCCCGGTCCGTGAACGACCGGCTCTCGGTCACCGCCTGCTCGACGAGCGCGACGTTGCGGTTGCGCGCGGCCGCCAGCGTCCGCGCGTACGCGGCGGTGTCGGAAGCCGCTTTCTTCGACTCGACGTCGTTCATCTTCTCGCCCGTGCCGGAGACGGGATGCGCCGCGCCGATGTGGGTCCCCGGCGCCATCGCCGCGATGTCGGCGGCCATCGTGATCAGAAAACCTGCGGACGCGGCGCGATTGCCCGCGGGTCCGACCCACACGGCGACCGGCGTTTTCGCGTGGATGATCGCGTTGTTGATGTCGCGCGTGGCGTCGAGCAGCCCGCCCGGCGTCCGAAGGGTGAACACGACCAGCGCCGCCCCCTCGGCGTCCGCGCGCGCGATCGCGGCGCGCATGTACTCCGCGGTGACGGGATGGATGATCGCGTCCACCACCGCGCTTTCGACCACGGGCGCCCCGTCGCGCCCGGCGACGACGGCGGCCCCACACAGCCAGATCGCGACGAGCGTCAGACGTTTGAGTGCCATCTGGTTACCCGCCTCCCTCGATTCGTGCCAACAGTTTCTTCGCGTCGTCGGAAACCGGATCCAGCGCGAGCGCGCGCTGGACCTCGCTTCGCGCCGCGGTCTTGTCCCGCAGCCGCAGGTACGCGTCGGCGAGCGCGACGTGCGCGGCAGCGGTGTCCTGACTCCAGATTGAAATCTTCAGCGCATCCACGGCTTCTTTCGGCCGTCCTTCACGCAGATGAATCCGGCCGATGAGCAGGTGCGCCTCCGCCTCGTACGGCGACAGATAAACGGCGCGCCGCAGCTCGGCCATCGCCTCGCGGTCCTGTTCCTTCTCGAACAAGCGGCGTCCGCGATCCAGATGGAATTTCGCCAGCTCGCGCTGATCCTGCTGCGCGGTGTGCTCGATCGCCTGATCGACGGCGACGGTCCGTGTGGACTCGAGGTCGTGACGCACGCGCTCCAGTCCCCTGGGCGCGGCGGTGCTCTCCGCCGCCGTCCGCCGCCCACGCTCCGCGTATTTCGACGAGAGCTGCGCCGCCAGCTCGCGCTCGCGCGCGGCCTCGACGGTGTTCCCCGCGCTGTCGAGCGCCGCGGCGAGGACGAAGTGCGCGTCGCCGTCGGCGGGATTGCGTCTCAGCGCTTCGCGGAGCCAATAGATCGCCCCCTGGGGGTCGCGATTGACGGTATAAGCGTATCCGAGGTTGAACAGGAAGTCCGGGTCATCCGGATCGGAATCGGCCGCCTTGGTGAAGTAGTACGTCGGCGTCCCCGTCTGCGGTCCGCCACCGCGACGGAGCTGGACGACGCCGAGGTTGTTGAATACGGCCGCGTCCGGAGCCTTGTCGAGCAGCGCTTTGAAGACGGAGAACGCCTCGTCGTCCTGCTTGAGCTGCAACAGGGAAACGCCGCGGAGGAAGCGTGCGCGTCGCGCGTACGGCGAGCCGTCGGCCACCGCGCGGACGACGGCGAGCGCCGCCGCCGGATCGCCCTGCTCGGTTCGCACGTCCCACAGCGCGAGCCGCGCGCGATCGTAGGCGGGATACAACTTCAGCGCCGTCTCGAGAAAAGTCGCCTGGCTCGCGGGACGCTCGGCCAGCAGTCCCTTGACGTACTGCTCGAACGCCTCGAGCGGGGGCCTCGGCGCAGCGGCGGAGGCGGCGCCTCCCTCGATGAGACGGCGTGAGAGGCGCTCGAAAATCGCGAACAGATCGCGCAACGGTCCGCGTTCGGTGAGCTCGGGATCGACGCGGCCGACGTCGATCCGGATGGGCCGCGCGTGCACGGTGATGGCGTCCTGCTCGAGGTCGAGCCTTCCGACGATCATCTGCTCGGCGCCGACGAGCTGGCCGACCTTGATCACGGTCGCGCGGCTGAGCGCGGCGGCGGCTGGCAGATGGAGCTGCTCGAACGCGTGCATGCGGCCGCTCCGCGTCACGGCGCCAAGCCCGCGCGCGTTGAGGTCGTCGGTCAGGAGCTCGGCCGCCGCCTCTCCGAGCCAGTACTCGCGCGGGTCGCGCTGGTCGCTTTCGAACGGAACGACGAGAACGCGCGGCGCCGGTGGCGCGTTCTTCTGCGCCGCCGCCGAGGTCGCGGCGCCTCCGAGAGCGCAGGCGAGCAACGCCGCGGCGGGGAATCTCACCACAGAGTTCACAGAGCTCGGATTTTTCACGGGTTGTTTGACCGTTCCTTCTCTGTGTGCTCTGTGACCTCTGTGGTGAGCTGGATCCTCCGCTCACTCAGGCCGCGACGGCGCTGCCCGCGGCGCGGCCATTCAGCGTCACGGACAGCATGCACCCTTTTTGCGCGCCGGCGGCGCGGCACTGGCTCACGCGTGCGTCGGCGGGCACGTCGAACTGGCGCAGCACGCGCGCGATCGCCGACGCGTAAAACCCGCACAGCGGCAGCACCGATGCCTCGCGCACCTCACAGAATAGCGATCCGCGCAGATCGACCGAGACGATGCCGCGCTTCACACGCGTGATGGCGCGCGACCCGGGATAGGTCGAGCGGATGAGCCCGCGTGCGGTGCGGAGTCCCGCCCGCGCCCGCAGCACGGACGGCAGCGCGCGGACGATGCGCCGTTCGAACGCCGGAACGTTGTCGACCGTCCAGTCCGCCGCGTACTCGCCGGCGCGCGACGTGATCAGGTTGTAGGCCTCTCCCTCGGTGCGCAGGAAACTGAGAACGGCGGAGAGCGGCGCGAGGCCGATGGTCCCCTCCCGCAATCCCGACACGTTGAGCCAGTTCTCGTAAAACTCGAGCCGCGTGGGCAGCAGATCGGCGATGGCCTGGTGGAGGCTGGCGACGAGCACTCGGCCGATGCGCGGTTCACTCATAGGCTCGACGGACGTTCACGCCGGATCCTGCGGCGAGGGGCGGCTCGGCGTTGCGCGCTCCGGCCGGCCGGCGCAATTCTGATAATGTTCGGATGATAATGTCGCCCGAACGCGCGGACGTCGCCGCCGCCATTCTCGCCGGCGGACGCGCCCGCCGGTTTGGCGGCGCCGACAAATCGGCGCTTCGCCTCGGCGGCCTGCGCATTATCGATCGCCAGCTTGCGGTCCTCTCCCGGGTCGCAAATCCCATCCTGGTCGTCGCCAACGATCCCGCACGATACGAAGGGCTGCCCGTGCGCATCGTCCCCGATGCGATCCCCGACGCGGGCGCGATCGGCGGCATGTATACGGCGCTCGTCGAGTCGCCGTGCGATCGGGTCCTGATCGTTGCCTGCGATCTGCCGTTCGTGAGCGACGCGCTGCTCGCGCGTCTCATCGCCGAATCGGACGGCGTGGACGCGGTCGTGCCCCGCAGCGCACGGGGTGTGGAACCGCTCTGCGCGCTGTACACGAAACGATGCGCGGGCCCGCTGGCCGCGGCAATCGCGCGCGGCGAGCGCCGTGTCGCGGCGCTCCCCGGCGAGCTGCGCGTGCGCGAGCTCGGGCCGGAGATCCTGGCGGCGTACGATCCGGACGATCTGCTGTTCGTGAACGTCAACACGCCGCATGATTACGCGCGCGCCAGGGCCCGGATTGACCGGGGCCCGGATTGAATTGATGTCGGATCCGTTGAAGGATCGTATCACGGAAGATGATTCTCCCGATTCACCAGCACGTCCGTAACCGCACCGCGGACGCCGTCAGCCGGCTCTACGCGCTGCCGCCGGGCGATCCCGCGATCGCCGAGATGTCGCTCGAGGCGCCGCCGAATCGCGCGCTCGGCGACATTGCCGTCCCCGTCGCGTTCGCCCTCGCGCGGCGGCTGCGAAAGGCGCCGCGCGCGATCGCGCGGGAGATCGTGGGCGCGCTGGGTACGGTCGAAGGGGTGGCGCGGATCGAGGCGACGCCGAACGGCTACATCAATTTCTTTCTGGATCGGCCCGCGTGGTTGATGCGCTGGCTGGCGGAGAGCTTCCGGCTAAAGCCGGAAGCTGCGAATTCTCCAAGGGATCGTGGCTTCCGCCTTCAGGCGGAAGACCATAAGGGCAAAACCATCGTCGAGCACACCGCCATCAATCCCAACAAGGCGGCGCACATCGGCCATCTTCGCAACGCCGCGCTCGGGGACGCGTTCGGGCGCCTCCTGCGCTTCCAGGGACGGCCGGTCGAAATCCAGAACTACATCGACGACACCGGCGTCCAGGTCGCGGACGTCGTCGTCGGATTCCGCGAGCTGGAGCACCGTTCGCTCGATGACGTCCGCGCGATCGCCGGCTCGACGCGATTCGATTACTACTGCTGGGATCTCTACGCGCGCGTGACGGAGTGGTACGAAGCCGACAAGGAACGGCTGAAGATCCGGGCCGCGGCGCTCCACGACATCGAACGCGGCGGCAACGAGACCGCCGCGATGGGCGCGTTCATCGCCGACCGCATCGTCCGCTGCCACCTGCAGACGATGGCGCGGATGAACATCGACTACGACCTGCTCACGTGGGAGGGAGACATCCTGCGCCTGCACTTCTGGGCGCACGCGTTCGAGTTCCTGAAAAAGACCGGCGCCGTGTTCCTGCAGTCGGAGGGAAAGCTGAAGGGCTGCTGGGTGATGCGGATCGAGGACGCCGTCAACGAAGCCGGCGCCGACGCCGGCCGTGAGCCGGCCGACGAGGCGGCCGGCGAGGATCAGCAGCGCGAAAAGGTGATCGTTCGTTCCGACGGCACGGTGACGTACGTCGGCAAGGACATGGCGTATCAGCTGTGGAAGTTCGGTCTGCTCGGACGAGACTTCAACTACCGCGTGTTCAACACGCGGAACGGACACACGCTGTGGTCAACCACGTCGGAGGCGAGCGCGGCCGGTCCGAACGCGCCCGCGTTCGGGCGCGCGGCGATGGTGTGCAACGTCATCGACACGCGGCAGGCGTACCTGCAGAAGCTGCTGAAGCAGGCGCTCGCCGCGCTCGGCTATCGCGAGCAGGCGGAGCGGTCGATCCATTACGCCTACGAGATGGTCGCGCTGTCGCACGAGACCGCGCGCGAGCTGGGGTACGACCCGGGCGAGGGGGCGGACAAGCCCTTCGTCGAGGTGTCGGGGCGCAAAGGGCTCGGCGTGAAGGCGGACGATCTGCTGGACCGGCTCACCGGCAAGGCGGCGGCGGAAGTCGCGAAACGGAACCCGGAGTTCACGGCGAACGACGTCCGCCGCACCGCGGACGCGATCGGGACCGCGGCGGTGCGCTACTTCATGGTGAAGTTCACCCGGAGCAAGGTGATCGCGTTCGACATCGACGAGGCGCTGAGCTTCGAGGGGGAGAGCGGACCGTACTTGCAATACGCGGTCGTGCGCGCGAACAACATCTTCGCGAAGCTGCGCGAGCGCCTGGGGACGGACGAAGCGGCGGTGGCCGCGGCGCTGCCGTCCACGCCCGCGGCGCCGTTGACGGACGGCTCGGCCGAATCGCACGAACTCTGGGGGCTGGTGCTCGACGCGGCGCGGCTCGACGAGATCGTGGATCAGGCGGTCCGCACGCTCGAGCTGTCGGTCGTGGCGAAGTACGCGTTCGGTCTCGCGCAGCAGTTCAACGCGTTCTATCATCGGTATCCGATTCTGAACGAGGAGCGCCAGGAGACGCGCCTGTGGCGCGCCGCCGCCGTCGCGTACTATCGCAACCAGCTCACGCGTGCGCTCGACCTGATGGGTTGCGCGGTGCCGGACAGAATGTGACGCGCGGGCGCAGGCCGCACGTCACAATGGTCGTAGCGCGCCGCTTCAGCGGCGCGGGTTGGATCCATGAAACCACGCATCGGCATCACCCGCTGCGCGCGCATCGACGACTACGTCGAGTCGGTGGCGCGCGCCGGCGGCGATCCCGTCATCCTCGAACCGACCGACGATCCCGCGCGCGCGCTCACCCGCATTGACGGATTGCTGCTGACGGGCGGCGCGGATGTGGAGCCGGCGCGTTACGGCGAGACGCCCCATCCGTGCACGGAGATTGACGCCCAGCGCGACGCGTTCGAGGTCCCGATCGCGCGGTCGGCGATGGAGCGCGACATACCCCTCCTCGCGATCTGCCGCGGCGTGCAGGTGCTCAACGTCGCGGCCGGGGGAACGCTCGTCCAGGACATCCCGTCGAGCCTGAGCAGCGGCGTGAACCACGACATCACGCAACCGAAGGACGCGCCGGCGCACGACGTGCGCGTCGCGCGCGGCACGCGCCTCGCGCAGACGCTCGGCCTGGACGGCGACGGCGTGTGTCCCGTGAACAGCCGTCATCACCAGGCGGTCGGCCGCGTCGCGGCATCGTTCATCGTCGCGGCTTCGTCCGAGGACGGCGTGATCGAAGCGATCGAGCGTCCCGGCGCGCGGTTCTGCCTCGGGGTGCAGTGGCATCCGGAGAATTTCTGGCGGACCGGACGGTTCGCCACGCTGTTCGACGCCTTCGTCGAAGCCGCGGCACGGGACGCGAAGCCGCGGGATTAGCGCAGCGGCCGCACCTGCCGGAACTCCAGCCACAAGCCGCGCGCGCTCATCCGTCATCCGTCAAAGACCGCCAGCGTCTCGACGTGCGGTGTATTGGGAAAGAGATCGAACGCGCGGATGGACGTCAGCGAATAGCCGTGGTCGAGCAGCCGCCGCGCGTCGCGCGCGAGCGTGGGCGCGTCGCACGACACGTAGACGATGCGGCGCGCGCCGTGGCGGACGATCGCGTCGGCCGCCTCCTTCGAAAACCCCGTGCGCGGCGGATCGACGACGATGCAGGCGGCCGGAGCGCGCGAACGGGAGGCGAGATAATCCTCGACGCGCATGACGTGCGCCGCGAGCCGCGGCGCGAACGGCGTCGCGTTGCGACGTAAATCCGTTCCCGACGTGCGGTCTCCTTCCACCGCCGTGATCTTCAGGTGTCCGGCGGCGGCCAGCGCGACGGCGAACAGCCCGACCCCCGCGTAAAGATCGAGCACTTCGCCCTCGGACGGCACCGCATCGATCACGGACGTCACGAGCGCCGCGAGGAGAAACCGGTTGGCCTGAAAGAAGGACTCCGGCTGCCGGCGTAGTTCCCCCGATGCCGCGCGTCCGCCGGTAATCGTCGCGAGCGGATCGGCGATCACGGGGTCGCCCCATTCCAGCAGACGGCCCGTCGCCGTGCCGCGCGCCGTGACGCCGCTGACTTCCGCGGCGGCGCCGATACGGGCGAGCGCGGGAGCGTCGAACCGCGCCCCCGCCGCGATCTCGACGTGACCGGCGCGGCGATCGCCCGCCGCGTTCTCCGCCAGCTCGATCGACGCGGCCGAGCCCGGCGCCTCGCGGTCTAATGCCGCGGCGAGTCGCTGCAGCGCGGCCACCGATTCCGGCAGCAACTGACCGGTGATCGCCGTATCGCAGAGCTGGTGTGTCCCCTCGCGGTAGAACCCGGCGCGGGGACCGCGGACGTGACAGCGGGCGCGCATCCGGTACCCGCGCTCGGGCGACGCGGCCACGTCGATCGGCTGCTCACACGGGATGCGCCCGAGACGCGCGAGCGCATCGCGGATGATGTCGCTCTTGATCGCGAGCTGGCGCGGATACGCGATGTGCGCGTACAGGTTGCCGCCGCACAACGGATCGGCCGCCGGCGCGCGCCGATCGGCCGAGGCCTCGACGACCGCACGCGTCGCGGCGTACGCCAGCCGCTTCTCCGCGCGATCCACCAGCGCGCGCACGCGCTCCCCCGGAATCGCGCCGCTCACCAGCACGACCTGCCCGTGATGACGCGCGATCATTCGCCCGCCCGCGGCCGGCTTCTCGATCGCGACCTCGATTTCCTGGCCTTCGTGGAGCATGAACCATTCCCGATGCTCGACGTACTTCACTGCAGAGAAAACAGAGAGAACAGTGAATTGAGACCCTCATCCTCTTTAGTCGAACGCGACGATCGGCAGCCCCGCGGCATCGCGGACGAGACGGTCGAATGCGGCATCGACGGCGCGCGCGAGCGCCCCCGCCGGCATCCGCGGCGCGAACGGCGCCAGTTCCTGTTCCGCGTCCCGCCGCAACCCGTCACGCTCGGCAGACGAGAGATCTTCGGCCGCGGCGCCGACGAGCTCGCGATCGAGCGTCGCGAGCCGCTCGATCAGCCGCATGCGGGCTTCACCGCGAACGCTCTTCGCGCTCCCCTTCAGGCGATCCAGCTCGCGGACCGCTTCGTCGAGGGCGCGATCGAACCGATCCGACGCGCGTCCGCCGGCGCGCCGCGCCGTCAGCCTCGCGATCGCCCGTTCCAGGTGCGCGGGCAGCGTCTCTCGGCGATCGGTCCCCGGCGCCGGCGCCGCAACGCCGACCGCGCGCCGCCAGTCGTCGAACAGCTCCAGAATGTCCGCTTCGCAGAATTCGATCCGCACGGGCCGGCGCCGCGCGCCTTTGGCGTAATACCGCTCGCAGAACCGATCGATGCCCCGGAAGGCCACGGCCAGCGGCACGCCGTCCCGCGCCCAGCCGGTCACCTGCTCGAACACGGGACCGACGATGCGGATCAGATGGCCCTCGTTCTTCCGACAGAGATACGCTTCGAGCTCGCGGCAATAATGAGCTTCATCCATTGCCGATTGTCGATTGCAGATTGAAGATTGGATTATTGCTGATTGTAAACTGCCGATTCCATTGGCGATTGGCGATTGGTGATTGGTAATTGGTAATTGGTAATTGTTGATTGGGATTACCGATTTCAAATGGACGAATCGCCAATCGACGATGCAATCTGCAATCCGTAATCGGCGATTTTTGAGTCGCCACTCGCCAATCACCGATCGCCAGTCAGGATCGTTCCCAGATGAGTCGGAGGCCGTTTAGCGTCAGATCCGCATCGACGTGCTGGATCGTTTCGCTGTCGCCCGCGATGACGTCGGCCATGCCCCCCGTCGCGATGACGACCGCCTCGTCGCCGCGCGCCAGCTCGCCGCGCATCCGGCGCACGATCCCGTCCACCATCGCGACGTAGCCGAAGAACAGTCCCGCCTGCATCGCCGTCACCGTCGTCTGGCCGATGATGCGCGACGGTTTGCGCACCTCGACGCGCGGCAGCCGTGCCGCGCGCTGGAACAACGCGTCGGCGGAAATGCCGATGCCCGGACAAATCACGCCGCCGAGGTACTCCCCGTCCCCGGAGATCGCATCGAACGTCGTCGCCGTGCCGAAGTCGACGACGATGAGCGGCAGGGCGTGCGCCTGCCCGTACCGATCCCATGCCGCGACCGCGTTGACGATGCGGTCGGCGCCGACGTCGGTAATGGGCGCGTAGCGCACCGGCATCCCTGCGTGCGCGGGATCGACGGTCAGGGGCGTACGGCCGAACGTGCGCTCGGCCATCTCCTCCATCGGATGGGTCAGCGGCGGAACGACGGAGGACAACGCGACGCCGCTGATGCTGGCGAGATCGATCCCGCTGCGTTCGAAGAGCTGCGTGACCATCAGGCCGATTTCGTCGGCGGTGCGCTCGCGCAGCGTCGCGAGGCGCCAGCTGTGCGTCAGCCGGACGCCGTCGAAGACGCCGAGGACGATGTTCGTGTTCCCGATGTCGATCGCGAGCAGCATGAATCGTCGTCTCGCGCAGCGTGAGCGGCGCGATTCCTAGAGCCAGCGTATCTCGCCGGAGATGAGGCGTTCCATTCCGGTGCCATTGCGAACGAGCAGCGCGCCGTCCGCGTCGAGACCGGCCGTCACGCCGGCGCGGACGCCGTCTGGGGTGTCCCACTCGACGGATGCCCCCGTGGACGAAGGGGCGAGCGCGCGCCAGCGGCGGAGCACCTCGTCCACCCGCCCGCCCGACAGATCCATGACGGCGCGATTGAGCGCCACGAGGACGTGGCCGAGCACCGGCCCGCCATCCACGGGACGCCCCAGCTCGACTTCGAGCGACGTCGCTCGATCCCCGAGCTCCGGCGGGAACGCGTCGGCCCGCACGTTGATGCCGAATCCCAGGACGACAGACTGCAACCCGTCCGACGTGCTCGACGCTTCCGCGAGGATCCCCGCGAGCTTGCGGCGTGCCCGAAACGCCGGCCCGGCGGTCGCGACGACGTCGTTCGGCCATTTCAGTTGCACCGGCAGGCCGGTGGCCGCGCGCAACCCCTCGGCCACGCCGACGCCGCCCGCGAGCGTCAGCCACGGCGCAATCGCCGCGTCGCGAAGGACCGCGGACACGTAGAGTCCCGCGCCGGGGGGCGAGTACCACGTGCGCCCCAGCCGTCCGCGACCCGCCGTTTGCGCGGCGGCGATGACGAGCGTGCCGTCCGGCTCGCCGCGCTCCGCCGCGAGCGCGGCAACGTCGTTGGTCGAACCTGTCTCGGCGAAGTAAAAGACACGCGTGCCGAAGATGCCGCGCGCGGATGCCGTCGCGCGCAGCGCGGCGTCGATCTCGAGGGGAAGCGGATCAGCCGCCATGTGAGGTGCAGAGTGCTGTGGCCGGGAAGAGCAATCGCTCCACGTTCATCGATCGGGCTCCAGCTCGAAGCTCAGATCCGCCGCGGGCGCGGAATGCGTCAGCGCGCCGACCGAGACGTAATCGGCCCCGGTCGTGGCGAGCTCGGGCAGCCGCTCCAGCGTGACGCCGCCGGAGATCTCGATCTGCGCGCGGCCGCGCGCGCGCCGGACCGCTTCGCGGATTTCGTCGATCGAGAGATTGTCGAGCAGCAGGATGTCCGCGCCCGCGGCCAGCACCTCGTCCACCTGCTGGAGGCTCTGCGCCTCCACTTCGATCGGCATCTCGGGATCCGTCGCCTTCAATTTCTTCACCGCCGCGGCGACGCCGCCCGCCAGCCTGATGTGGTTGTCCTTGACCAGAATTCCATCATCCAGACCGCCGCGATGGTTCGTGCCGCTGCCGGCGCGCACGGCGTACTTCTCGAGCGCGCGCAGCGTGGGCGTCGTCTTGCGCGTGTCGAGGATCGTGATGCGGCCGCCCGCCGCCTCGACGAACCGGCGCGTCAACGTGGCGATGCCCGACAGCCGCTGCAGGAAGTTGAGCGCCGTCCGCTCGGCGGTCAGCATCGAGGCGGCGAGCCCGTTCACGTCGGCTACGACGTCCCCCGGATGGCAGCGATCGCCATCCTTCTTCATGGTGATGAACTCGCACCCCGGATCGAGCTGGCGGAATGCTTCGGCGGCGACGTCGAGTCCCGCGATCACGCAGTCGCATTTCGAGAGGATCACGCCGCGCGCCCGCGTGTCGGCCGGAACGGTCGCGTCGGTCGTCACGTCGCCCCAGCCGAGATCCTCGGCCAGCGCGCGCCGCACGGTCTCGCGATAAAGCGCGGGGTCGAGCGCGGCGAACGGCACGGACCTCATGCCGCGCTCTCTTTCGGCACGATCTCGACATCGAACGCGGGATCGGCCATGAACTGGATCGCATCCGTACGGGCCGCCGCCTTCAGATCGTCCAACGACGGAGCCAGACGGAGCTCGAGGTCCTCGTTGTTGCGAACGCGCACGATCTGCAAAGGCGCGCCCGCAGAGAGGCGTTGCTCGGATTTGCGCTTGCGGATGGCGGCAAGCACCTCGGTCGTCCGTACGTAAAGACCAAACGCTGTCTCATTTCCTGACTCGATCAGCGACAGGACGTCGGCTTCCACCGGCCAGTGGCTGCGATGCACGCTCCCGGGCCGCCACCATGACCAGATTTCTTCCGCCACAAACGGGATGAACGGCGCGAACAGCCGATTCAATACCGACAGGATCGCCAGCATCGTGGTGTTGGCAGACCCCGCCGCCGCTCCGCCGAAGTCGCCGTACCGCCGCGCCTTGATCAACTCGAGATAGTTATCGCAGAAATCCCAGAAAAAAGATTCCGTTCGTTGGAGGACCCACGCGTAGTCGTACTCTGCATCGAGACGACGCGTCGCGTCCGCAACCAGGTTCGCGAGATTCGTCAGAATGCCGACGTCGAGCGGGTGCGCAACCTCGCCGATTGGCTCTGGCTTCTGATCGCCAGGCGCCGGCCGACGCGCATCTGCGCGGGGTCGAACGCGGTGTCGGCGCCCGGCCGTCCACTCGCGGCCCAATAGCGCACGCCGTCGGATCCGTGCTCGTCGAGCAGCGCCATCGGGGTGACGACGTTGCCCTTCGACTTCGACATCTTCTTGCGATCCGGGTCGAGCACCCAGCCGGAGATCGCGGCGTGCGCCCACGGCAGCGAGCCGAACTCGAGGTGCGATCGGAGCACCGTCGAGAACAGCCAGGTCCTGATGATGTCGTGCGCCTGCGGCCGCACGTCCATCGGAAAGACGCGGTTGAACAAGTCCATATCTTCCAGCCAGCGTCCCGCGATCTGGGGGGTCAGCGACGACGTCGCCCAGGTGTCCATGATGTCGGGGTCGCCGGCGAAGCCGCCCGGCCGATCGCGCTGGTCGGCGCGGAAGCCGTCTGGAACGTCCGTGGATGGATCGATCGGCAGCCGATCCTCGGATGGCACGATCGGGTGCGCATGGTCGCGCGTGCGATCGGCGAGCACCGGATACCAGACGGGAAACGGGACGCCGAAGAATCGCTGCCGGCTGACACACCAGTCGCCGGCGAGGCCGTTAATCCAGTTCTCCAAACGGGCCTGCATGTACGGCGGGTGCCACTGCAGCTCGCGCGCACGCTGCATCAGCGCGTCTCTGAACGCCATCGTCTTGATGAACCACTGCCGGCTCGTGACGATCTCGAGCGGACGATCCCCTTTCTCGTAGAACTTCACCTGATGGGTGATCGGCCGCGGCTCGCCGACGAGGTCGCCGCTGTCCCGCAGCAACTCGACGATCTTCGCGCGCGCCTTCGCGGCCGACAGGTTCGCGAGCTGATCGTACGCCTGCTGCGCGCGCGCGGGATCGGCTGATTCCCATCCGTCGCTGCCCCACGCGACGGGGCGTAATGCGCCGTTCGACTGAATGATCGCGCGCACCGGCAGCGACAGCGCGCGCCACCACACGACGTCGGTGACGTCGCCGAACGTGCAGATCATCGCGACGCCGGACCCTTTCTCCGGATCGGCCAGCTCGTGCGGCTTGACCGGCACGCGGACGCCGAAGAGCGGCGTGATCACGTCGGTCCCGAACAGCGGCTTGTAGCGCTCGTCGCCGGGATGCGCCACGAGCGCCACGCACGCGGGGATCAATTCCGGACGCGTCGTCTCGATCTGAACGTCGCCGCCGCCGGGCTTCAGGAATTTGATCCGATGGTACGCGCCCGCGATCTCGCGATCCTCCAGCTCCGCCTGGGCGACCGCGGTACGGAAGTCCACGTCCCAGAGCGTGGGCGCCTCGAGCTGGTAGGCGTGTCCTTCGTGAAGCAACCGCAGGAACGACACCTGCGAAATTCTCTGCGACCGGCGATCGATCGTCGCGTAGTTCATGCTCCAGTCGACCGACAAACCGAGGCGACGCCAGAGGGCTTCGAACGCCTTTTCGTCCTCGGCGGTGAGACGCGCGCACAGCTCGATGAAGTTGGGACGCGACACCGAGACGGTGTGCTTCCCGGGTTTGTCCGGCGGGGTGAACGACGCGTCGTACGGGAGCGACGGATCGCAGCGCACGCCGAAGTAATTCTGCACGCGCCGCTCGGTCGGCAGGCCGTTGTCGTCCCAGCCCATCGGGTAGAACACGTCGGTGTGCGTGTAGGAGAACACGTGGCCGACGTGCAGCGACCCGCTGACGGTCGGGGGCGGCGTGTCGATGGCGTACACGTCGTCGCGCGGGCGCGTGCGGTCGAAGCGGTAGACGCCCGCGTCCTCCCACCGCGCCATCCATTTCTGTTCGAGCCCTTCGAGGGCGGGCTTGTCGGGTACGTGAATCGGGTGATTCAGCTCGAAGCCGTGCGGCATCACCGATTCTGCTTCAGACGTTCGATTTCGTCGCGCACGAGCCGCTCCGCGATCTCGAGAACCGCGGGACGCATCGTGTCCAGATTGAGGCGCGCCGCGACGCGCCGCGCGATGTCGTCAAGCGTGCGCTCGTCGAGCGCGTCCCCTCCCGGCACGACGCTGCCCGACGGCGAGATCGGCGTTCGCTGCTCGGCGGTGAGCAGCGCCGCGAACGCGTCCACGAGCGAAGGCGGCGGAACCGCGGGCGCTGCCGGCGCCGCGGCGGGCTGCGCGGGCGCCGTAAACGACGTCGACGCCGGCGTCGGCGACGGCGGCGTCCATGCCGGTGCGGACGCGGCGCGGTCCGCCGCAAACGTGGGCGGCACCCGCTGCGCCGGATCGCCGGTGAGATCCGGATCCCACGCGCTCAGATCGTCAACCGGCTGCGCCGCCGAAGCGGAGGGCGGCATGTAGGGGACGGTCGGCGGCGGAGCGGTCGGCGCGGGCTGCGCCGATGGGGCTGCCGGCGGCATCGCCGCCGCGGGCTGCACGGCCGGAGCATCGGCCGCGTCATTGGCCCCCGAAAACGCCGCGTCGAGTCGATCGAAATACGCCTCGAGGGAATCGCCTGTCGGCGCAGGCGCGCCGGACGCGGGCCCACGATCCGAATCCGCGCGACGCACCGGGCCTTGCGCCGCCGGCGACGCGGCCCACAGATTCGCGGGACGATGTCCCGCGAGCAGATCCCTGACGCGGCTGATCACCATCTGCGGCTCGAAGGGTTTCACAAGAACGCCGTCGCAGCCGACGGCGCGCGCGCGCGATTCGTCGATCGGCTCGAACGCGCCGGTCAGGAGCACGACGGGAATCTGCGCGAGCGCGGGGTTGCCCTTGATGAACGCCGCGACCTCGTACCCGTCGCGTTCCGGCATGCCCACATCGGCGAGCACGATGTCGGGCCGCTCGCGCTCGACGCGCTCGATCGCCTGCTTGCCGTCGCCGACGGCGATCACCTGGATGTCCTCGTCGGCGAAGGTCAGCTCGATGACCCGTTGAATGGTCACACTGTCGTCGGCGAGCAGCAGCTTGCGGGGCATGGAACCATGATACCTTGCCGCTGCCGTATTTTCGCATGAGCTCACGACGATTCCGGATCGCGATGGTCGCGATCACTTTTCTGGACCTGGCCGCGATCGTCCTGGCCAGCACGGCGCTCGTCGAAACCCTTGGCGGCCGGACGCTGATTCGCCCGTTTCATACGCGGCTGCTGCTGGTGTCGCCGTGGCGGCCGATGCTGTATGGCGCCGGACTCGTCGTGCTGCGCATCCTGTTCGCGCGTCGCGTGCCGCCGCTGCCCGCGTTGCGCGATCCCGCCGTCGCCCTCCGCCTCGCGGCCGAACGCGCGCGCTTCGCCCAGCCGGAACCTCCGCCGCCCGAGCTGAAGTTCTATGCGGTGGCCGTCGTGCTCGCGTCGCTGCTGTGGCTGACGCCGCACCTCATGCATCCGCGCCGCGTGCCGGATCCAGGGGACCCGGTGTTCTCGGCGTGGCGGCTCGCGGTGATCGCGCACCAGCTCACGCACGACCCGCGCCACCTGTTCGACGCCAACATCTTTTATCCCGCGCCGAAGACGCTGACCTATTCCGATGCGACGCTGCTCGAAGGATTCGCCGCGGCGCCGTTCATCGCGGCGGGCGCCGATCCGCTCCTCGTGTCCAACCTGCTGTTCTTCGCGGCGTTTCCGGCGTGCGGTCTTGCGTTCTTCTACGTGTCGTGGCGGCTGACCTCGGATCTGCGGGCGTCTTTCGTCGCCGGCGTCCTCGGGGCGCTGTATCCGTTTCACAGCGAGCACTACAGCCATCTCGAGCTGCAGTACTTGTGTTTCGTGCCGCTGGCGTTCCTGGGGCTCCTGCGGATGTTCGCGGCGCCGGGCTGGCGCACCGGGCTCGCGTTCGGAAGCGCCGTCGCCGCCCAGTGGCTCGCGTGCATGTACTTCGGCATGATGCTGATGACGGTCCTGCTGCCGTTCACCGCGATGGTGCTCGCGGCCTGGCGCATTCGGCCGACACGATCGCTTGTCGCGGCGCTCGGCGTCGCGGCGATTCCCGTCGCCGCCGGTCTGCTGTTGCTCGGCGTGCCCTACATGCAGTCGCGCGCCGAACGCGG
>QHWR01000035.1:15169-17611 GCA_003223835.1 Acidobacteriota bacterium | reverse complement strand
GCTGATGGACGGACGCGTCGTCCTGGTGAAGCGGCGTCACGAGCCGCTCGCGGGGCAGTGGAGCCTGCCGGGCGGGACGCTGGAGCTCGGCGAGACGCTCGAGGCCGGCGTCGCCCGAGAGGTGCTCGAAGAGACCGGTCTCGTCGTGGACGTGGGACCGGTCGTGGACGTCTTCGACCGCATCATGCTCGACGAGACGCGCAAGGTGCGTTATCACTTCGTGCTCGTCGATTTTCTGTGCCGCGCCGTCGGTGGAACGCTCGCGAGCGCGTCGGACGCCAGCGACGTCACGCTGGCGGATCCGCTGGCGCTCGACCGGTATCGCGTCGCGCCGAAGGTGAGGGACGTCGTCGCGGCTGCGATCGAGCGGAGTCAGCGGAGATAGAATTCACCACAGAGATCACAGAGGGCACAGAGATGGATAGGTTGGAAACAGAACGTTCGACAAAGGATGCTCGACGATGCCCCAGTTGCTGCTAGCCATCCTTCTCGCGGCACAAGCCCCCGCCGCCGCCCCTGTCGGCCTGAAAGCGACGATGCGTCTCGAGATCGCGCGGGTGACGCCGGCGCCGGGCGCGGACAGGTCGAGTCCGTACGCCGGTCTCGGACCCTTGATGATGCAGATGCTGACGCCCGACGGTCCCGTGACGATGGAGTGGGCGGGGGGCGCCGAGGGTGTGCGCGCGACGTTGAAGTCGCGGTTGTCCATTCTGCCGGCGGGAAGCGTCGTGCTGCAGCGCACCGGCGCGCCGGCGATTCAGGTGCTCGATCCGGAACGGCGGACGTACTTCGAGGTGCCGGCGGCGGCCGCGACGGAGTCCGGCGCCGCCGTGCCGGATCTACAGCTTCGCGCGACCGGCGAGACCGCGACGATCGCGGGGCAGCGGGCCCAGCGCTTCGAGCTGTCGCTCACGCTCGCGCTTCCTTCCTCTCAGGGCGTCCCGGCCTCGGCCTCGCTCCCGCACGATTTTCAGATCGCGGGCGACATGTGGTTCACCGACGCCTTCTCGGGGGCCGAGTACGCGTCGATGCTGAGGACGATCGACGCGCTCATCGCGATTCCCGGGCTGGGCGCGGCCGTGCCGGCGGGACGCTTTCCGGTCAAGACGCGCCTGCGGCTGACGCTGCTGCCGGACTACGAGCTGCGCAGCGAGATCGTCGAGCTGACCACAGGTCCCGTCGACGTCGGCGCGCTCACGGTCCCGGCGGATTACCGCAAAGTCGATGCGCCGGCCGGCAGATGATCGTTCGGGGTTCGGGGTTCGCCGAACCGTGAACCAGACCCCGAACGTCGAACCCCGAACCAGACCTCGAACCTGGAACGGCGAACCCCGAACCGCGTTATATGATTCCCCCATGTCGCTGAACCGTGACGACGCGTTTGCGTTGATGACGGAGTACACCCGGAGCGAGAGTCTCCGGAAGCACATGCTCGCGGTCGAGGCGGCGGTGCGCGGCTATGCGCGGATGTTCGGCGAGAACGAGGACGACTGGGGCGTGGTCGCGCTGCTGCACGATTTCGATTACGAACGCTATCCGGATCAGGAGAATCACCCCTTCCGAGGCGTCGAGGTGCTGAAGGCGAAGGGGTACCCCGAATGGGTGACGCGCGCGATCCTGTCGCACGCGGAATACTCGGGCGTGCCGCGCGAGAGCCGTCTCGAGCATACGTTGTACGCGTGCGACGAGATGACGGGCTTCGTCACCGCGGCCGCGCTCGTGCGGCCGTCGAAGAGCGTGCTCGACCTCGAAGCCTCTTCGGTGATCAAGCGGATGAAGGACAAGGCGTTCGCGCGCGCGGTCAACCGCGACGATCTCCGCCGCGGCGCCGAGGAGATCGGCCTGCCGCTCGACCAGCACATCACGAACGTGATTGCGTTCATGCGCGAGCGCGCCGAGGCGCTCGGCCTGCGAGGAACGCTTTGAATGCCGAATGTGCGTCGGCTCACATCGCACGTGCGCTGAACCCGGATCTCCAAAAACCCGTATAAAGTAAGCACGATGGCCACAGAGACCGCCGTTGACGTCCCCGCACGCGCCGTCGCGAACGGACCCGCGGTGCAGCTCGACGACGTGACGGTGATCTACGGGAAGAACCGCGCGCTCAAGAACGTCTCGGCGCGGTTCGCGCGCGGCGCGGTCGGTCTGCTCGGGCCCAACGGCGCCGGCAAGAGCACGATGCTCAAATCGCTGCTCGGCTTCATCAAGCCGTCGGCCGGACGGATGAGCGTGCTCGGGATGAACGTGGCGCAGGAGCCGCTCGCCATCCGCGCGCACATCGGCTACATGCCGGAGACCGACGCGCACATTCCCGGCATGAACGCCGTTTCGTTCGTCGGCTATTGCGGCCAGCTCGCGGGGCTGCCCGCCGTCGACGCGATGCAGCGCTCCCACGAGGTGCTGTACTACGTCGGCCTCGGCGAGGCGCGCTACAGAAACATC